>DASYBM010000015.1 GCA_036500765.1 Candidatus Sulfotelmatobacter sp.
GTCGGTCGCCGCCACCACCAGAATGCCGCCATCCATCTGCGCCGCGCCCGTGATCATGTTCTTGATGTAGTCGGCGTGGCCCGGGCAATCGACGTGCGCGTAGTGCCGCTTCGCCGTCTCATACTCGACGTGCGCCGTGGCGATCGTGATGCCGCGCGCCTTTTCTTCCGGCGCGTTGTCGATCGAATCGAACGACCGAAACTTGATGTTCGGATTGTGCTTCGACAAAACCTTGGTGATGGCCGCCGTCAACGTGGTCTTGCCGTGGTCGATGTGACCAATCGTCCCCACGTTGCAGTGCGGTTTAGTCCGATCAAATTTTTCTTTCGCCATTTTCCTTCGTGCTCCTCATAGCTCCGGAATCTCAGGCTCTTCCTGATAATGAACCGTCGCAGCAGCAATATATTCCCACTTCAGAAGTTCGGTCGGTGCCGGTTCAACCTCCGCCGGCTGAATCCAAACGCCGATGGTATCCTGACTCACGACTCTCGCTTCAAAGAACTTTTTATCCGCGAAGAATTCGATGCCCTTGAGTTCTCGTCGGCCTCGCCAACTCAACCGAAAAAGGACGTACTTTTTGCGCAAATCCATCTCAGGTGCGATTCACAATACGATCGCTCCTGCCTACTCCCGCAAAAACGACAGTCTTCAGATTTTCCAACTGCGTTAGAATGCCCGACTCCAAGACATCGTCAGCCATTTCAAAGCTGACCGGAACACCGTAAATCCGCTCAGGAGCCTCAATGCGAAGCAGCCAACGCAAGCGCGAGCCCTGCCATAGAACGGCAACGAGCTTATACTGAGTACCGAGAACTTCAAGAATTTCTTCCGCTAGGCGTCCAAGAGCTTTACCTTTGTTCTTCGTGCGCTCCTGCCCAAGCGTCCCAGCCAGCACGCCCCGTGCATATTCCTTTTCGGCGACCCCAAAGCGCCTGACCCACTTCTTTTGCTCATCGGTGAGCTCTGGCAGCTCTGAATCACTCGCACTCAGCGCCTGCTTCCACTCTTCAGCAGAACTACTTAAATCCGAAACGAAAATCTTGAAACCTTCTGTCGACATACAGCTCACCTACTTCGCAGTGCCCTGCACCTTGGCGATGATTTCCTCCGCTACCGACCGCGGAGCCTCCTCATAGCGGGCAAAGTGCATCGAGTATTCGGCGCGGCCCTGCGTTGACGAACGCATGTGAGTGGCATAACCGAACATTTCCGCCAAAGGAACGATCGCCTTAATCACCTGCGAACCGGCGCGATGTTCCATGCCTTCGATGCGTCCGCGGCGCGAACTCAGGTCGCCCATGATCACGCCCGCATAATCTTCCGGAGTGACCACTTCGACCGCCATCACCGGCTCGAGCAACACCGGCGAAGCCTTGCGCGCCGCTTCTTTGAACGCCATCGATCCGGCAATCTTGAACGCCATTTCGTTCGAATCGACATCGTGATAGCTGCCGTCGTATAGCGTCGCCTTCACATCGACCATGGGATAGCCCGCGAGAATGCCGCCTTCGAGTGCCTCGCGAATGCCCTGATCGATCGGCTTAATAAATTCCTTGGGCACCGAACCGCCCGTAATGTCGTTGACGAACTCGTAGCCCGTCCCCGCGGGTTGCGGGTCGAGATAAATCTTGGCGTGCCCGTACTGGCCCTTGCCGCCGGTCTGCCGAATGTATTTGCCTTCCGCTTCGGAGTGCTTGCGGATGGTTTCGCGATACGCCACCTGCGGCTTGCCGACGTTGGCTTCGACTTTGTACTCGCGCATCATGCGGTCGACGATGATTTCCAGATGCAACTCGCCCATGCCGCTGATGATGGTCTGTCCGCTGTCAGGATCGGTGTGAACTTTAAACGTAGGATCTTCCTGGGCCAGGCGGCTGAGCGCCATGCCCATCTTTTCCTGGTCGGCCTTGGTCTTTGGTTCAACCGCAACCGAAATTACGGGAACCGCAAACGTGATCGACTCGAGCGCGATGGGATGATCCTCATCGCAAATCGTGTCGCCCGTGCCCACGTTCTTCATGCCCACCGCGGCGCAAATGTCGCCAGCGAGAATTTCGCTGATCTCTTCTCGCTTGTTGGCGTGCATCTTCAACAGGCGCCCGATGCGCTCGGTCTTCGTTGTCCGAACGTTGCGCACCGAATCGCCAGTCTTCAACTGTCCGGAGTAGACGCGAATGAATGTAAGCTGACCGACGAATGGATCGGCCATGATTTTGAACGCCAAAGCCGAGAACGGCTCTTTGTCGTCGGCCTTGCGCGTGATCTCTTCACCGTTGTCCGGATTCGTCCCTTTCGTCTCGGGCACATCGAGCGGAGAAGGCAAGTAGTCCACCACCGCGTCGAGCAGCGGCTGCACACCTTTATTCTTGAACGACGTTCCCACGACCACCGGGAAAACCTTCAGCGCAATCGTCGACTTGCGCAGCGACTTCCGCAGTTCGTCGGCGGTAATCTCTTCGCCTTCCAGAAACTTGTGCAGAATTTCGTCGTCGTTTTCGGCGATGCTTTCGACCAGTTGCGCGTGGAAGGCTTCGGCCTTCTTTTTCAGCTCCGCGGGAATTTCTTCCGTGGTGTACTCCGCGCCCATGGTTTCGTCTTTCCAGACGATCGCCTTCATGTTGATCAGGTCAACGACGCCGACAAACTTCGCTTCCTGGCCGATGGGAATCTGAATCGCGATGGGCTTGGCGCTGAGGCGCTTGCGGATGGTATCGACGGCATGCTCGAAATCGGCGCCCATCTTATCGATCTTGTTGATGAAGCAAATGCGCGGGACGCCGTACTTATCGGCCTGGCGCCAGACTTTTTCCGACTGCGGCTGCACGCCATGCACCGCGTCAAACACCGCGACCGCACCGTCCAGAACGCGCAGCGAACGCTCCACTTCCGCCGTGAAATCGACGTGGCCGGGAGTATCGATGATATTGATGCGAATGTCGCGCCAGGTGCAGGTCGTCGCCGCTGAGGTAATCGTGATGCCGCGCTCCTGCTCCTGCTCCATCCAGTCCATGGTGGCCGTGCCCTCGTGCACCTCTCCGATGCGGTGCGTCCGCCCCGTATAAAACAGGATGCGCTCCGTCGTAGTGGTCTTGCCGGCATCGATGTGGGCCATGATGCCGATGTTTCTGCAGCGTTCTAATGGGACTGTTCTGGGCACGACAATTAACTCTTTCTGGGCTCCAACTTCAGTTCAGTTCTGATTTAGTAATTGGGAAATTTAGTAATTGTGTAATTGAAAAATGATTCGCGCTCTTGATCTTCAATTACTAAATTACTCAATTTCCCAATGACTCAATCTCTTACCATCTGTAATGCGCGAACGCCTTATTGGCTTCCGCCATGCGGTGCACATCTTCTTTTTTCTTAATCGCCGCACCTTTACCCGAGGCGGCATCCAGCAATTCGTTGGTCAACTTGTCGACCATGCCTTTTTCGCCGCGAGCCCGGGCATAGGTAATCAGCCAGCGAATTCCCAGCGACGTCCGGCGGTCGGCATTCACTTCCACCGGCACCTGATAGTTGGCGCCACCGACGCGGCGGGTCTTCACTTCGAGCAAAGGTTTCGCGTTCTCGACCGCCTTCTTGAAAAGCTTCAGGGCTTCGTCGCCGCCCTTGGATTCCACGCGCTTCAGAGCTTCGTAGAAGATGCCTTCGGCGGTCGAGCGCTTGCCCTGCCACATCATCGAGTTGATAAACTTCGTCACCAGGTCCGATTGATACACGGCATCGGCCGGGACGGTCCGCTTTGCGATATGTCCTTTACGAGGCATTCAGCTTCTAGCTCCTAGCTCATAGCCTTCCAGCTTGAGCTTGCCAACAACTAAACTTAACGACTAAGCACAGAACGACTGTCCTTAAGCCTTCTTGTCGCCCTTTTTGCTGCGCTTGGCGCCGTACTTCGAGCGGCCCTGCTGGCGGCCGGCAACGCCTACCGCGTCCAGCGTGCCGCGAATCACGTGATAGCGCACACCGGGCAGATCCTTCACGCGGCCGCCGCGGATGAGCACGATCGAGTGCTCCTGCAGATTGTGGCCGACGCCGGGTATATACGTCGTGACTTCAATTCCGTTCGTCAGGCGAACGCGCGCCACTTTGCGCAAAGCCGAGTTCGGCTTCTTCGGCGTCTGCGTGTACACGCGGGTGCAAACTCCGCGCTTCTGCGGACATCCCTGCAACGCAGGGCTCGCCGTCTTGTACCGAGGCCGTTTGCGGCCTTGAGCCACCAACTGGTTAAACGTAGGCACTCTTCGCCACTCCTTAAGCCGCGCACCATCCTGCCTTTACGCGCAGACGGCGCAGCTGCAATACCTGTTCTAAACGTGCATCCGTGGGCATAGCCGACTCAGGTTTGTCAAACCGCGCTTAACAAACAAGGCCAAACCATTACTTCTCGCCGCGCGGCTTCACGACCGCAAGCTCACGCCAGAGAGATTCTGGATTCCCTTAGACTTTCGCTGCCGACGGTGGCGCCCGGCCAAACTCCGGGGGCACTCCGTTTCGTCAGCCTTGCCCTGCATATCCTTCCACAATAGGGCGGAAGGCACCGCAGGAACGTTTCAGCGAGGAATGTTTTCGAATCCGCACTTCACTCGAAAACACATTTCTCTTCGTCTATAGCTCTACTGCAAGTTTTCTGCGCTCTTATACCGCACACACTACCGCAGAAAAACCCACAGCACACTGCAAGCCTGGATGTACTCGCGGAACCAAACTAATATAGCAAGTTGCCGCAAACATCGTCAACTCGTCTTTTTGCATCCCACCCAAAGATGTTTCGGAGCGGGCTGGCAAGGGGTCTGAATCGCGCCGCTTGCCGATTCCGCGTCCAGCCTCTACACTACAGGTTTTCCAATTCATTCAGAGTAAGAGTTTCGTCCACGCCGATTTCGGCCCTTGGGCTGGAACTTCGCTTAAAGACTGGGTTGAGCGCCCTGTGCAAGAGAGGACTACGGGGCACGATTGACGGAGGGGTGCACGATTGACGGAGGGGTGCAAGATTGAAAGAGTGGTGCATGCGTAGGTTGCTTTCGAGAGCGTTACCGTTGGCATTCGCGGTCCTTTCTCTGTGGAGCATCAGCGGCTGCGGCGGGGGAACCAAAGCCGGCCCGCCTATTTTTCCCGGGCGCATCATCCTGAGCCCGGGCGGATCCTCCTCGCTGGTGCTGGGCGGTACGCTGAGTTTTACCGCCTCCGCGTCCACCACTTCGGGGACGAATATTGCGACCACGATCACCTACTCCTCCAGCGACACCTCGATTCTGACTCTCGCGCCCAACGGCGTCGCCTGTGCCGGACAGTGGGACATCGCATTCACCACCTGCACTCCCGGCGCGACGGGCCCGGTTCAGGTAACGGCCTCCGCTCTGGGCGCCCACAGCATTCCTACTTGGGTGTTCGTTCATCCGCCTATCGACAGCATCACCGTCACGGGAGTTCTGCTCGATGGCGTCCCGGTGCAGGAACCTTGTCTCTCGCAAAGTCAATCTATGAGCGTGGAGGCCCACGCCTACAGTCAGGGTGTCGATATTACCGCGGCGGTCGGTCCGTTCACCTTTTCTGCGAACAATGCCACCGTCGTCAATCTCATCCCGCTCGTCAATACCTTCTATAATTTTCCGACGAATCAGGCCACGGCTGCAGCTCTTTTTCCGGGAATCACTCAGATCTACGCCTCTGCCAGCGGAGTCTCCAGTTCGACGTTCGCGCAGCCGCAGTTCCAGAATCCGACGGGCGGAACTTCTCCAGCTCTTGATTTCTTTGCCACCTGCCCGATTCAAAACATCGCCCTCGAACTCAACGCAACCGGATCGCAGCAGAACGGTCAGACCAGCTTTGTCACGGCCAAGGGAACCACCCAAACGGCCACGGCAGTGTTGACCGACGTGATGGGCAACAGTTCTTTGGCCAATAAAAACGGTGGTATCGTCCTTAGCAAAATCCCACTGACCTGGACCGCATCCCAGCCTGCCGTGCTGTCCGCTTCCTCTGGATGCACGGAAACCTGTGCCCTCGCCACGCCCTCGGTGGGGGCCGGAACTGTCACTGCCTCCTGCTCCCCGCCAACCTGCAACATCGGATTCCCCACAGTCCCGGCGTCGCTTTCCACGCCGGCGCAACTGACCTCGTGCACCCAATTTTTTAACGCGCTCTATCCCAAATTCATCGATTGCCAGCTAGTGATCCCCGCGCCGGTTTACTCGAACGTTGCGATATCGGGCTCGATCACAGGTTCGACCAGTCCCGTGTCGGTACTCGCGACCAGTACGGGATGCGCTAACGATCCGCCGAACGCGTGCAGTACCGGCGTCTACAGCTTCACGGCTTCCAAGGGTGCCAGCGGTTCTGCGGTTCCCCTGCCCACAGCGGCGAATTCGTTGCTCTTCGATCTTGCCGGCGATAAGGCTTATGAAGGAAGCGCGTACGGAGCGCAACTCATCAACCCGGCAAACTTCGGCTCAAGTACTTCCCCATTCACCGCCTTGGGAACGGTGACCGGACAAGTGTTGGCCACCTCGAACAATGGAAACATGGCGGTGTTCTCGGACACGATCCATAGTCCAAATCAGGTTTACATTGTCAATGCGACCAATACCACGAACCTGACGGCGACTCCATTGAGTATCACCGGAGCCGTGGCTGCCGGCTTCTCTCCCGATGGACTGAAGACTTTTATCATTGGCGGCAGCAACGCGAACTCACTCTACGTCTACTCCCCACTGCAAGCCTTGCAAGGACCGATAGCGCTAGCGGGACCGGCCAATGCCGTTGCTTTTTCACCGAATAGCGCGTTTGCCTACATCGCAGAATCTTCCACCGGTACTTCGTCGGCGAACATCACCGCTTTCGCAAACTGTATAACTCCATCAAATCCAGCAAGCCAGGCTCCTGTGAGTGTGCCTCTGCCCGCCAATCCCATTCTGATGAAGGTATTGCCCGGCGTCCACATCGATGGCACGGACTCCTCAGGCAATCCGATTAAAGATGGAGTTCACGTCTTCGTACTCGACGCCACTGGGTTCGACATCGTCACATCGGTCATTTCTCCGCCGCCACCACCTGCCCATATACTGTGCCCGCAAAGCCTGGCGTTCGATACAGTGCAGCGCGTTGAACTCAACCAGGGCACCCTTCAGCCCATCAACTTTTTCGCCTCCGCCGACGGCTCGTTGCTCTACATCGCATCGGCTAACAACGCCAGCATCCTCGTCTACAATTTCGGCAGCGGAGCGGTCACCGGCATCGAATTGCAAGGCGGCGCCGTCCCACTGAGCGCCGACATGTCAGTTGATGCCGGCACGATCCTGGTGGCGGGCAGCGATGGCATGTTGCACCAGGTAAGCACCGCCCTCGGTGGCAGTGATATGGTTCCGATCTCTTTTCCCAACCTGGACAATTATCTGAATCCTTTCTGCACTTTCACTCCGACTCAAGGCCCCTGCACCTTCAACACAATCCTCGCAAAACCGTAAGGTAGTTGGCAGTTCTCAGTTTGTTCATTATTCAGCCGGAGCCATCGGCCACCCCATCGGCGATTGGAAGGCCGTGGCAAGAGTTTGCCGCCCGCACCCGGAATTTGGACGGAAAAAAGAAAAGCCCCCGCGAGAGGGCCTTGAGCTAAAGGCTAAGAGCTAAAGGCTAAGAGGTAAAAGCTTTCCTATTGCAAACTCCCCTTCGGCTCCAATTCTTTCCCGACGCTGTCGAGGACGCCATTCACGAAATGCACCGACTCGGGACTCGAAAATTTCCGCGCAATTTCCAGAGCTTCGTTAATCACCACCGCTCGCGGAGTCTCAGGATAAGCCAGCAACTCGGCGACGGCCGTGCGTAGGAGATTTCGATCGACGGCCGCCATGCGCTCCATTCGCCAGTGCTCGGCATGCTTCTCAATCAGCCCGTCGATTTCAGCACTGCGTTCGACGGCCACGCGAAACAGATCGTCCGCAAAACCCCGGACTTCCGCACTCGCCGTGCCATGCTCACGCCAAAACGTTCCGCGTACCTGATCGGCATCCTGTTTGCCCATGTCTGATTGAAACAACATCTGCAGCGCCAGTTCTCGGGATTTTCGTCGAGTACCCATAAAAGCAGCTATCAGCCGTCAGCTATCAGCCATCAGTCTACTGCACCGGCGGCTTATCCGCGCTTCTTCTTCGCGCTCTTACTCTTGCTCCCATTCTTGGATTTTTCACTCCGACGACTCGCGGAGCGAGGCGGAGGAATCTGCTTCTTGCTGACAGCTGAAAGCTGAGAGCTGAGAGCTTGCCCCAACGACGCCATTTCCACCGCCGCCAGCGCCGCCTCAAACCCCTTGTTTCCCATTTTCAGCCCAGCCCGATCAATGGCCTGCTCGAGGTTCTCGCAAGTCAGCACGCCAAACGCATGCGGCACCCCGGTCTCCTGTGCCGACTGTCCAATCCCGCGCGTCACTTCGTTGACGATCACGTCGTAATGCGCGGTGTCCCCGCGCAGCAGACAGCCGATACAAATGATTGCGTCGTACTTCTTAGTCGAAGCCAAAGTCCGTGCCGCGGAAGGAATCTCAAACGCCCCCGGCACCCGCGCAATATCGATATCCTCTCGCGCCGCCCCGCAGCGAATCAGGCCATCGCAAGCGCTCGCCAGCAGCCGCTCGGTAATAAATGAATTAAAGCGCGCCACCACGATCCCGAACGTCCGTCCGGAAGCATCGAGCTTCCCTTCCAGCACAGCGAACTTATCCTCGGCTGGATTTTCGACTTTCAATTTGTCTTTCTTCTCCGTGATTCGTTGCCTCTCCGTGCTGATGTAAATTCCTACACGTTGTCATCCTGAGCGGCGCCCTTTGCCGCGAAGGATCTATGCATTTATGCCGGGAACAACGACTACAGAGATCCTTCGGCGCAAAAACCCGCGCCTCAGGATGACAACATTGAGTGATCCGTGAAAATCCATACCGAAGGTTACTTGCCCTTGAACACCGCCGCGCGCTTCTCCAGAAATGCCGTCGTCCCTTCCTTCTTATCTTCCGTCGCGCACGACATTCCGAACAACACCGCCTCCAGATAAAGCCCCTCCGCCAGAGTCATCTCCATGCCTTTGTTGACGGCCTCCATCGCATACTGCACGGCCAGCGGAGCATTCGCAATGATCTTCGCCGCAATCGCTTCCGCCCGAGGAATCAACTCGACCGGCGCCGTGACTTCATTCACCAGCCCGATGCGATGCGCCTCCTGCGCCGTGATCATCTCCCCCGCCAGCACCATCTGCATGGCCATCCCCTTGCCCACCAGCCGCGGCAGCCGCTGCGAACCGCCATAGCCCGGGATAATCCCCAGCTTCACCTCCGGCTGCCCCAGCTTCGCATTCTCGCTGGCCAGCCGCATGGTGCAAGCCATGGCAATCTCGCATCCACCGCCGAGCGCGAATCCGTTGATGCAGCAAATCACCGGCTTGCCCAGATTTTCGATCAAATTCAGAACGCTCTGCCCGCGATGCGTATATTCCTTCCCCGAAACCGCGTCGTGCTTGGCTAGTTCTCCGATGTCCGCGCCAGCGATAAACGCTTTCTCGCCGGACCCAGTAAAAATCACAACGCGAATGCCCGTGTCATTCTTGATGTCATGAAACGCCGCCCGCAGCTCCTCCATGGTCGCCATGTTGAGCGCATTGAGCACCTTCGGCCGGTTGACGGTGACGTAAGCAATCGCGTTGTTCTTTTCGAGAAGTATGTTTTCGAAGTTCATAGATTGAGACCTCAAGTCCTGTCATCCTGAGCGCAGGCAACCGATCCGCGAAGCGAATCGGTTGACGGAGTCGAAGGACCCCATGTAGCTTAAAGCCACCAGCGGCTTATCGAGGAGTTCGCCCGATGCGCTTAGTGAGAATGCCTCTTCGAGCCACACGTCGCCTCCGCTGCAAGGGATCCTTCGACTGCGCAAGAATTCCGCTTCTCAGAATTCTTGCTTCGCTCAGGATGACAAACTCCTGATGGTTCGCGGCTACAGCTTATTCGCCCGCGGCTTCTCCGGGTTTGCGTAATCATAGAACCCACGCCCCGACTTCCGGCCGTACCAGCCCGCCATCACCATCCGCTTCAGCAGCGGAGGCGACGCGAACCGCCGCTCCTTGAACTCGTCATACATCACGTGCGTAATGTAATAAGTCGTGTCGAGCCCGACGAAATCCAGCAGCGTGAACGGCCCCATCGGATAGCCGCACCCCAGCTTCATCGCGTTATCGATATCTTCAATCGACCCCACGCCCTCTTCATACGCGCGAATCGCATCCAGCAAATACGGCACCAGGAGCCGGTTTACGATGAATCCCGTTTTGTCCGACGTGCGCACCGGAACCTTGCCCAGCTTCTTGGCGAACTCATAAGCCGTCTCGTAAACGTCGTCGGCGGTCGCGATCGTCCGCACTACTTCGACCAGCTTCATCAGCGGCACGGGATTGAAAAAGTGCAGCCCGATAAATTTTTCTGGTCTCTTGACCGAAGTTAAAAGCTCCGTCACCGAAATCGAAGAAGTATTTGAAGCAAAGATCGCGTCTTTCTTCACCATGCCATCGAGCGACGCATACATCTTCTTCTTCTCTTCCACATTCTCGATGATGGCCTCAATCACAATGTCGCAATCGGCCAGGTCGGATTTCGAAGTCGTCCCGCGCAGCCGCGCGCGGATCGCATCCTTCTGCGCCGCCGTGATCCCGCCCTTCTCGACCGGCCGCTCGGCAAATTTCGCCAAAGATTTCTCAATTCCGGCAAACCCCTTGTCGAGATACTTTTGCTCGACTTCAAGCACCGTGACGTCGAATCCAGCCGTGGCGCAAACCTGCGCAATGCCAGAACCCATCAGCCCACAACCGAGAACGCCAACCTTCTTAATTTCCATATGAGGTTCCTTGTCGAACATGTTTATCTCGCCGCAGTCCTTGCGGCCGGGATCATCGGCGTAGCGAGTGGGTTCGGAAATTCAGACGCTGAATGAAAATGGCCGTTCAGCGGCCTTCGAGATTCTTAAGCCGGTCTGAGAGAGATTCAACTTCGGCATCCAGCGCGCGAAGAGCCGCGGCATGGCTTCGCTGACGCAGCTCGACAGGGGACGCCCACTTATGAAACTCGGTGAGCAAGGTAGTTTCCACCTTTTCTAACCGCTGGCTAATCCACTGTTTGTCTTCGTCCGTGAGCATAGCTGGATTATAGGGCAATTGCACAGCAGGACGCTGAATAAATCATCAACTCCGGGCGACGAGAAACTCCTTGCATCTTATTGGAAGGAATCAGTTCATGCTCTCGACGATCATTGCGATCCCCTGCCCGCCGCCGATGCACGCTGTCGCCAGCCCATACTTTTTCTTGCGCCGCCGCAACTCATAGAGCAGCGTGATCACCAGCCGCGTTCCGGTCGCGCCCAGCGGATGCCCCAGCGCAATCGCCCCGCCGTTCACATTTACTTTCTCGCGATCGAGTCCTAACTCTTTTTCCACGCCCAGATACTGGGCCGCGAATGCTTCGTTCACTTCAATCAAGTCGATGTAGTCCAGCGACAGCCCGGCCTTCTGCAGCGCAATCTTCGTCGCCGGCACCGGGCCGCGTCCCATCAACTTCGGCTCGACTCCCGCTATACCCCACCCAACAATTCTTCCAAGCGCCTTCAATCCGCGCTTCAGCGCCTGCTCCAACGACATCATCACCACCGCCGCGCCGCCATCGACAATGCCGCTGGCGTTGCCGGCCGTGACTGTTCCGTTTTTTCCAAACGCCGGCTTCAACTTCGCGAGTCCTTCCATCGTCGTCTGCGGACGCCGGTGATCATCTTCCGTCAGCGATTCCCCCGTCGGTTCGCCCTTCGCATTCCGCAGCGGCACCGGAACCAGTTCTTCCTGAATGCGTCCGGCCTTGTATGCATCGTCGGCGCACTTCTGCGAGCGCAGCGCAAATTCATCCTGCATCTCGCGCGTGATTCCCTGCTGCGATCCATATAGCTCTGCGGTATTCGCCATATACGAGCCGCAGTAAGTATCGAGCAGCGCGACCATCAGCGAATCTTCCAGCTTGCCGCCCGGTGCCAGCGTAAAGCCATCGCGCCCGCGAATCACAAACGGAGCTTGCGACATGGCCTCCATGCCGCCGGCCAGAACAATCTTCGCTTCTTCCAGTTGAATCATTTGCGCCGCATTCACAATCGACTGCATGCCCGACCCGCACAGCCGGTTCACGGTCAGCGCCGGAGTCTCAATCGGCAGCCCCGCTCGCAATCCCACGTGCCGCGCGCCATACAGGGCGTCGCCCGAAGTCTGCTGCGCGTTGCCGAATACGGCGTGATCGAATTCCTTGGCATCGATCCCCGCCCGCTCAATCGCGCCCTTCGCCGCCACCGCGGCCAACTCCTGGGCGGAGAAGTCCTTCAACTTGCCGCAATAGCGGCCAAAGGGCGTGCGCGCCCCACTGACGATGGCGATGTCACCTGGCTTCAACATGTTTATTTCGGCAGAACTTTCTTTAGAGCTTTCGTCGGAACTAATCGGAAGCGATCAGCCAAACTTTTTAGTTTAGCAGTGAGGAAGGAATATCCGCCACCGCGAGAATGGAGTGACTGTCTAGCGCTTGTCTGCGCTGGATGCAGAACTGGAGTTTTGCGTTTTCGGATCGGTCGATGCGGGAGCGACGGCAGGTTCGGCAGTGCCCACAAGACGCACTAAGGTTCCTTCCCTTTGCTCGAAAGAAAGAAACTCTCCCTCATGCACGCAGGCTAGGTCGGCGCCAAGCTCGTTGTTGCCAATCTGAAAGCGGCTCAGGATCTTCCCGCTCCGCTCGCTCAATTCGTAGATCGTCCGTATGCGCGGCCCGTCCACACGCGCGTATAAATTATTATCGCTGGGAATGAGCGCGTCGATCTGAGCTCCTCCGGGCAGCTTCGTTTTGATCACCCGGATCGCTCCCCCTTGGCTCACCTCAAGCAAAGGAAACTTGCTTCTGTTTTGAACCACAATGATGGAATCGCCGTACGGCACAAGCTGTGCGGGCGCAACGTAAATGGCTGGCCCTTTTCCGGTTCCATTCAGCGTCCCGAACATCGACTTCGGCGCGTCGCCTTTGGTAATATCGAGAAATTTTAGGAGAGTCCCATCGTCCTTGAACATCGCCAGTTTCGGAGAGTGGTCTTGCCTGTCGAATCCGAAAACGAGAAATGTGCCCGACGCAAATTCAGCGAACCGATGCAGAGCGATAACATCGTCGATTTGTATTTTCCTTTTGTAGTTACCTTGACGGTCAAATATCACCAGATAATCGTGACGTTCGGCGAGATTTGCATCCAGCTCATGGTCCGTACCGTCAGCTGTCGTAAATGTTTCCTTGCCCCGCTTATCCTCTGGCGCAGCGATGACGAGCAAGACTACATCCGATTCCGATGCGTACGCATCCTTCAGATGGACATCGTACAGATCAGTAATTTGGTCTAGCCGAAACTCATTGGCGTCACCGGACGTCGGAACGGCGACAATCAATTCCACAGGCGGTCCGAGCTTCGACATTCGGGTAGAAGACACGATCGATTGGCCATCCAGCGCCGCGGGTACCAGCATGTTCAAAAATGCTGTCCCGTCACCTCCGCACTCGGCTGGAACTTCGGTAGCCCATACGCCCGTCAGGCCCGCAACCTGACCTGCACGCTCGAAAGAGAGGCGATAGCTCGGCACATGGATCGTGGATGGCGGGGGCTTGAACACAGTTTGCCCGTACGACGACGATAGACTTATCGCGAGGGACAGACAGAGAAGGAGTCCGCGCATGACTATTTTATGAAAGCCCCAGCGAATGAAAAATGCAAGGTTTTGGTGGATGAGCGAATAAGGTTCAGGCGGCTGCTTTACGCTACCGCACCCGCGGCGAGCACTGCCGCGCCCAGCGCCACAACCTTCCCCGATCCATGCGCCATGGCCTGCGCCAGCGCATGCTCAGCGCGGTTGATCACTTCGGTGACCACATCGATGGGATCATATTCACTTCGGATCACGGCCTCCGCCAGCCCAGCGGAAAACTGCGCCGCCTGCCGCTCGCCACCGTCTTCCTTCGCCGGGAACCGTACTTCGGAGACAATCTTGCGGAGCTTTTCTATCGCCAGCATGCCCTCTTTTTCCGCCGTCTCGCCCAGCAGGATTGCGATGGTCGTCGTGTCATAACGAAACGCCAGATCGTTTGAGCGGATGTTGGCGGCGAATAACTGCCCAGCTTTTTCCATGACGGCCTGCACTTCCGCCTCGCCATGTTCCTTGATCATCGCCGAACTCTTGCCGAACTGCAGCAGCAGCACCGAAAGCGCCGACGCATTTTGAATCGCGCGCTTGCTCTCTGCCAGGAGCAGATCGAGATACGACGCACGTTTCAACAATCCTGACTTTTCGTCCGTCACCGAAAGATTCTTCACCAGCCGCCGCAGCCCAGCGTTGTTGAGCGCAATCACCATCTGCTCGGCCAGTGTTTTCAGCACAACCATATCTGCCTGCGCCCAGGCTCGCGGCCGGTTGTGCACCAGAACCAGCATGCCGACCACTTCTTCGCCATCGCTGAGCGGGATAGCCAGCACGGAAGCGGCGCCCAGTTCCACCAACGCCTTGCGTGCAGCCTGTAATGGAAGAGCCTTGGGGGCGTCTTCGATCGCCAGCGGTTCGTGCCCATCGACCGCCTTGTGCAGGCATGAAATCAGTTCGCTAATCGCCGAATTGCTCGCCTTCTTCAATCCCTCGGCGCAAAATTCTTCCATCGCGGTCGCCGCTCCGCCCTTGCCCATGGCCGCGATGCAGCGTGCCGCGTCCCAGTGCGATGCAATCTCTCTGACCGCGGTGCTCAGCACAGCAGGCGCCGTGCCCTGGTGATAGAGCTTGCGCGAAATCTCCGCCACGCGTGTGAATGCGCGGACATCGGTCGCCGGATCGGGCGCGGACGCAACCGGAGCGGCAGCTGGCGCTGCAACCGAAACCGGGGCGGCAGCCGGGGGTAAAGGCGCCGTCCCCGCATACCGTGGCGTCACTCCTGCCGATAAATACAATCGCTGCAAATCTTCATTCCGCTCTTCTTCGCGCGGGAACAGTTCTTGTATTCTCTGTAGCCGTTCGACTGCTTTGTTGCGCATCCCGTACTGCACCAGAATTTCCGCCTGCAACATCAGATCCTGGAGCGTCGATGCCCCCAAAGTCCGCAAGTCCTCCTGCGCCGGTTCTTCCGCGGCTTTGCTGGCCGAGCTGAACCTCGATGCGATCGCGCGGAAGCGCGCATCTTCCACCTTACCCTTCAACATCTCCAGTCGCTTCAGGTGCCCGGATTCATAGGGATCGACCTCGGCCGCGCGATCCAGGCACTCTGCGGCCTTAGCGTATTCCCCGGTGCTGCAATAAAGATCGAACAGCTTCAGCAGCGTCTGGCAATAATCATTTTCGCGGTTCGACGCGTTATAGAGCTCGCTCAGAAATTCGAGCATCTGCGGGCAAGCCCGGCGCGTCGCCGTAATGTCTTCCATGATGGCGATAAACTGCCGGCGCTCGCCGCGACGCCGCTGAAATTGTTCCAGCTTGCGCGCCAGTGCGACCGCGTCCTCCTCATTTCCGCCATCCAGCAAATTGCCGATCAGCGCGATTACCTGCTGCACTCGCGAAGGATTCTGCTCAAACAACTGCCACACCAGCGGTTCCGCTTCCGCGTAGCGCCCCGCGGCTACCAGCGCATCAGCATAGGTCTCGCGCAACGACGGCGTTACCTGCCCGGAATTGACTTGTGGCTCGAGTATAAAAATCGCCGCGCCCACCTGGCCCTGCGCCAGCAAGCTCTTCCCATACGCCAGCGCAATGCTTTGATCGGAAGCATCTTCCTGATAAGCGCGCTCGTACCAGGGCGCAGCGTCGCTGCCCTCGGCCGTGGCCAATTGCGCGATCCTCTGGAAAGCTGCCGCCGCTGCCTTGCTATTTCCCAACTCCGACGCAAGTTCCGCCATGCGCTGCCAATTAGCCCGCGTTGGTTCCAGCGTCACGATGCGATCTAATATTTCGGAAGCTTCCTTTTTTTTCCCCAGCTTGGACAGATCCAAAAGCGCGGCTTCATAGGTTCCCACCGCAAGCTTCTTGTTTGACCCCTCCAGCAGTTGGCCAAAGCGGAACTTTTGCTGCCAGGTCGGACTCCCATGGCGCGCCAGCTTCTTATAGGTAAGGCTGGCCCGGGTCGCATCCCCCATCCCCACCTGCCGCTCAAACAGATCACCCAGCAAAGCAACCGCTTCCGCATTGCGACCCAACGAAAGGCACAAGTCCGCCGAGAGTTGCCGAACCACATCGTTGTCGCTATCGTCCCGCAGAACCAGCAGATATTCTTCCAGCGCGTCCGCCGTCTTGCCCTTTTGCAAGAGCTTCTCCGCGCGTTCCACGCGCTTCCCTATCTCGGCACGATCCAGTCGTTTTGTAATCTCAGGCATGCGGAATCAGGCGGAGTAAACCCTGGCTCCGATTCTAGGAGTGCGCCCCCGGAGCGGCAACGCAGTAACGCCGGCAGGCGATTACGAAGGTCACCCCCGCCGCAAGCTTGTGGCGGCGTTTTCCCGGGGGGGTGGAACTACGGAACTCTAAGGGGTTAGTACTGCACTTCGAAGCTTTGGCGACGCTACGGCGATATTGCTATCGTGCACCGCCGTCCGAGCCGGCATGGTGTATGTCTACTGTGAAACCGGCAACGCCGTCGCCCGTGATCTTGTTGATGGAGAATCCGACCCGGCTGCCATAGCTGGCCGGCATGCCACGTTAGAGAGCAAAAGAGCGCTCCGAGGTTGTGTCACGGGTTGCGCGGCGATTTGAATGTACGCGTGTTTCGATGGCCGCAGGCGCGAAATGGTGCGGGAATATTCGCCGCACGCTAGCTCGCATTCTCTAGTGGCCCAGAATCGCCTTGTGCCAGTCCTAACAAGCAGTATGATTGCGGAATCAGCTGAGCCGCCCGATCCTTCGAGATTACTGCCTGCACGCCCGCCTGACGGGCCAACCGTTCTACTTCCGGCCCTTCCTCGACGGTAAACAAAATGATCTTCATAGCGGGAAGCCGCCTCATTAACTCCGCGGCCGCGTCGAAACCATTCATCACAGGCATCGTCAGGTCGAGGATGACGAGATCAGGCTTCAGGTTGTCTGCCTTTTCGATCGCCTCGCGCCCGTTCTCTGCTTCCCCTACGACTTCGAAACTCGGTTCCGATTCAAACAACTGGTGCACCAGGGTGCGAACGGCAATATTGTCGTCCACGAGCAAAACGCGCTTCCGCAAAGGGTTGGCTGCCATCGCCGACATAAGATGCCCGAAACCTGTGGCTGGGCTGTCAGCTTTTCTTCCAATCTGGATATCCTAGTTTCTTCCTCTGAACCGCGCGCAGTCTGCGAATGGCTTCGGCCATCGCTTCTTTCTCCGTGGGGCCTGCCGAAGCTTGCGAGCGCAGAAATATGGCTGCTTCCGCCGCATCCACGCGTTGCCGCAACGTCTCCGCGTCACCATCAACAAGAGCCGCTTCAAATTCGCGCTGCCAGTCGGGATATTTTATATTGCGCACCCTCGAAATGTCGTCTTTCCTCAATGCCAGCTCCCCAAGCCTATGGATATCGAAATATGTATCGAAATATCTATTGAACTCGATGCCGGAAATAGTACGTCGAAGCCAATAAGCCGCTGGAGCGCGGCTTTGCTTAGAACAATGCAGCCCGGTTGCCACTCGATCCGCCGACAGTGAAACTATTTCCAAGCCGTTCCCTTCAGCAGAGTTAGAGGCAACCACCATTGCCCGCCCATCGCGCTTTGAATCCGGTGTTGGTGGCTCAATTCCACCACTGCGGTGATTATTGGCCAACTTCACGCGTTTTGCCCCCATCCGCGTGCAAGCTGGTGACGGGAACATTGTCGGAAGTTCTATCAACGATGCGCTCAAGGTTTTTGATTAGTTCCAAACCTGGCTCGCTCCGCGCGTAAACCTCGCAGTCAGCCTTCTGGTCCCGGTACGGGAATCACCCGATACCGTTCGCTCCCGCCTCAGGACATACTCAATGCAAATTACAGACTGACATTCACGCATCAAAATTCCGCGATTGGCAACGCCAGCGCGTTTGTTTCGACGGATTCTCCGCTCCGGAAAGTTAGTCCTGCGTTTACTCCGCTCTTATCTCTTTTGGGACGCGACTTTGGCGAGGTACGGCGTATCGGTGTGCACTGCCGCGAAATCGGTCGTGCCCCGGCCACGACCCAGCACAGATATTTCGAATCGGGCAGCTCCGGAGGATTTCCGTCATGAAGTCGCAGTCCCTTTTCTTCTCTAGTGTCCTTGTGTCTTTTATTGCCATCATGTTCTTCGTTTTTTTCCTCTTTCCCACCCTGGGGCGGACGCAGTCACTCACCTCGGGCGACGTCGGAGGCACCGTCACCGACCCCAGCGGCGCCGCGGTTCCCAACGCAACCGTAACTCTAAAAAACAACGATACCGGTACCACTCAGACCGCCAACTCGAGCAGCACGGGAGCCTATCGTTTTGCCCTGCTGAATCCGGGCAGCTATAGCGTGTCCGCCACCGCTCCGGGTTTCCAAGGCTCGCAGCAAGTTGTTTCCGTCGCGGTCGGGCAAGCCAGCAGCGTCAACATCAAGCTCCAGGTCGCAACCTCGAGCACAACGGTCGAAGTCACCGCTCAGGGCTCGAATCTCCAGGTAGACAATGGCAATGTCTCGACCACGATCAGCCCCGAGATTGTCGCCAACATCCCGAACCCCGGCAATGATCTGACGTACTACGTGCAGACCGCCCCCGGCGCAACGATGAACACCCAAGCCGGTTACGGCAACAGCGCCACCTTCGGCATCTCCGCGACCTCGAATCTTTTTACCGTCGACGGCATGAATGAAAACGATCCATTCCTCAATCTCAGCAATTCCGGAGCGACCAATCTTCTGCTCGGCGCCAACGACGTCCAGACTGCCACCGTGGTGAACAACGGCTACGCCGGAGAATACGGCAGCCTTGCGGGAGCTAACGTAAACTTCGTGACCAAATCCGGCGGCAACAAGTTTCACGGCAATGCCGAATATTTCTGGAATGGCCGCGTGCTCAACGCCAACGACTGGTTCCTGAACAATAGCGGCACGCCTCGATCCTTCGACAACGCCAATCAATGGGCGGCTTCGCTGGGAGGGCCGATCATTAAGAACAAGACCTTTTTCTTTGTCGATACCGAAGGTTTACGCCTCCTGATTCCGACTTCTCAACCGGTCTACATTCCGAGTCCTCAGTTTCAGGCGGCGACTCTCGCCAAAATTCCGTCCTCGGAGACTTCGTTCTACAATCAGATTTTTTCCATCTATAACAGCGCTCCCGGAGCTTCGCGCGCGGCGAACACTCTTCCCGCAGGGGGTTGCGATGGATCTGTCACTCTCGCCGGAAGCGCACCCTGCGCGCTCCAGTTTCAGTCCAATGCCACGAACCTGACGACCGAATGGTTGATGACCGCTCGCGTGGACCAGAACTTCGGCAGCAGGGATCGCGCGTTTATTCACTTCCGTACCGACCACGGACTTCAGGCGTCGGTCACCGATCCTCTTACTCCCGTGCTCAACGCGCAGAGTGTTCAGCCGCAATACGAGGGTCAACTTCAGGAGACTCATCAGGTGGGAGTAAACGCCATCAACCAATTCATCCTGGCCGGCTCCTGGTATGGCGCAGTGTTTGGTCCTCCCAGTCTGGGTAAAGCTACGTCTCTGATGCCTTACGACCTGTTCTTTTCCGGCAATCAATTCAGTTCGCCCGGCAGTCCTCTCGGAACCACCTTGTATTCATCGTGGCCGCAGGGGCGCAATGTCACGCAGTATCAGGTCTCCGATGACTATTCCTGGCAGAGGGGCAGTCACTCTCTGAAGTTCGGCGCGAACTATCGCCGCAACGACATCACCGACTACACCCCGGGTGGATTCCTCGGAACCATCCCTCTCGCCGTTTTCAATTCTCAGAGCAGTTTCAACGCCGGCAGCGCGGATGTATTTGAGCAGGGCTTCGCCAGCCGCCCCACAGAACCTCTCGCGCTCTATAGTCTTGGCCTCTATGCGCAAGACGAATGGGCCATCCTGCCGCACTTGAAAGTCACGCTCTCATTGCGTGCCGAACATAACTCCGATCCCGTCTGCCAAACCAATTGCTTTGCTCGTCTCACGAATTCATTCCTCGATGTATCCCACGACCCATCTCAGCCGTACAATCAAGCGATCCAAACTGGCCTGAACCAGGCGCTCCCGAATTACCAGAGCATCAGTTGGGAACCCCGAGTCGGATTCGCGTGGCAGCCCCTGGGTCGAGGCACTACCGTCATCCGCGGCGGAGCTGGAATATTCTCCGACATCTTCCCTGGAACCATCGCCAGCTCCTTCGACACCAATCCGCCGTTGAAAAATACCTTCGTCACGACAGGCCTGCTCGCCCCAGGCGTCACTGGCAACGCTCAGTCGCTAGCGCAATCGTCCAACGCCGCCTTCGTTTCCGGTTTTAACTCTGGGCAGACTCTCGCGCAGATTTCCGCGGCTCTGCCGTTCTTTAGCCCACCCACCCTCACCAGCTCGGCGCACCGCATTCAATATCCCACCTATCAGGAATGGAACCTGGAAGTGCAGCAGGCAATCGGATCCAAAATGTCGCTCAGCATCAATTACGTCGGCAATCATGGCTCCGATCTAGCAGCCACCAATGCCGGCTTCAATGCATACTGCGGAGCCGCGTGCCTCTCGGCAGTGAGTACCGCCGAGGGTCTTTTGACTCCCATTGCTTCATTCACCGGCTTGCCTGCGGCCGCTCCCGATTCGCGCTTCAGCACCGTCACCGAAGTCGGCAATTACGGCGTCTCCAACTACAACGGCTTAACCGCTTCATTCACGCGCCATGTTTCCAGCGCCTTCCAGGTGCAGGCTTCGTTCACCTGGAGTCACGCCCTCGACGACATCTCCAACGGCGGCTTCCTGCCCTTTAACTTCGACACCAACACCAGCATCTTAACGCCGCAGAATCCCTATAACTTCCGCCAATACAATTACGGCAACGCCGATTACGACGTCCGCAAGCAGGCCAATCTCAGCTACGTCTATCACACTCCGAAACTCAGTAATCGGGCTTTGGATCTGCTGGCCGACTGGACTGTTTCCGGCACGCTCTTCGTGCGCTCGGGGCTCCCCTTCACCGCCATTGATGGCACCGCCGGTGGGGTCTTGTCCGGTTTCAATTACGCGAACACGATCTTCGCCGATTCCTCGGTGGGACCGCTCTCTTGCAGCTCCTCGAATGTCTTCAATACCTTCGTGACCACGACACCGTGCATGACCCCTTCGGAATTTACTTCACCGATCGGCCCCGGTGGCATCGGCTCCTACGGCAACCAGCGCCGCAACCAGATCTATGGACCTGATTACTTCGACACGGACCTGACACTGATGAAGAACTTCCGCATTCCGCACTGGGAGGGCGCTGAATTCCAAATCGGCGCACAGGCCTTCAACATCCTCAACCATCCCAACTTCGATCAGCCGATCGGGAACATCTCGGACTCCCAGTTCGGCTACAGCGTGCGCGCGGTGGCAACTCCCACCAGCATCTTCGGCTCATTCCTGGGCGCCGACGCCTCGCCGCGCTCTCTCCAGATTCGCGCTCAACTCCGGTTCTAGGCGCGACCTCCCAACACTCGCGGCCCGGTTCTCCACCGGGCCGTTTTTTTCGGATCGAACTCAGACGTCGAACGCATTCGACGAACTCGCCCAACCAGTTCTTTTCCACTACGGCTTGCATTGCGCAGGATTCTCGCTCAGGTGCGCCAGCAACTCTTTCGCCTTCCCGTAATCCGGATTGAACTCCAGCACCTGCTCTACATACCGCCGCGCAATCTCTTTTTGCCCTGCCGCGCAGAACACCATCGCCAAGTCCATCCCGATCGCACTTCGATACGGCACTCTCACAAACGCTCCCTGCCACAACTCTACCGCCCTCCGCAGGTTCCCCGACCGTGCCTCCAACACGCCGAGATTCGCTGCCGCGTCATTCTCCAAGGGATCGATCTTCAGCGCCCGCTCATATAGCTCATGCGCCTGTTTCTCGCGGCCATGAGCTTGCTCCACAAACCCCAAAGCCGCCAGTAACACCGGATCCTCCGGCCTCTCGATTACAGCTTTGCGCAAATAGCCATCCGCCCGCCGCCCCGCGCCTTCCACATTGCGCAGCGCCAGAGTCTCCCAGGCCAGCGCGAAATCGCGGCTAGTCGCAAGCGATGAGTCACTCTCCGGAAAAGCGATCAGCGGCGCACCGGGCGTTCCCCGCACTTCTAGACGCGGCAGCGGCGCCTCTTTGGGATTTCGCTGGATACGGTGGTCCGTCGCCTCCGTGTGCGCCACGTCTTTACTTGGCAATGCCGGCATATGGCAAGCCGTACAGTCTGGCTTGTCGGGATGATGCTGGGCTGCAAATTTTTCTTCATGACACGCCAGGCATTTGCTCCGGTAGTATGCCGCCTTCTGCGCCGCCTCCGGCTCTTTATGCGGATCGTGGCAACTTCCGCACCACATCTTGTCGCCTGACCTGATTTTGCACATACTCTCCGACAGCGCCTCAAACTGGCTGAGTCCCTGCGGCCTCTGCGGCTCGGTTCCGCTGAGAAGAAAATAGTGAATGTAGTCCGAAAGTTTTTCCCCCGGCTGAAACTGGTACGTGCGTTTCCCCGGTTGCTCCACCGCGACTGCGCCCTCGAAGTGACACTCCATGCAGATCGCATCGCGGCGGTCGGGAGAGAGCTTCGCGGGATTTACAATCATCCCCTTGTCTTGGCCCTTGTCTTGGTCTTGGCCCTTGTCTTGGTCTTGGCCCTTTCTTTCGCCATGTCCTTCGCCCGTGCCGTGGCAGCGCTCGCAAGTGATGCCGCCATGCAGAAACGGTTTCCCGGAAAATTTGTTGTCCGTCCCCGTCACCGGCGGTTGCAGCCCGCTGGTGTGGCAATTCAGGCAATCCACATATGCCGGCAAGTTCATTGGCACCTCGCTCGCCTCGGTGTACGCTGGCGTCATATTCCATCGCCCTTCCTGCGAATACCAGTTAATCGGAGCCTCAAATAAAAAATCGTCGCTCGAAAACAGATACGTCCGCCCTTTCACTCCCGAGCCGATGAAATAAGAAAGCTCGCGCTCCCCGCGAAAGCCGGTCTCCCCCGCCCGCTCGTAGCTCATCCATGCCTGGCCGTTCTGCTTGTAGATTCGGTAGCGAATGCCCGAAGGCTTATGGGTGAACTCGCCGGTGATCAATGCCTCGCTGGCAGCGCCACTCGCCCCGGCCATCACTGTTTTCTGGTAGGTCCGGTAGATTTCGGAGTGGCACGAGGCGCAGGCCTCGCTGCCCCCTTCTGCTTTCACTTTCCGGTTAGTGCTGGAGTTTGTTGTCGCGGCCCTGGTCGGATGAGAATCGGCCGGATTCGCGATCGCCGAATTCGGGCTCGTCTGGTTGGGATTGTTTGGACTCTGTCCAGAACCTCTGCCAATCAGGAAGGTGGCAAGGAACAGGCCCGCGATTGCCCACTGAAGACGCATTGCTTCCCGTGATTCTAGCCGAACTTTTCGGAAGTGGTGGGGAAGCGCAGCCGTTTTTCAGGCAGAGCGACGGCCTTGTCTCCGGAAAAACGGCCTATCCCGCCCCTTGAAGCACCCGACTCACCGGCAAGGGGAAAGTTTTTCTAAAATGCGGTACTCTAGCGCAACGGCTGGAACCGCCGAGGGGGAGGTTCTCGTTGGGCTTCGTCATTGATTTCGACGCCGGAAACAGACTGCTTCGCGTCACTGTGAAAGGCAACCTCGACGACGAGATTCTCCTCCACGCCTACGAATCGATCGAACGATATGTCGCCTCTCACCCACCCTGTCGCGGGCTGGTTGACCTTTCCGCAGTCACGAAGTTTGAAGTTTCCAGCAAGGGCGTGCGTGCGCTGGCACGGCGTCCTCCCGCCATCCCGCACGGAGAAATGCGGATCGTTGTCGCCCCTCTCGACTCGGTATACGGTATGGCGCGCATGTTTCAGATTCTCGGCGAACTGACCCGTCCCGATCTCCACGTGGTTCGTACGGTCGAGGAAGCCTTCCGTTTACTGCAAGTGGAGTCGCCGGAATTTCGCATCATCGATTAGAATTTCAGATAATTGATTATCAGATAATCGATTAAAGGATGCGGACTTGAACACGCGTCAACCTGCTCGTCGCGAGGCTCGCTGATCACCGTCTCCATTGGTTCTTGCCTTCGCATTTTGCCTCAGTCGAGCGCAATAGCAGTCTTCATGGACTGCTTGGCCCTGTTCGTCTGTATTTGCCGTTTCCAGGCACACAGGTTTCTTGCAGATCGTACAATGGAGAAGGCCCGGCATCGACGACGAGTCGACCATCTCAAAGTCTCCCCACAACTTATGAATTCCAATGTAAAGAGGTCCTAATTCGGATCGTCAAAGAAAACGTAGCCCTGCACACTTGCTGCAAGTGCACTGAAAGAGTGGATTCGAAGCCATGTCCACGTGTGCGCAGCGGGAGCAGATGTGCCCCTCCGCCTGATCCAGCTCCGCCATCGCCCTGAACTCGCCGGCCTCGACGCAGTACGGGCAGCGGATCACTCTCGCTTTTATCCGAACTCCTTCCCCGTCGAGGCGTGGGTTCGGCAAAATGTACGATTTGATTTGAGTTGGTTTCCTGGCTTCACTCACAGGCTCACCCCGACGGCTACTTTTTCTGCGTTACTGGAATGTTACGCTCCGCTCCGCCAGACCGTCTGCACGCTGCGCATCCTACGTATGTTCGTCAACGTACATACAGATAGATAAAAGAAGTGTAGGTTGGATTGTCTCGTTCAGCATCGTTCCGCCATAGGCCATCTGGCAACGGTTCCGTGCGAAATCAGACGACCGACTTTCGCTTTTAAGGAGCGCGTTTGGCTAGAGTTGCTCTCCCTCGTTCGCTTAGAGCTCCGAAGCTGTCTACCGATAAAGCATCTGACAAAGAAGACGGAGATGGCAGAGACATAGGAAATGTCATTCTGCGGGACCTTCCCCGTAGGGAAGCCGCACAACTGTTCCCGGCGCTCGAATTCGTCCGCCTCAAGCTGCATCAGGTTTTGCACGAGCCCAGCGAGGCCATTCGCTCAGGCTACTTTTTAAATAACGGACTCGGCTCCGTCCTTACCATTCAGCCCGATGGCAAGAGCGTCGAAGTCGGCCTCATCGGGAAAGAAGGATTCATCGGTGTTCCGATCGTCTTCGGATTCAAGACCAGCGGTCTCCGCGTGGTCACCCAGGGCGATGGCACCGCGTATCGAGTCGACGTAGATACTCTGCTCAGAATCCTGCCCGACTGCCCGGAACTTGAAAAACACTTGCAGCAGTTTGCCATGATGCTCGGGATGCAGTCGACACAACTCGCTGCGTGCAACCGTCTGCACGGCGTCACCGAACGCCTGGCGCGCTGGCTCTTGATGAGCCACGACCGCATCGGGGGTGCCCATCTGCCCTTGACTCAGGAATTTCTATCGCAAATGCTCGGCACTCGCCGGGCCAGCGTGACCGTGGCGGCCGGCGCGCTCCAGAGGGCCGGCATGATTCAGTATTCCCGCGGCAGCGTCCGCATCCTGAACCGCCAGAAGCTCGAACAATCCGCCTGCGACTGCTACCAAGCCATCGAACGCCAAAAACAAAAATGGCAAGCCGAAGCGGTCTAGGACCGATTTTCGTGGAGGAGCGGCCCTCGTGGAAGATCGGCCCTTCAGGGCTGCGTCAGCCGTGGCCATGATGGAGGGCTTTAGCCCTGGGGCCACCTGCCGTTCACAATGCCGCTTCCAAAGGAAAAAAGGCGCCGGAAAGATTCCGGCGCCGGAGTGACATACGACTCGCGAGATGCGGTCAAGCGAGAAGGGTAAAACTCACAAGACTTATTTGCTCTCCGCCACCGAAGGCGAAGGGCCGGTGCCGAAGTCGCGGCGATTGTTCACCGCCGTACGCGCCGCCCTGACATTCGGCTGGCTCGCGGCCGCTGCTCCGTAGCGCTCCAGCAGCACCGGAGCCATTGTGTTCTCGGCTTCTTTCACGAAGATCATCTTGTTCTGCGAAGCCATGTCCACGCGGACGAAATCTCCCAGCTTCACCTGACCGGTCGCGACCAGGTTCGCCAGCGGGAAAACCAGATTGCGCTCGATCGCGCGCTTCAAGTGCCGCGCCCCATACCGCGGGTCTGTGCCTTCCTTCAGCAAATACTCTTTCACCGCCGGCGTGCAGTTGAAGACGAACTGGTTCGTGCCCGCCGCCATCAGCACGCGCTGCTGCACCATCCCAAGTTCAATGTCCAGAATCTGCGACAGATGCTCATCGCGCAGCGTCTTGAACACCACCGTCTTGTCGATGCGGTTCATGAACTCCGGCGTAAATTTGCGCCGCGCCGCTTCCACCGCGGTGCGCTGAATCTTGTCGTCGAACGATCCGTTGACTTCCACGACTTTCGGAGCGAAGCCGAATCCGCCATCCACCAGATCGGTCATTTCCGATGCGCCCAGATTCGACGTCATGATGATGATGCACTGCGACATGTCCACGCGGCGGTTGTCGCCCAACGTCAGTGTCGCTTTGTCGAGAATTCCCAGCAGCAATTGCCACAGCGAATCCGACGCCTTCTCAATTTCGTCAAACAGCAGAATCGACAGTTTCAGCTTTTCCGTGAACCACTGGTTCAGCGCTTCCTGAGTGAGCAGAGGATGCGTCTCGCGATGTCCCAAATATCCCGGAGGCGAACCAATCAACTTTGCAATCTCGTGCGAATGCTGGAACTCCGCGCAGTCAATCTTGATGCATGCCCGCGAGTCCCCGAACAACGCCTCGGCCATGGCCTCGACCACGCGAGTTTTACCGGATCCCGTGGGCCCCAGAAACAGCAGGTTCCCCACCGGACGCCCCGGCGCATTCAGCCCCGCCAGAAACATCTGATATATCTCGACGACCTTCTCTACGGCTGCGTCCTGCCCCACAATGCGGCGGCGTAGCGCGGCATCAAACTCTCCAGCATCGTTGCTGCGGCGGTTCGGATCGAGCACTGTTGCGAGATTCGTTCTCATAAAGTGATTGCCAGGAGATTCTAGCCGGAGATGTCAGCCGGGCTCCCGGTAATTTTTCCCTTTCGTGAGGCCGCCATTTCGTCGGCTCTTCGTTCTCTAATTTTCCGGAAGTCTTAACCCCTACTCTCTGGTCTATTCTGGAAGCATTCACCAGTTCAGTTCAGCTTCCAGCATCCGGCTGCCAAGGAAATAAGCAACCGGCTGGCCACGTCCCGACGGCGTTCTGTAATCTTTGCAACACAAACAAATATTGCGACTTAGCGCAACTCCACCCGTCTTCTCCACTCCCCAACTAGGAACCTCAACACCTCAAAGAGCAAACCTTTGCACCATCAAGGAAGGAATGTGGCGAGCAGCCTGCCCTGAGCCTGTCGAAGGGGCCGAGGCCAAGCAGCCTTGGTACGGGCACGAAATTCCCACCGCGCTCTTGCACCAACTGAGAACTGAGACTAAGAACTTCGTCTTTCCCAACCGTGTTACATCCCCCGTAACTAGCACGCCACCCAACCCGCGGCTACTATCGCACACAGGTAGGCTTTTGGGAGGAACGCTTGCGCCTTTCGTCGGTTCGCATCGTCTCTGGCATTTCGTGTCTCTTGTTCGGCGCCGCCGCGTGGC
The DNA here is from genome assembly GCA_036500765.1 of Candidatus Sulfotelmatobacter sp. NCBI lineage: Bacteria > Pseudomonadati > Acidobacteriota > Terriglobia > Terriglobales > Candidatus Korobacteraceae > Candidatus Sulfotelmatobacter > Candidatus Sulfotelmatobacter sp. The sequence goes on from DASYBM010000015.1 coordinate 27,750, forward strand.
TGGTAGGCTCGGGATCCACGTCCGACTTCACCGCCAATGCGCAGACTTCCAAAGTAGCGTCCGCCAAGCCCGCCGTGTCTTCCACTGCCGAACCGGCACAACTCCGCCCCGTCAGCGCGACTACAGCGAAACCCGCGAACATTCCGGCGCTGCCCATTGCAGCCCCCGGCACAGAAATCTACATCGCAAAGCGCGGAGAAGCTATACCCACGATAGCCCGCCGCTACCTTGGGAAGACCAGCTACCTCACGTCGTTCGACCTGGCCGATGCCATCCGCGCCGTAAATCATAAACCCGACGCCTCCAATATCCTCAAGGCCAACGAGAACATCGTGATTCCGGGAATCCTTGCCGCTCCCATCACCGAGAAAACGATTCCCGTGCCCAAAGATTTTGAAGTCCGCGCCATTTACCTGACCGGCATCATGGCCGGCAGCCCCCACGGCATGCGCATCATCAAGCACTGGCGCGAGGTCGGCGGTAACGCCGTCGTCTTCGACATCAAAGACTCCGACGGCAGCGTGACCATTCCCTTCGAGCACCCGCTGCTCGGCCCGCACCAGGTCTATATCCACGACGTGCCAAAGTTCGTGCGCTTCCTGCACCAGCAAAACATGCACGCCATCGCCCGCATCGCCATGTTCCGCGACGAGCACCTGGTGGTGAATCATCTTGAACTCGCGGTTCAATCGAGAAAAAATAAGCAAGCGTGGCGTGAAAACGGCAAGCTGGTCTGGACCGATCCCTCCAATCCCAAAGTGCAAGATTATGACATCGCCCTCGCCAAGCACGTAGCCCAACTCGGCGTCGACGAGATCCAATTCGATTACGTAAGATTCCCCGCCGAAGGCGACCAAAAAGACGCAGCCTTCGTCTACCAGAAAGATCAATCCGATTCGGCAGCATCCGACGACTCCCACGTGGGGACGGACGCATTCGTCCGTCCCGCGACGGCGAAGCCGAGCAAGACCACCACGGCAGCGGAAGCAGGAAACCCGAAGCTGGAAGCCAAGAACCCGAAAACCGGAGGCCGGAAGCCGGAAGCCGCCCCCCGCGGTCCCCAACGCACTGACGTCATCACTGCCTTCCTGAAAAAGGCCTACGCCGAACTCCACCCCACCGGCGTCCTGCTTTCCCTCGACGTCTTCGGCGTAATGGCCTGGCAACGCCCCGTTGACCTCGCCCACACCGGACAGGACATTGTCGGCATGGCCCACTACTGCGACGTCCTCAGCCCCATGATCTATCCCAGCCACTTCTTCGGCATGGACAACATCGCCCACCCTGGCGACGAACCCGCCCACTTCATCGGCGAATCCATGGACCGCTTCGAATTAATCACCAAAGGAAGTGGCGTGGTGATCCGCCCCTGGCTGCAAGCCTTCCACTGGCGCACGAAAACTTATTCACCCGAATACATAAAAATTCAAGTTGAAACCGCCAAAGCCAAAGGCGGCATCGGATTCTTATTCTGGAACGCCGCCAACGACTACTCCAAGCCCTACCAAGCCATGCCAGAAATGAAAGCCGCCGACGCCAAAGCCGCATCTGGAGCGGGATCGAAAGACAAAGATAAATATAGAGACAGTTCGAGATACTTCCGCGGCGACGAACTGCCAGTGGCGACAACGCAAGCCGCATTAACTCCGACGAACTAAGAACAATCTGTCATCCCTGAGCAAAGCGGGTCGGTGAACGAACCGAGCCGGCTTGCGCAGTCGAGGGACTTTGGGTCACCTTTGTCATCATGCCACTTGCATTGCGCTTATAGTCATTATAATATGACTATATCGAGGGTACCCAATGAAGCAAATGCCAGCCGGCCAATTCAAAGCCCGATGCCTTGCCGTCATGGATCAGGTTCTGCAGAGCGGAGAGCCCGTGCTGATCACCAAGCACGGCAAGCCCGTAGCCAAACTCGTCCCCGCTGAAACGCAGGCCGACGACATATTTGACTATATGGCAGGCAAGGCGCAGGGCGTTGGCGACATCGTCGGTCCTGTCACCCCACTAGAAGATTGGGAGAGCAAGTGATCCTGCTGGACACTCACGCCCTTTTCTGGATGGCCACCGATTCCAGCCGGTTGTCAAAACAAGCCCGCGAGGCCATCCGCCAGGCTCGGCATAACGGAGCCCGACAAGAGACGGGAATCGCTATCGCGACCATCAGCCTGTGGGAACTCGCCTGGCTGGCGCACAACGGACGGATCATGGTCGTAGGCAGCGTCGAGTCGTTCGTCCGCGAAACCATCTCTCGCGTTATCCTCAAACCCGTGACCGCCGAGATCGCTGCCCTCGGCGTCCGCCTCCCCAAAAATTTCCCCAAAGACCCCGCGGACCGCCTGATCGCGTCCACAGCAATCGTAGAGGGCATCCCCCTCATCACTGCTGACGCCTCAATCCGCCAATCGAAGGTAGTCCAAACCATCTGGTAGAGTCACCTACCGGCCAATCCCTGTCTCCAGCGCCATCCCGCCGCGCTATCTCGGTCATCCCGAGCGCACCAGGTCGGCGAGCGAAGCGAGTCGATCTGCGCCGTTGAAGAACCTGCTTTCCCAGTAGTCCACTACTCCATTAACCGCGCCAAAACTCATCCCCGCCCACGAGTTTTTCTGTAATCTATTCAGAAGAGGGCTGACGTCCGACGACTGACGCCCAATTTCTCAAGGTCTGTATTTTGATTTTCATACTCGACAACTACGACTCGTTCACCTACAACCTGGTGCAATACATCGGCGAACTCGGTGCAGAAGTCGAAGTTCGCCGCAACGATCAGATTACGGTGAGCGAAGTCGAGGACTTGCAGCCCACGCGGATCGTCGTCTCCCCCGGCCCCTGCACGCCGCACGAAGCCGGCATCAGCGTCGACTTGATCCGGCATTTTGCGGGCAAGATTCCCGTGCTCGGCGTCTGCCTCGGACATCAGGCCATCGGCGAAGCCTTCGGCGGACGCGTGGTCCGCGCTCCGCACCTGATGCACGGCAAAACCAGCGCTGTCATGCATGACAATCGCACCGTCTTCCAGGGCCTGCCCATGCCGATGACAGCTACGCGCTATCACTCCCTCATCGTGGAAGAAAAAAATCTCCCGACGGAATTAGAAGTCAGCGCCTGGACCACCGAAAAAGACGGCATCCGCACCATCATGGGCCTGCGTCACCGGAAGCATGCGGTCGAAGGCGTGCAATTCCATCCCGAAAGTGTTCTAACCGACGCCGGCAAAAAACTCATAGAAAACTTCCTGACGCTGTAAGCACTGCGAATCACGTGCCCCCAGGGCGCATTCGTCCGGGGGCGAAACTCCAACCTTTAGTGCGTTCGGACGAATGCGTCCGCCTTCGCCACGTGTATCATTCGCCGCCCCGTGCTTTCGCGACAGCTCGCAGCACGGCCTGCGCTTTATTCATGCTCTCCTGAAACTCCCTCGCCGGATCCGAATCCGCGACAATGCCCGCGCCCGCTTGCAAGTACGCTTTCTTGCCCCGCATCAGCAGCGTGCGAATGCCGATGCACGAATCCAGATTGCCCGCGAAGTCGGCGTACAGCACCGATCCGCCATAAACCCCGCGGCGCGTGGGCTCGAGTTCTTCGATGATCTGCATGGCGCGCACTTTTGGCGCGCCACTCAGCGTGCCCGCCGGGAAGCATGCGGCGAACGCATCGAGCGCGTCAAGATCGTTGCGCAGCGTGCCTTCCAGCGCCGATACCAGATGCATCACATGCGAATAGCGCTCCACATACATCAGATCTTTCACTTTCACCGACCCATATTCGCTGACGCGTCCCAGGTCGTTGCGACCCAGGTCGACCAGCATCACATGTTCGGCGCGTTCTTTTTCGTCGGTGCGCATCTGCTGTTCGAGACGCAAATCTTCCGCCTCGTCACGCCCGCGCGGATGCGTGCCCGCGATCGGACGGTATTCCAATTTGCGTCCGCTGACCCGAACCAGCATTTCCGGCGACGACCCCAGAATGTGCGTATCGTTCATCCGCAGAAAATAAAGATACGGCGACGGATTCACCTGCCGCAGCGAGCGATACAAATCAAACGGCGCAACCTCAGGAGTGAAGTCGAGCCGCTGCGAGAGCACGACCTGAAAAATATCGCCCGCGGCAATGTATTCTTTGCAAAGCGCCACGCTGCGCAAAAAAGTCTCGCGCTTTGCGCCCGCGTGAACTTTAAGTCTGCCGCTCTTAACTTTGTTCGATTTGCGCCACAGCGCCGGACTCAACCCTCCCGCCAGTTTCCGCTCCAGCGACGCGATGTCGCGCACAGCGCGGTCATAGGCACGCCGCGGATTCTCGCGTTTCACATCGGCCGCGGCGACAATGTGAATCTGATGGCGCAGATGATCGAACGCCAGCAGCCGGTCGAAGAACATCAGCTCAGCGTCAGGCAGCCCTAGATCGTCTTTCGCGTGCTCGCCAATTCTTTCCAGCTGCCGCACCACGTCGTAGGCAAAATATCCCACCGCTCCCGCCGTAAACGGAGGCAAACCGGGGACGTTGGCCGGACGATGCTCTCGCAGCAATCTTTTTACGACCTCGAAAATATTCTCCGTAACAACTTCGCGCCGGCGTCCGCGCTCAATCTCGACCGCTCCCTGCGCGGCTTTCACCCGCATATAAGGCCGAGCGCCCAGAAACGTGTAGCGCCCAATCTGCTCGCCACGCTCGACTGACTCGAGCAGGAAAGCGTGCGGTTCCTTGTCGGCGATTGCCAGGAACGCCGACACTGGCGTGAGCAAGTCGGCGCTCACCGATTTGACCACCGGCACCAGCGTAGACTCTCGCGCCAGACGCGAAAATTGTTTGAAATCCGGCTGTAGCATGGGGGGCTTCATTATAGAGGAGGCTGGTCAGTGGTCAGTGCGCGTAGCCCGGGACGCATTCGTCCGGCGGGGCCAGGCATTTCACCTCAAGTTGCGGGCGGACGAATGCGTCCGCCGCTACGCGCGCTGATCCCTAATCCCTGCCGCCTGCCTCTCAAACTTTGGTCACTTGTTACCTCGCGATCACCCGCTAAAATCCCATATATCCCGACTATTATGAATATCTTGGAGTAGCGTTACCAAATTTATGCGAATCAAGTTTTGGGGCGTGCGCGGCTCTACGCCCACGCCACAGGCCGAGAACCTGCGCTACGGGGGCAACACCTCGTGCGTGGAGGTGCGCGTTGGAGATCAGATCTACATCTTCGACTGCGGCACCGGATTTCGCGTGCTGGGGCACGAACTGCGACGCGAGTTCGGCGCGCATCCGTTCGCCGCGCATGTTTTTGTTTCGCACTTCCATTGGGACCACATTCAGGGCATGCCGTTTTTCCGTCCGCTCTACGAGAACCGCGACAGCCAGTTCATCTTTCATTCCTCGGGCCGCAAACGCAATTTGGAGCAGGTGATGGCCGAGCAAATGGCCGCGCCGTACTTTCCCGTCGATCTCGACTACATGAAGGCCAAGCGCTCGTTCTACAACATCGAAAACGGCAGCGTGCCGATGGAAAACGGCGTCAAGATCAAGACGGAATATTTGAACCATCCGCAAGGCTGCCTGGGATTTCGCCTCGAAACGAAAGACGGCGTGCTGGTCTACGCCACCGACAACGAGCCCGGCGATGCGAACTTCGACAAGGCGGTGCGCAAGCTGGCCGAAGGCGCCGACATTCTGATCTACGACGCGCAATATCTTCCTGAAGAATACGAAGCCCGCCGCCGTGGCTGGGGACACAGCCACTGGCGCGAAGCCGTCAACGTGGTGATGGAAAGCGGCGCCAAGGATTTGATCCTCTACCACCACGATCCCGACCACACCGACGCCATCGTCGACAAAGTGGTCGAGGACGCCCGCAGCTACTATCCAAAGGTTCGCGCCGCCGCCGAAGGCATGGAAATCCTGCTGTAGCAGCTTTCCGCCTGATCGGTCGCTGGTCGTCGGTCGTCGGTCGTCGGTCGTCAGTCGTCGGTCGTCGGTCGTCGGTCGTCGGTCGTCCAACGGAGAGGTTCCCACCGGCAAATCTGCGGTGGTAAACTGCGCGTATGGCTGCCAAAAAGAAAGCTGCGAAGAAGAAGCAAACGAAATCCAAAAAGAGTGCTGCTGGCAAGTTGACTGCGAAGAAAGTGGCGAAGAAAACTAAGCCGGCGAACAAGCGGGCGACTGCAAAAACAACGCCTGCAAAAATCGCGAGGGCAAAAGCCGCGCCGGCAAAAGTAAGAGTAAAGAGCAAGAAGAAAACTGCGGGCACGAGCGCCGTGGCTCGCAGGAGATCCGCGACCGAGCGCGTTCGGGAGAACAGAACATTCCGGCCAGAGCGCGAACGGGCGATTACGGGAGGACAATCGGGAGATTTGCAGGGATTGTCCGATACGGAAGGTGCGAACTCAGAGAGCGTCGATGAGTTGGTCGAGGAAGGAAACGCTTTCGAAGCCGACGCGGTACAGGGCGTAGAAGACGCCGACAACGCCGACGAGCGCGAAGTCCACACGCATGAAGTGCCGGAGGACGACGTTCCGGAGGAGTATATCGACAAAGAGTAGAGGGTCTGCCCAGGTCATCATTGCTTCGAATCTTTCCTTTGAGGTGACTTGTCCTTATTTCTTGAAGTCCGTCATTCTCGCCCTTCGCAGAAAAGCGTGCCTATTTCACTTTGCCCGAAACCTTTAATTGATAGTAGCGCCGCATGTATGCACGACGGGCAGCCCTGAAAGTCTCCGAGCTCTCGTGATCTTTCTTTCGGCACGCAATACCACAGAATCGCTGGTGTTTGAACTTCGCATAAAACCATCGACCGCACCTGCACGGTACTATGCGCTCAAGCAAGCCAAGCTTGGCCAGTTCAATGGCATTGTGGATGGCTACGGATTCAATTGTTGGGCGTCTTCCGGCCACTGCGCCGTCGTCGAACACCCACTCTCGCCCGTGATTTATATAGAAGGCGACGCTCGTCGGATATTCGTCCAGCCGAGCATTAAGCTCAGTCATCAGTCGATTCATTCGTCTCGTCGGACGATTTATGAGGTCCCATGATGGCGCGGCTTCGATTGCCTTAATGACGTCCCGGAAGTTGTCGATGAAATCCAGTACCCGATCCCGCGAGGCAGCGCTCGCTTTTCCCCATCCCTCTATTGGTGCCCTGTTCAGGCACGCAATTAGGTACGGCAGCCCCGGCAACTTTCCATACCTCCGTTTATTTTCTAACGGACGGCTTGTGCCTATAGCCATATTTAGAAAAGTATTACCGTTCGAGCCGAAGGTCAAGGCACGCTATGTTCATGGCAAATCGTACCTCCTGTGAAAGTTGCTCGCCACCGGATTCGCTCGGAACTGAGGTTCAAGATATAATCGATTTCGTATCGACTGGTGCTTGCACCGTCCGATTTAGCTCGGGAGTCGATGCCGTCGCCGTGGCGACGAACTTCTTAATTGTCGATTTAGGAGATGAACGAATGGCCCTTAAGGTAACCTCGCACGTCCCGCCTGTCGAAAAAATCCAAGCGTCTTACAAGCAGCTTTCCCTCGCCGCGGTCTCCCTCAACGCCGCATCTGATGCCCTAGGGGAGGCAGTTTCCGTCTTTGATGCCGCGCTGAAGCGGCTCAACCTCGGCGTATCCGCCTGGGTAACCGTGAGTGGCAATGACGAAGAGGACGGCCAGTGGTGGAGCCGAGACATCGGCTACACGCGAATCGGAGATAAATGGGGTATCGCGCTCAAGGCGGCCAATGGGGATCATGCCGTTCCGGAGCGAGATTTGGTAGAAAAGTGGCTATTCAATGACGCCCCCCGTTGGATGCGCATAGAAGCCGTTGGGAGAATCCCCGACTTGCTTGACGCGTTGCTCAGGCAGACCGAGGATACAACGAAAAAGATCAAAAGCAAGACTGAAGAGGCGTTGGCGCTGGCCGAGGCGATGGGCAAGGCGCTTGAACAAACTCAGGCTGAAGGGCGGGGGTGAGAAAAAGCCATGCCCAAAATCCTTGATGAGCTTCCAGAGATCGTAAACCGCGTCTTCGATATTCTTGATCTGGTCATCGTTCGTTTAACGCTTTTAGGTCTAGCGGCACTTGGCGCTTATGCTGTCCTGCGAAGGTAAGCGGCCTAAATGCAGAGGTGCAAACTTGCCTGACGCGCGAGGCCGGATCAGCGCGAGATTCTTCGCGTCGCCCGAAAAACGGCTGCGCTCAGGGTTGACATCGCTATAAAAACGCCAAACCTCGACGTACACTCCGCTTGCTTCCCTGGCATCCCGGCTCATATACTCGGAACGTTTGCCTGCTCCGACCGGGGGACCTTCCCGGCGTCGGGCTGACCCAACCTGCATTCATTCCGGAGACTATTTTTATGACGACGATCGCGACGCCCCCGCACGTGGATAAAGAGAGCAATCCGTGGGAATCGCAGCGGGCGCGCTTTGACCTGGCTGCGCAGAAACTCAATCTGGACGAGGGGCTGTGGCGGGTGTTGCGCTATCCCAACCGCGAGCTGACGGTGTATATCCCGGTGCAGATGGATGACGGGCATCTCGAAGTGTTCACCGGATTTCGGGTGCAGCATTCGATTGCGCGCGGTCCGGCGAAGGGCGGCATTCGCTATGCACCGGACGTTACGCTGGATGAAGTTCGGGCGCTGGCATCGTGGATGACCTGGAAGTGCGCCGTGGTAAACATCCCATTCGGCGGGGCGAAGGGCGGCGTGATTTGCGATCCGCACAAGATGTCGATGGGCGAGGTCGAGCGCATGACGCGGCGCTATACCTCGGAGCTGATCGAATTTATCGGGCCGGAAAAAGACGTGCCGGCGCCTGACGTGAACACCAACGAACAGATCATGGCGTGGATGATGGATACCTATTCCATGCACATGCGGCAGACGGTGACGGCGGTCGTAACCGGAAAGCCAATCAACATAGGCGGCTCGCGCGGGCGGCGCGAGGCCACCGGGCGCGGAGTGATGGTCGTGTGCGATGAGGCCTGCGCGAAACTCGGCATTGCTCGCGAAACCGCGCGCGTGATCATTCAGGGCTTCGGCAATGTAGGGTCGAATGCAGCGGTCCTAATGCATCAAGCCGGATATAAAGTGATTGGCATCGCCGAAGTCGGAGGTGGGCTGCATAACAAGAACGGCATCGATCTGAAGGCTCTGGTGGATTATCGGCAGAAGAATGGCACCGTACACGGATTCCCCGGCGCGGAAAAAGCGGAATCCGCTGACCTGCTCACGACCGATTGTGAAATTCTGATTCCGGCCGCGACCGAGAACGTTATCACCAGCAGGAATGCCGACCGCGTGAAGTGCCGCATTCTGGCAGAGGGCGCGAATGGGCCGACGACTTCGGCGGCCGACGATATTCTTACCGACAAAGGCGTGTTCGTGATCCCCGACATTCTGGCGAACGCGGGCGGCGTGACCACTTCGTATTTCGAGTGGGTGCAGGATCGGCAAGGATATTTCTGGAAGGAGTCGGTGGTGAACGAGCAGCTCAACGAGATTATGAAATCGTCGTTCGAAGACGTGGTGCGCTATGCGGAGACCCATCGCGTGAACAACCGCATCGCGGCTTATATGCTGGCCATCGATCGGGTGGCTTATACCATTCGGCAGCGCGGAATTTATGCTTAGGAGGGGGTTCATCGGGACGGCAGAAAAGCCTTACCGCAAAGGTCGCGGAGGAAAGGCCGCAAAGGTCGCTAAGCAGAGCTTTTAAGGAGTGCTAATGAAAACGATCGAACGTAAATTGATGGCGCAGATTGCGGTGCTGGTATTTGCGCTTTCGCTCGTCGGCGGCGTACCCGCCTTGCATGCCGCGACAAGCTCGGGCACTGCCGCCACGGCGGCAACTGCGGACGATAAGCTCGACATCAACACAGCGACCAAGGATCAACTCAAGGCCCTGCCGGGAATTGGCGACGCCTATTCGCAGAAGATCATCGACGGGCGGCCCTACCGCGCCAAGAACGAATTGGTGCAGAAGAAGATTATTCCGCAGGCGACCTACGACAAGATCAAGGACACGATCATCGCCAAGCAGCCGAAGAAAGATGTGATGGCGCCCGCGGCGAAATAAACATCGGTAGAGGGATCGACGACAAAATACAAATCTATTTTCTTGAATCCTCCGGTTGAGCACTCTTCCCAATTCGATGTTGAGACTCGTTCCAGTACTGTTTGCGCTTAGCGTCAGTCTATGGGCGGGAACGCGGCAGCCGGGTTATCCCGTGCCGCACGTGGGTGGGCCGACCGTACCGCAGTCGGTCGCACCCGGAGGACCGGATTTTACTCTCACCGTCTACGGAGCTAATTTTATTCCAGTTTCTACCGTGAACTGGAACCGTCAACCGCGAGCCACTACCTATATTTCCGCTCACGAGCTTCACGCAACTATACTTGCCTCCGATATCGCCGAGCCCACCGCGGGCATGATCACGGTCACCACAACGAGTCCGAAGGGTCCGATCACCAGCTCTACCTACTTTCAGGTTGAAGTGCATGACGCCAGGGCAACCATGGGCGCGACCACCGAGGTCACTTATTCAAACCTTGGCGCCTTTTACAATTTCGCGGCAGACTTTACCAATAACAATGCCGTTGGCCCCGTAGGAATCATGGGCGGCACTGGTACTTCCGACATCCTGGGAACGCTGATCAACAATGGAAAAGGCGCATTTCATCTGGGGGCGCCTATTACCAAGGCGGGATATCCGTATGCCGCGGTATATTCAAACGCCCTTGGTGATTTCAACGGTGATGGCAACCTTGATTTTCTCTATCTTATCGGACGGAATTACCAGAATACGCCGACCCAGTTGGCTGTCAGCTTTGGCAATGGCGACGGCACATTCGCACAAGGGCCAGCCTTCGGCTCTTTTGGCCCTATCGGGCCCGGCGTCCCAGATATCGTGGTGGGGGACTTCAATCAGGATGGTGTTCTGGACGTAGCCGCACTCGAAGGTGGAAACCGAAATACTGAAATGTTCCTGGGAATCGGCGATGGGACATTTGTCACAGGCAAGCCGTTGTATTCTGGCAGATGCGGGAACTTTATCGTAGGTGACTTCAACGGCGACGGCAAACTCGATCTTTTATGCTATGCCTTTGAGCAAGGCGCCCTCAATTTCGACTTCCAAATTATCTTCGGCAACGGCGACGGAACCTTTCAGACGCCACGGAGCATAGCACTCATCCCGTACCAAACTGCCTTTTCATCAACTTTCTTCGTCAACGATTTCAACAATGACGGCAATCTGGATATCGCGTTTAGCGCTCCGAACGAGCAACTCGGCATTCTACTGAACAACGGAGATGGCACCTTCCAATCGCCGGTTTATTATACGGTGGGCAACCAGAACGCTTTTGGGTTTGCGCTGGGTGACTTCAACAGCGACGGCAAGACGGACATCATCATAATTGAGAGCTTTCCACCAGCATTAGAGGTGATGTTAGGCAACGGCGACGGAACGTTCCAGAATCCGCAAGTGCTCCCCACGCCGCCCTTGACCAGCCTGGCATTCACGGTGGCAGATTTTAACAACGATGGATTACTCGACTTCGCCTTTCCGAATGGCGGCTTCTACCCCTGTTTTCAGCAGTAAGGGTTCCATTGCGTTCTCTGTTTCCGTGGCGCATAATCGAAACAGGATTCCGGGTGGGCGCCGGAGCCGACCCGCGTTGTGAACCTGCCGAACTCCATCACGCTGATTCGTATCTTCAGCATTCCTCTGCTGATGTGGATTCTGTCCAGCGGACGATTCAGCAGCGTGCATGGCGAGAAGGAATTGCTGGCCTCGGCGCTGTTCCTCGCCGCCTCCATGACCGATGGAATCGATGGTTACCTGGCGCGCAAACGCGGGCAGGTCACCACCATGGGCATCCTGCTCGATCCGCTGGCCGACAAACTGCTCATTGCTGCGGCATTCGTTACGCTGGTGCAGTTGAATCCCAGCCTGGTTCCGGCATGGATTGCCGTGATTGTGATAGGGCGCGAGTTCCTGGTAAGTGGCCTGCGTTCGATCGCCGCCTCTGAAGGGTTTACGATTGAAGCCAGCGATTTGGGCAAGTTTAAAATGGTGGTACAGATTGTCGCCGTGGTGGCGGTGATCCTCGATCACCATTGGCAAGAGTTGCCGGTTTATGGCCACTACATTTTTCCCATTCATTGGATCGCGTACCTCGCGATCTGGTTCATGGTGTGTGTGTCGCTGGTATCGGCGATCGATTACTTTGTCGCGTTCTGGTCGAAGATCGATCGGCGGGTGGTGAAGCGGCGACGCCGAGCCTTCATCCTCAGCCGACGCAGAAAGCCAGTGCCGCCCGCTCGGGCAGATGGCGATGTCGCGGCCTCGACCTAGTCCGGTGTACTTTACTCCGGTAAATTCTGGTGGACCCGGCCGCGGAAGTCTCCCCGAACGAATACGTACCCACCGATGGAATCCTCGCAGATTGAATACTCGAATGAAGAGCGCGAGTTGCTGCTTCGTGTGGCGCACGAGTCAATTCTTTCCGCGCTGGAAGGGCGCCAGATTTCGCTCGACGCGCCGAGCGATCATCTGGCCGGACCGCGCGGGGTTTTCACAACGCTCTATCGGAATGGCGAGTTGCGGGGATGTGTTGGCTACGTGCAGCCGGTCAGCGCGGTGTACCGGGCTGTCGCCGATACGGCGCGGGCCGCAGCGTTCGAAGATTCGCGCTTTTCTCCCGTAACGCTGCCGGAAGCCGACAATCTGCAAGTTGAGTTGAGTATCCTGTCTCCGCCGCGCCCCATCGCTGCCGAAGCGATTGAGATTGGACGTCACGGACTGCTTATCACCATGGCGGGGCGTCGCGGCCTGCTGCTCCCGCAAGTGCCGGTCGAGCATGAGTGGAACGCCACGACCTTCCTCGAACAAACCTGCCGCAAAGCGGGGCTGCCGCTCGATGCGTGGCGGAAGGGCGCGAAAATCGAAGCATTTACGGCCGAGGTATTCGGGGAGAAGTAGTCAGAAGACAACGATCGCCATCGGCTAGGGGACCGCTAGCTTATGGCGAGAATAGACGCAAAGGAATCACGCGGGTGTATCGGATAAAATCGCGGTCGGTGGTGAAAATCTCCCAACCGTGGCGCAAAGAAACTGCACACGTAAGCATATCGACCGGAGAACCCGCAATCCCGGACTGCCGACATTCGTTAGAGATCCGCGCCGCCTCTTCGTAGTCGAATGTGTCCAGATCGACATTCGGGAATTCACCCAAGTGGTCGCGAATCCGCCGAAATGTGGACTCCTCGCGAATCCCAGAGAGGACTTCCTGCCTCGTCGAGCCCAAGAGTTGTACCTGATTCTGTCTCACTAGCTGGTAAAGAGAGTGGGTAAGACGACGCTCAGGAGACGACAAGTCGACAGCCCGGCGGCGCAGAGATAGCGACCAGAGCGGTGTGTCGACCAAAACCATCACATACGCTTTCGGCGACGCTCTGCCTTGTAATCATAGGTCGGATCAAAATCGACAGTTCCGAAGTCGGAAAGGATTTTCAGCTGCTTGCGATGCCTGATGTACTCTTGAAGAGCCGTCGTCACAGCTTCTTTCTTGGTTTTATGGTTACCAGTCTTCCGCGCTTCTTCGATCAGCCGGTCGTCAATTGCTAAGTTGGTTGCCATGTGTAGATCATTACACACCGATATGTGTAAGAACAAGAAATCTCTCCCGAAAAAACAAAACCGGGAACGGTTCCCCGTTCCCGGCTCGACGCTTGCAACTCCAAAGACCTACTGCACGCTATCCGCTTCCACGCCGTCACCGGCGTGCACATCTTCCAGGGCGAATACGATCATGCCGGTGGCGGTGGTGTTGGTAACGCCGATGATCACGATCTCTCCGACCGCGCGGCGCGGCAGGTCGCGTACGTGAATGATCGGGCCGTTGCCCTTGGTGAACATGGTGGGATCGATCGACGGCGTCTTTTTTTGCGTGTCTTCGGCGATTGCGGCCTTGAACGACAACGAATCCACCGGATCATTCAGATCGGCCTCATAGGAGCGTACGGCGCGGAAGTAATCGCCGATCTTTACGCCCTGATTCGCGCCGAGGTTCAAATAGACTTTCTGCCCGGTGCCGAGTTGGGAGTCGAAATCTTTTCCCATCACAATGCGACCGGAGAGCCTATTGCTCGCCGGGAGAAAACGATCAAAACGGATAGGAGCGTGGAAGGTGATAGTCTGCTTTTCGGCGAACGGAATGGCGGTGTCGCCAGGATTGATGCCGTCACAGGAATATTCAATCTGCCCAATCGCAGTGTGGCTGCGGGTATCGACGATCTTTATCCGTCCCACTTCTTCGTAGGGCTGACCCGTTTCCTTCAGCAGTTTGCGCTGGCCGGGGAACATCTCGTATTCGTTGACGTCGCGCAGGGCGCGCACAATTTCGTACTCCGCGCCCGCGCTATAGCCGTTTCCCTGAAGATAGATCATGTCGCCGCGCACGAACTTCGTTGTGGTCGGGGTTTGCAGGCCACCGGCAACGAAGTTGGCATCAGGCAGGGTCTGTTTGCTGATGAATCCCGCACAATAAAGGTCGGCGTAGGTGGGAGCTTGCACCCGCAGGGTAGGAAATGTGGCCGTGGTGGGCGCAGTCCCTGACGGATCAGTCGTGGCTTCGTTACCGCTTTGCGCCCAAGCCGCCGTCGCAAGCAACAGCAAGAACAGTCCTGTTTTCTTCATGTTACCTCCGGAAGAGGAATCTATCTTCCCCGCCCTAGTCAAATGCCTGAAAAGAAAAGGCTTCAGCCGGAAGGTAACAAGCAGGTCCGGGTGGGTCAAGGTTACGAGGGTGTTGGGCACCGTTGGGAGCGCAAGGATTTATTGAAGTTTTTCGCCAGGACATTAATCCGTTGTTGCATAAGTAATTAAGGCCCTGTAATAATTCGCCGTTCATTAATTGGCCGTTCATTCGGTGCGCGCCGAGCCAAATTCTGGAAATCGGGTCCGCTGATTTTGGAACGATGAATTCCGCCCCTACATACACGCCCCGCCTTCTGCCTCTGCGCCTGCCACGGGTGTGCGTGGCGGTCACTGGCTCGGACCCGAACGACATGGCCGAGAAGGCGGAGGCTCTAGTCCGGGCTGATAACTCCTTTATCGAGTTCAGGTTGGATTACCTTCCCAAGCCCGGCTTGGCCATGCCCCGGATCAAGCGCTTCATGGAGTCCCATGCCGGTATCGTAGTAATCGCCACCTGCCGCCGGGTGGCCAGCGGGGGCAAGTTTCGGGGTTCGATCCTCTCTCAACTGGACGTTCTGGCCAAGGCTGCGGCCGCGGGCTGCCAGTTGGTTGACGTGGAATTGCAGACGGCGAGCAAGTGCAAGCCGGAACAGTTGAAAAAGCTCCGCACCCGGGCCGCGCTGATTCTTTCCTACCACGACTTCCGCGCTACCAAGAAGCTCGACGAAACTTTGGAGAAGATGCTGGCTTATCCCGCCGATTTCTACAAGATCGTCAGCACTGCCACGACGCTCGCCGACAACGTGACCATGATTAAGTTTCTGGCGCGCGAAGGCGACCGGCACTCTCTGGTCGGCATGTGCATGGGGGAGCAGGGGATTATCAGCCGCGTGCTGGGCGTTCGCGCCGGAAGCGTGTTTACTTTCGCTTCCGCAAGTGTGGGCGAAGAGACTGCACCGGGCCAGGTGACGGCGCAGGAATTGCGCAATGTCTATCGTATCGAGCGCGTCGATGTGGCGACACGGGTCTATGGCGTCGTCGGCGATCCGATCGCGCACTCGCTGTCGCCGGCGATCATGAATGCCGCCTTCCGCCGCGAGAACGTCAATGCCGTCTATCTGGCGCTCCACGCCAAGACGCTGAAAGACTTTCTGACCTGCGTGCGCGAGATTCCGATCCACGGCATCAGCGTGACCATGCCGTACAAGGAAGCGATCCTGCCGTATCTCGACAACACCGATTCGCACACAACAAAGATCGGCGCCTGCAACACCGTGGTTCGCGCCCAGGACGGCAAACTTTACGGCTTCAATACCGACGCTTCCGGCATTGTCCGCCCGCTGGAGCGGCGGCTCAATACTCTGGAGGGGGCGCGAATCCTCGTGATCGGCGCCGGCGGCGCGGCCCGGGCGGCCGTCTTCGGACTGAAGGAACGAGGATCGGAAGTTTATATCCTGAACCGCAGCGCTGCACCTGCCAAGAAACTTGCTCACCGGGCCCATGCCCGGATGATCAAGCGCGCGGATTTGAAGAAGCTGGCCTTCGACGTAATCATCAATGCGACCCCTATCGGCATGGGCAATACGCGCGAAACGCCGCTCCAGGATAAAGAGATCAATGCCCGCTATGTCTTTGATATGATTTATGATCCGGGCGAAACCAGGTTCCTGAAATTGGCCAAAGAACGGGGCGCGCAGATCATCCCCGGCATCGAGATGTTTGCCCATCAAGCCGCGCGGCAATTCGAAATCTGGACCGGGAAACCAGCGCCCTGGGACGAAATGCTGCGGGTGGTGCTGCTGGCCGTGCAGGAGCGGGCGCAGCGGTCGGCGGCGGGAAAGTAACGCCGGGGGTTTGGCGCAGCCGAACGCTTTCCTGAGAGCCGCCACGAAACAGGATGCCCCACCCGTGGCACTTTCACGGGTGGGCCGCGATGCTGATGGTGTCAAGAGATCTTCCTGATGGTCGTTACTCTTCCCTTTTCCGAAATGTCGGATTTGCGTGTTAGACGGCGGCGCGGACTGGAGTTGTTCTGTCTCTCATTCCTAGCCCTTTTCCTGGAATTGATGGTGATTCGCTGGGAGCCTGCGGTTGTAAGGCTGATCGCCTATTACGCCAATCTGATGTTGATCAGTTCTTTCCTCGGTTTGGGTCTGGGAGCGATCGTTGGAAAGACAAGAAAGTCGCTTTTTGGATGGCTGCCGGCTTTGCTGCTGATCAACGTGGCATGGCTGTTGATTGCCCATTTCATTACCCTGCCGACCACTGCTTCGGAAAGCAGGTTCTATACTCCAAATCCTCAACTCGTGCGTTATCTGAGCCTGGTAGGTATTTTCGTCACGAATGCCATTGTGTTCGTGCCGCTGGGGCAGCGGATCGGATCGCTCTTTGAAACTCTACCTCCGTTGCTGGCCTACTCCTGGGACTTGGGCGGCAGCCTTGCCGGGACGCTCTGTTTCGGTTTTTTCTCGCTGAAGTACTTTTCGCCGACGCTCGGAATCGGTTTCGTCGCGCTCGCGATCATTCTGCTTCTTCCGCGGGGAAAATGGTTGCGATCAGTCCCGATCCTCGTTCTGGCCGTGGCTGGGGTATATTTTTCGGTCAGTTCGAGCGCGATCTGGTCACCCTACTATTACATCGCGGTGGTCTTGCAGACCGATAAGCACGGGAGCGTTCCGGTGCGAGAGCCCCAACCGGGGTTGCGCACGATGCAAGATCCTCCGATCTACGATGTGAGAGTTAACCACTATTTTCTTCAAAGCGACGGCACCTTCGATCCAAGCCGGTATTCTCCGTCGAGGAGAGCTGAGATTCTCGACGCGCGATTGCAATACGACCTGCCCTACGCTGTGGCTCCGGCCCATCGACGAGTACTAATGTTAGGCGCGGGCGGAGGAACGGACACACAGATCGCGGTGCTGAACGGGGCCGAACAGGTCGATGCAGTGGAAATCGACCCGATGCTGGTGAAGCTATCGAACCGATTCAATGCTTCGGGAATTTATGAGAATCCGAAGGTCCACGTCCATGTCGAAGATGCCCGGGCTTTTCTTCGGCGTTCAGGTGGCGGATACGACATGGTGGTCTTCGGCTTTCTGGACTCACAGACCTTGTTCAGTTCGATGTCGAATATCCGCTTGGACGGTTATATCTACACCGTGCAAAGCATGCAGTCGGCGTTCCGACTGCTGAACGACAATGGGGTATTGTCCCTTTCATTCATGGCTGGACACGAGTGGCTCGCCCGCAAGTTGGTGCGCATGGTTGAACTCGCGACGAACCAGATGCCAGTTCTCTATGAAAGTCAGGGACAGGTAGTAATCTGCGCCTTCCGTGGGCAGCATCCGGACCCGCCGCCGCAATTCGGTCGCTTCGTTCGCACAGCTTTCCCGGCAGGCGACGACTTGTCCGACGCGGTCGCTCCCACAGACGATTGGCCCTTTCTTTATCTGTCTCGCAAGACGATTCCGGCGGATTACCTGATCGTGATTGGAATTTTGCTGGCGATCGCGATACCGGCGGTGTTCCTGCTGCGTGGCCGCGGGTTCGGCATGAACGACGGCCATTTCCTGTTTCTAGGCCTTGGCTTTCTATTGCTGGAGACCAAGAGCATCTCCGACTGCTCGCTCTACTTTGGCACTACCTGGTTTGTAACCCTGGTGGTTGTGGCGGGCGTTCTTCTTATGGTGTTGGCTGCCAACCTGGTGGCAATGCGCATGATCGGCTTCCGGATGTGGCTGTATGTACCGCTGATTGCCACTCTGCTGCTGCTTTATTTCGTTAGGCGCGACTCCATTCTGGCCTTGAGTTTCGACCAACGATTATTGTGGGCTCTTCTGGTTGTACCCCTACCGATCTTTTTTGCCGGCTTGATCTTCTCCACAACTTTCCGCCAAGGGTCGAATCCATCCTCATTCTTCGGCGCCAACCTGATCGGAGCCATGATCGGCGGATTCAGCGAGTACCTCAGCATGATCATAGGCAATCAAAACCTGATGTTCCTTATTATTGGAGCGTACCTGGTCAGTCTCGGTATCCAGCTGCGGCTGGTCAAGATGAGGGTGTCCTTGTAGGGATTCGTTGCACAGGTTACCCCAGTTTGATCGAGGGTGGGTCGGACCGGCCTCCCTCCCGGTGGAAAAGAAAGCTTCCGATGCTTTTCGCAAAGAAAAAGTTGCATTTTGATAGGTGCCCAAAGTAATATGCAGTTAGGGAACGTGATTGTTAGCGTTTCCGGTTCGTTCGGCCCTGTACCGCCCGATTATCCTGCTTCCTCGCTGTAACAAGCTTTGGCGAAAAACTCGACGTGAGAGACGGTCCGGTTCGTCTCCATCCCGGTTCGGAGAGTTCAATATGGCGTGGTACGCGTACTGTCTTACCGAGCACCAAACCCTCCCAAATGGAACCCGCACTCGCCGCCCTTTCCTGCTAGAGGGCGTTCAAGGAGTGAACGGCGCTGCGGTTCTGAGCTACCCGAGTGGCGAATTCGCGGTGATTGTCAGCGAATACGACCATACAGTGGGTGACCTTGACCACAAATCCGCGATAGAGCACGCCCGCGTGGTCAGCAACTGTTTCCGCAATTCCACCGTCCTGCCGTTCAAGTTCGGCACGATTTTCGACAGCGATGACGCGCTCCGCCAGGCCGTCCGGGTCAACCGGCGGGCTTTTGGAGTCAGCGTCGCCAAACTGCGCGGCAAGTCCGAAATGCACATTAAACTGATCGTGCGGGATGGGTCATTGCGCGAAGCCATGATCGACATCGAACTGCCAGACACGGTCGGCGGCGACTATCTGTCGAAGCTGAAGGTGAAAGCCTCCCGCGAGCGCGAGCGCCAGACCAAGGCGCGGGCTCTCTCGGTTCAGGTCCACAAGCTGTTCAATCCGCTCGAGGAGGAAGTCAGCTGCAAGAAGGTCGCCCCCGAGGGCATGTTGATCGACATTGCCCACCTAATCGACTCCAAGAGCATTGAGAAGTATCAGAACCGCTACACGACCGCCGCCAAGCAGTTGAAGAACTGCGAAGTCGCGATCAGCGGTCCGTGGCCTCCATATCACTTCCTGCCGGGCAAGCTGCGCACCGTAGCCGGCAACAGCTAAAGTTACAATAACGTTACATTCCCAAGAGCCCACGGCGAGTCAAAACCCGCCGTGGGCTTGGTGTTTGGGGGATTTCGTTGCCGGGAGTTTGGTAGCGGAGTGCATGCAATATGCATTGTTCTGCACTTGGATTTTTCCTAGATTTCCGCAGCCGCCAGGCCAGACTGGGGCGCGAACAGCTTAAGTACTTGCTGGGCATCGAGTTATGGTGAAGCGTGACCGGCCTCGCAAAAGAGTCTGAATTTGGCGCGGCAAATGCTTCGGTATTGGTAACAAAGAGGCCGCAACTCAGCAACATGACCATCACTCTCTTCGATTCTCCGCGTCACTACCCGAACCGTTCCGGCTGCCGGAACGGAGCCTTGCATCGCCTTTCCTGACATCCCTCCAAATTCGCAGCCTCTTAAATTTGGCCCTACGCGATGGGGCCATTTTTTTTCTGGACGCGGCTGATTCGAGGGCGACTCGAACTCAGCCCGGGTTTCGCACTTCGTAACGGGCAATGATGTAACCGAGAGGTGCTCCCAGAAAAGCGTCGGAGGAAAATGTGCTAGCGAGTTATACGAGAGCGGACTGACAATCGTTTGCAAACTGCCGCGGTAAGCTTGCGACGGG
This sequence comes from Candidatus Sulfotelmatobacter sp., assembly GCA_036500765.1. Lineage (NCBI taxonomy): Bacteria > Pseudomonadati > Acidobacteriota > Terriglobia > Terriglobales > Candidatus Korobacteraceae > Candidatus Sulfotelmatobacter > Candidatus Sulfotelmatobacter sp. Next base: position 48,147 of record DASYBM010000015.1, read on the forward strand.
ATCGGTCATGTCGGCATCCAATCCGCGTACGCAATATGACGGGACTTCCTACAGCCGACTCCGTACGGTCTTGGCAGCGGGTTGACGCATCATAATTTTCGCGCTTATCATCTTCGTTTGGCCTTATTGCCAGGGGACGCCTTCGAATGGAGGCGTCCTAAGACTTTGATAGGGGTTTTTTAGAAGCCAGTTAGAAGCGGACCTATGGAAAAGAAGAAACTCGAAACATTCAAAAAACGTTTAGAGACGCGGCAACAGGAGTTGCGCCGCACCGTGAACCGTACCCAGGCCGACGGCCGCTCCGCCGACGAGGACACGGCGCAGGACATTGCCGACCGCGCCGCCAGTTCCTATACCAAAGAATTCTTGTTCAGCCAGAGCAACAACGAACGCCAGTTGCTCCAGATGGTCGATAAGGCCCTGGCCCGCATTCGCGAAGGCGCCTTCGGCGAGTGCATTCACTGCGGCAAGGAAATCAACGCCAAGCGCCTGGAAGCTGTTCCCTGGACGCGGCACTGCATCGAATGCCAGGAAAAGCTCGAGCAGGGTTTGTTGGAAGAAGCCCCGCGGTAACGAGAGGGCCATTCACAAAAAGCCGCCGAGAAACATCGGCGGCTTTTGTTTTTATATGCTCCGCAGACTTGCAAATTCTTTTGCGATCGAAAGCCCGTACGAGTGCGCCAAAGTAACCGCGAGCACGCTTACTAATCAAAAATAGTCACGAACCCCTGATGTCTCGCCCCGATCCCTCTTTAGTTCGCCGCTCGAGACGTTCCGGAGCGAGGCCAGCAGGTGATCGGCGACAGCATCCGTCTTGGACAACACTTCCTTGACTCCGACGGCGTGTGCGGTCGCGATCAGCTCCGTTGATTCGTGCAAGGTGATCATCAGCAGGGTCGCCCCCGGGTGGATGCGGTTAATTTCTCTGGCCGCATCGAGTCCGTTCATAACCGGCATCTGCCAGTCTATGATCACAACATCGGGACGCAACTGCCGGACCTTCTCAATGGCAGCTTCACCGTTCTCGGCCTCACCGCAAACCAGCCAGTCTGTGTTGCGCTCAATGCAGTCGCGGATAGAGTGACGAATTAAAGCACTATCGTCGACGATCAAAATCGCGTGAGGCATGCAACCTCCTCGAGAAATGCCTTTGGCGGTTGCTGGCCGCGCCGATTCGTTCGAGGCGGCGGACGGCGAGTAGGGAAAGGCAACTTGCTATCACCCTATGCTTTTGGATGGTCCATCCCAATACAGCGAACGATGTACGCTAGCGCACAGAATCTGATGAAGCCGCAAGGGCGGTTGCTGCGAGGAAAGCGTCTGCAGGCATGATTACTGCATTTGCCGAAACAAGTAGCCGGCAGTCCCGGTTTGCAGTCTTCGCGGCCTTTCCGGGAATTCTTAGCGCACTTTGCGGTTTCAGATTTTCCTTGTGGGGGCTGCAAGAGTCAAAAAATTCTAAGCGCAAAGGATGCTAAGAAATAGCGCAGAGAACGCAAAGATGATCAACTGCGCAATCCGGAATGCTCCCACCCGGGCGCGCGCTTTGACGCCCTATTTTGCGCCTGCTAAACTGTTGCTTCGTCGCTTTGATTCGACCAGCCTACCGCTACCATCAGAAGGGAAGTCCGTGCGCGCAGAAACCCGCCATCAGCTGAAACAGGATGCCTTTAGCCGCGTCACCATCGGTGCCGCCGAAAAAACCGCCCATTGGACCGCCGAACACCGCTCGACTCTCGCCATTTCCGTGGTCGCGATCGTGATCATTCTCTCCGCCGTAATCGGCGGGTGGTTCTACCTGAATACTCAGGACGAAAAGGCCAGTCTAGATTTGTCGGTTGGGGTTCGCACCATGGATACGCAACTGCGCGCCTCAGGCGCACCGGAGCAGCCCGACTTTCCCACCTTCACGTCGGCAAAAGAACGCGCTCTGGCCGCGCAGAAACAGTTTCAGGCCATCGTTGAGAAGTACCCGCACACCCGTACTGCCGATATGGCTCACTATTTTCTGGGCGTGACGGCGGCTACTTTGGGTGACAACGCCGCCGCGGAGCGTAATTTCAAAGAGGTTATTTCCGCCGGCAACCGCGAAGTCGCCTCCGTTGCCAAGTCCGCGCTGGCCTCGCTCTATGGACAAATCAATCGTACCAAAGAGGCTGTAGCCCTCTATCAGGAACTCATCAATAAGCCCACCGCTTCGGTCAGCAAAGTGACGACACAGTTGGAGCTGGCTGAACTTTATGAGAACTCCAACCAGCCGCTTGAGGCCAAGCGCACGTACGAGCAGATTAAGAAAGAAAATCCCGGCGCTGAAGCCGCGCAACTCGCCACCCAGAAGTTATCTCAACTGAAGTAGTTTCTGGTCGGGCTTTCGGTCTCGTTCGCTAACCTCGTTCGGACGATTATCCTCCCGCGGACCGGCTCATTGGCGGAACCGCGATGGTATACCTAATCATCACCGCCTCAGGATAATTGATAATTATGGTAGCGGGCTGAACAGGCCGGTAATTGCGCCGTTTCTATTTTCCCGCGGGTTCAGTACCATGTTGTCCAGCTTCTCAACTCCATCACTGGACCCACATGGCCGATCTCACACTCCGCATTAACGGCAGTGAACAGAAAGTCAGCGTCTCACCGGAAACTCCTCTGCTATGGGTTCTTCGCGACACACTCGAACTCACTGGAACAAAATTTGGCTGCGGCGCCGGATTATGCGGAGCCTGCACGGTTCACGTTGACGGCAGCCCCATCCGCTCCTGCTCTACACCCGTGTCGCAGGTCGCCGGCAAAAACGTGACCACGATCGAGGGCCTTGGAGCCAATGGCCTGCACGTGCTCCAGCAGGCCTGGATCGCCGAAGAAGTTCCGCAATGCGGCTACTGTCAGACCGGACAGATCATGACGGCCGCGGCGCTGCTCGCGAAAACACCGAACCCCACTGACGAACAGATTACCCAGGCCATGAACGGCAATCTCTGCCGCTGTGGAACTTACGAACGGATTCGCAAGGCCGTGCATCGCGCGGCCGGCAACGGAGGTGCGCGATGAGCCCGCTTTCGCGTCGCGAGTTCGTCGCTGCCGGAGTTGCGGCGGGCGCCGGACTGGTCATCGGCTTCTATCTGCCGCATAAAAACGGCTCACGTGCAGAAACGTTCTCGCCCAACGCCTATCTCCGCATAACGCCTGACAATAAAGTGACAATCGTGGTCGCGCGCTCCGAGATGGGGCAAGGCGTGCGTACCGCGCTGCCTATGATCCTCGCCGAAGAATTGGAGGCCGACTGGAAGCAGATCGAAATCGAGCAGGCGGGAGCGAGTACGCTCTTCGGCGATCAGACTACCGGCGGCAGCGCGAGCGTTCGCACTACGTGGGATCCCATGCGCAAAGCCGGCGCTTCGGCACGCGAGATGCTGATCTCAGCCGCCGCGCTGACCTGGGGAGTTCCGCGGTCATCGTGTACAGCGGAGAACAGCCACATCAAGCACGCTGCAACCAATCGGACTTTGAGTTATGGCGAACTCGCCAGCAAGGCCGCGATGCTCCCCATTCCAACCGACGTCACTCTAAAACAAAGCAAGGATTACAAGATCGTTGGGCAGCGGCTGGCGCGCGTCGATTCGCCCGCCAAAGTGAAAGGCGAAGCTGTTTTCGGCATCGACTTCCGTATGCCTGGAATGAAATTCGCTCTGCTCTCGCGCTGTCCTACGATCGGCGGGAAAGTGTCGAGCTTCGACGACAAGGAATCGAAAAGGATTTCCGGCGTGAGTTATGTGGGCAAGATCGGCGACTCGGCTGTAGCCGTGGTTGCCGACAGCGTGTGGGGGGCGATGGAAGGGCGCCGCGTACTGAACATTGCGTGGGACGACGGGCCTAACAAAGATCTGAATACCGCGACGGTTATGGCGGTGCTGAAGCAGGCCGCGTCGAAAAAGCCAGCGAATCTTTTCTCCGCCGGCGATGCCGGAAAAGCTGCGGGACGAAGAATCTCCGCGGAATATGAATTGCCCTTCATGGCGCACGCTCCCATGGAACCGGGCAATTGCACCGCGCACTTCCAGGGAGCAAAATGCGAATTGTGGGCGCCGACCCAGGTGCCGCAGGATTGCCGCGACTCGGTGGCGACCGCAATCGGACTCGATCCCGATCAGGTGAAAGTCAACGTTACTTTGATGGGCGGAGGATTTGGCCGCCGGCTCGAGCATGACTACGCGGTCGAGGCAGCGCTGGTATCGAAAGCAATTAACGCTCCGGTGAAAGTGATCTGGACACGCGAAGACGACATGCGGTTTTCGTTCTACCGTCCCGCGAGCCTGCATCAACTCCGCGCCACGCTGGATGGTTCCGGATTTCCAGTTGCGCTGACTCATCGCCTTATCTCGCCGTCAATCAGCGGACAGAAAGGTCAGCCGACGCCGAACGGAGTGGATCCCGATCTGCCCGACGAAGCCGGACCGGTCTACGGAATCCCCAACTACTCAATCGACTACGTGCTCGCGGAAACGCCCGTCCCGCTGGGCTGGATGCGCTCGGTGTACGCGCTGCAAGCGGCATTCGCGCTGGAAAGTTTCATCGACGAACTTGCGGTCGCTGCGAACAAAGATCCGGTGCAATACCGGCTTCATTTGCTCGCGAAAGATCAGGACTTGCAATATTTCTCGACGACCTGGCATACGGCCCGCATGCGCGCCGTGCTGCAACTTGCCGCCGAGAAAGCGGGATGGGACAAGCCACTGCCCGCCGGCCGTTATCGTGGCATCGCTTGCTTCGGCTGCTTCGCTTCGTACATGGCTGAGGTGGTTGAGATCACGATGGAAGGCGACCAGCCCCGCATTCATCGCGTTGTGGCTGCCGTTGATTGCGGGCAGGTGGTGAACCCCGCGATTCTCGAGCAGCAGATTCAGGGCGGTATCGTCTACGGCTTGAGCAATGCGCTGCGCGCAAAGATCACGATTGAGAAGGGCCGCGTAGTGCAGGGCAACTTCGACGACTATGCACCATTGCGCATGGAGGAAACTCCCACGGTCGAAGTCTATGCGGCTACGAGCGCGGAGTCTCCGACTGGAATCGGCGAGCCGTCGGTTCCGCCGGTTGCTCCCGCGCTGTGCAACGCAATCTATGCGGCGACGAAGAAGCGGATTCGCACGTTGCCCGTTCTCAAGAGTTAATTGCGGTCCTGGCCGCCAAAAACCGGGCCGCACACGGCCGACAGCCGCGGCGGCTGTCGCCACATGAGCATAGTAGATCTGGAGAACTTCAGTCATGGGCAAGTGGATTGCCGTTATATTTCTAGTTTCCGTTTCTTTCGCTCAAAGTACACCGGCATCCTTCGTGCCAACTGCACGCCTGGCGCACATTCGCCATGGCATCAATCTGAGCGAATGGTTCGCGCAGGTCTACGATCCTAAGGGATACACGACAGAACATTTTCAAAGCTGGACCACGGCGTCGGACATTGCGCTGATCAAGTCTGCCGGCTTCGATCATGTGCGGCTCAGTGTGAATCCACAGCCTATGATGGACGCCATGCGGAATGGCAACGGCGGCGCAGAGTATTTCGGTTATCTGGACGCAGCAGTCAGAATGATTCTCGACGCAGGGCTTGCGGTCGAGATCGACATGCATCCCAACTCCGATTTTAAGGAGCGATTGTCAAAGGAAGACGACTTTGTCGCGCGTTTCGCGGATTTCTGGAACACGATCGCGCAACATTATGCGTCGTGGGATCCAGAGCGCGTGTTCTTCGAAATTCTGAACGAACCCGAGATGCGCGATGCTTATCGCTGGTATGGCGTCGAAGCCAAGCTGGCAGCGGCGATTCGGCGCGGCGCGCCTTCGCACACCATCATCGCCGCGGGCGCGCGCTGGGACGACGATGACGACCTCGTATTTCTTGAACCCCTGCCCGATCCCAACGTTATTTACGTCTTCCACTTTTATGAGCCACACATTTTCACGCATCAGGGCGCGACCTGGGGCGCGTATTACTGGCATTGGCTGAAGGGATTGCACTATCCGTCGTCGCCGGAAAATGCTGCACAGGTGGCCACGCTCGTGCCCGAACCGCGCGATCGCATGCAGGTAATCCGTTACGGGCAGGATCACTGGGACGCTGCGCGCGTTGAGGCCGAAATCAATCAGGCTGCGGATTGGGCCAAACAACACGGCGTGCCGCTCACCTGCAACGAATTCGGCGTGTTCCGGAATTTTTCCGATCCGCAGGACCGCGCGCAATGGATTACTGACGTGCGTACCTCGCTCGAACGCCACAACATTGGCTGGGCCATGTGGGACTATTCCGGCAGCTTCGGCGTGGTCACGAACCGGGAGTCGGGCGCCAAGCTGGATGAAGTCACCGTGCACGCACTCGGCCTGAAGATGCCGGACGGGAAGTAAGTTCGTTCACCGGAACTCAGTTCGGTCGTCCGGTGTCTAAGCAATACCAGAGTCTCGACGTTGGAGTCTCTCTCGCTCTGACATCCAGCACTTCGCCGCTCGAGGTAATAAATGCTCGAAGCCGTGCACCTGACCAAACGTTATGCCTCGCTGCCGGCCGTGCAGGACTTGTCATTTTCGCTGCGGCCCGGCGAGGTGCTCGGATGCCTCGGCCCCAACGGCTCCGGCAAGAGCACGACTGTAAAAATGCTAACGGGATTATTGCAGCCTACGCGAGGCGCAGTTCTCTTCGCGGGTCACGATATCCAGGACAACCTGGCGGCTTACCGCAAGCGTCTAGGCTATGTCCCTGAAGAGGCCCATCTTTATCCGTACTTAAGCGGTTGGGAATATCTCGAACTGATCGGCATTTTGCGCGGGATGGATCACAAACGTCTCCCTATTAAAATCGATTCCCTGCTTGAGTTGTTCTCCTTGCATCCGAGCCGCCATGCCAGCATTAGTTCGTATTCCAAGGGAATGCGGCAGCGCCTGCTGCTGATTGCCGCGATCATGGACAATCCCGAGATCTTCATTTTTGACGAGCCGCTCTCCGGGCTGGACGTGACCTCCGCGCTGATCTTCAAGAACCTCGTGCAGGAATTGGGGCAACAGGGAAAACTCGTGTTCTATTGCTCGCACATGCTGGAGGTCGTGGAAAAGGTCTGCTCCGATGTGCTGATTCTCCGAAAAGGAGTCGTAATCGCACAAGATTCCGTGGCCAACATCGGACAGATCCTGGGCCAGTCGCTCGAGAACACGTTCCTGCATCTAGTGGACGAAGTAGACACGGTCTCGGTCGCGCGTAATATTGTGGACGTGATGCAGATGAGGGCAGCATGACGTCGCCGTTCGAAATTCTTCGGCATTGGTGGGATTACTACCGGGAACGCCCGTTTCTGCGACTCGTGGAGCTCTTCCTCGCGCGCATCTTTCGCGGCAGTGGAGACGCCGACGCGGAAGGGCTCGACCTGGGCGTCGGATTGGTGCTCACAATGTTGGCGATGCCCGGCGGTTTTGTATCGCTGTTGCTCTTGGACAAATACGGGACCTTCGCGCAGTGGCTACGCGGCATTACCAATGTCGATGTTTTGCAGGCTGCGCTTCCCGACGAGTATTTCTTTATCGTGCTTTCGATGACGGTGACCGGCGCGGTCGCCGTGTGGCGCTGGGACGCCATTTTTCCGGACCGCCGCGACTACATCAATCTGGTGCCATTGCCGATTGCCACCCGGACCATTTTTTTCGCAAACCTCGTTGCAGTGGTATTTCTCGGCGGCTTGGTTGCATTTGATGTGAACGCCGTTTCCTGCATATTATTCCCCGCTGTGGTGGCGGCGACGCAAATGAAGTTTTTCTTTTTCGTGAAATTTGGGGCCGTGCATGCCATCGGAGTTTTGCTCTCGAGCCTTTTCTCGTTCTTCGCAGTATTTTCAGTGCTGGGTCTGCTGATGGCGATGCTGCCTCCGTCTGCCTTTCGGCGAGGATCCGCCTATGCCCGCGGGTTGGTCGTGATTTATCTGGTTGCGCTGCTTTGCACTACGGCGGCGGTTCCAAACTCGCTACGGCATCTGCGCGGAAATGCACCCGGGTGGGCGTTCCTCCTGCCCTCGTGCTGGTTTTTGGGACTGTGTCAGTGGATGCGCGGGCGCGCCACTCCGGCCATGATCGAATTGGCGAGACTGACGTTTCCGCTCATCGGCGGAGTAGTGGTGGTCGCTTTTTGTGCTTATGTCGCGGGCTATCGGCGCCACTTCGTTCGCATCTCCGAGTTAACCGAGTCCGTCTCGGCTCCGGGCCGCAACCGCAGGGCGGACGCGGGCGACTCGATTTTAGGACATCTGTCGCGCCTGCTCTTGCGAACCGCGTTCCAGATCGGCGGCTTTTCTTTCGTCTGGAAAACTCTGCGCCGCAGCGAGGCCCACCGCCTGGTTATGACTGCGGTTGCAGGCCTGGGCCTGGTGCTGTCTTCACAAGCTCTCATGGACGCCACAGAGAATGCGACCTCGGCACGGCAGGCTGCGCTCTCGCCCGACGCTCTCTCCATCCCATTTATCCTTACATTTCTGGTTGTTGCTGGGTTGCGGCTTGTCTTCGAACTTCCAGTGGAGTTGCGCGCCAATTGGCTCTTCCAATTAATGATCGATTCCGATCAGCGGGAATGCGAGCGGCTGGCCAGAAACGTAATTCTCACCTTCGTATTGCCTTGCGTTTTTTTCATCGCATTTCCCGTCTACGCTTACCTCGAAGGCTGGCTGATTGCGTCCCTGCACACGCTGCTTGTGGGAACCTGGGCGGTATTGTTGACGAATATTCTTCTGGTTCGCTTCCGCAAGCTTCCGTTTACCTGCACGCTTCCGCTGTTCAAGCAGCATTCCATCGTGATCCTGCTATCGTTCGGTTTCGGATTTCTGATCTACGCGCTATCGACGTCTGAGTTTGAAGCAACGGCTCTGCGTGAACCGTTGCGCATGATCAGTCTGGTGCCGGTCGCATTCCTGGCGTGGTTGATTCCGCACCGGCTGGCCAAGAGCACGCCGGAAATCGACAGAAAGATGATTTTCGAGGAATCGGCAAGCCGGACGATCGAGGTGCTGCAGCTGGGTGATTAGGTTAGAGCGCGCCCAGCCATTTCACCGGCAAGTGGGCAGCGAGTGCATTCGCCAGGCTTTCGTCGGCGGTGATCAGTTGCCTTTCAGCTTGCACCGCCAAAGCTACGTACAAAGAATCGTAAACTGACCGGCCGAAGTTGAAAGCGATGGTTAGGGCTTTAGACAAGAGCTCTGCCGACGGGATGGTTGGGATCGCGCGCTGTGTCATCAAGAGTATCGCTAGTTCGGCCTCGGCGCGAGAAAAGCGTTGCTGCCGGACCGCCTTCCAGGCAATGTTCCCGCACTCTGCCCAGAAAATGTCGGGCACCAAGAGCCCGACTTCGCCGGCTCCGTAGGAATCCAGCAATCGATACGCCTCCGGCCGGAGTAATTCGCCCTTGGCGGGCAGCATCCACTTCGCGGCAACGCTCGCGTCGACGACAAACTTCCTCACCGCTCGCGATCCTCGCGGATCATTTCTTCAGCGGAAGGAAACGGGCCAGGTGTGAGCGGTTCGCGCGAAGATAGTTCTTTCATTCTTCGAGCGAACTCTCGCCGACGCCGTAATTCTTCGGCGGTAGGAACGTTCTGCTCAAGGAGGTCGATCACTTCCGCCGCAATCGACGTCCGGTTTTTCCGGGCACGTTCGCGTAGCGCTTTGTACACGGCCACTGGTACGTTTTCGACATACAGCGTTGGCATAGGGCCTCCCTAGGGACAGTCTAGCACTTTCCTAGGCCGAAGCCCACCCCGTTTTTCTTGACATTCTCTCCCTTCGCGTTTTATCCTAAGTCTTGCTCCTTGCGGTACTTGCGCCTCTTGGCGTGCTTCCGCGGGCCTGGAAGATGCGATAGGCTGGCAACATGGGCGCGGAGGTTTCGCAATGTTCCTCGACATCAAAGAATTGGAAGCTCATCCGCTTGATTTTGAGGAGGAGTTTCAGCCCGATGTCCTCGACCTGGGAGGCGAAGCCCGGCAGATCACGCCACTGAAGGCCGTAGGGCACGCCGAGGTGGTCGAAGAGCATCACGGTAAGCATGAGGTAATAACGGACATACGCCTGAGGGGGCGCCTGACCGCGGGGCTCGAACTGCAATGCGCCCGCTGCGTGGAACCGGTACGGCAAGAGATTGCCCGCGACTTCGAGTTGCTCTATCGACCGCTCGGGGCCGACGCAGGACGCGACGAGCTTTCGGTTACCGACGCCGAGGCCGAGATCGGCTATTATCAAGGCGACGGCATTCTGCTGGAAGATGTTTTGCGCGAACAGGTGCTGCTGGCGTTGCCGTTGAAAGTTACGTGCCGCGAGGATTGCCGCGGCCTGTGTCCACACTGCGGGACCAATTTGAACGAGGAACAATGTTCCTGCGCGGTCGCGGTCGAAGATCCGCGATGGACGGCGTTACGAGAAATTCGCGAGAAGTTGCAGCACTGAAAAACCGTCAGCTATCAGCCGTCAGCTTTCAGTCGAAAATTGTTTCCGCTAAATTTTCTAGAGTCCCGATAGAAACTAGATTCTTATCCGCGGGAGTCGACAGATCTTATTCAGGTTCAAGAGTTTTAGCTGAGGGCTGACAGCTGAGAGCTGACAGCTTTCTTGAGAGGAATTCAATACCATGCCTAATCCGAAACGACGACACTCCCAGAAACGCACTTCCACACGGCGCGCGCACGACGCTCTCAAAGCCCACAGCCTGTCCGAGTGCCCGAACTGTCATGAGAAAAAAATGCCGCACCGCGCCTGTGCTAAGTGCGGGTACTATAAAGGTCGTGAAGTTCTCGACGTCAAAGAAGCCAGCTAGCTCAAAGACGCCATGCCTAGCGTGATCGCGCTGGATGCAATGGGTTCGGACCGCGCTCCCAAGCCGGAGATTGAGGGCGCCATTCTGGCGTCGCGTCATTACGGCGTCAGGGTGCTGCTGGTCGGCCCGGAAGCTGTCGTCAAGGCGGAATTGGATCGCCATCCTTCGGCGGCTCGCCTGGCCATTGAAATCGTCCACGCCAGCGAATTCATTACCATGGAAGACAAAGTGGAGGCGATTCGCGCCAAGCGCGACTCCTCCATGCGCGTCGGCCTGCGTATGGTGCGCGAGGGTCAGGCCGCAGGTTTCGTTACCGCGGGAAACACTGGAGCGGCCATGGCCACGGCGAAAGTCGTGCTGGGCGCGGTTCCGGGCGTCGATCGGCCGGCGCTGGCCGCGGTATTCCCCACTGCCCCGGGAAATCCCGCCATGCTGCTCGACGTGGGCGCGAACGTTGACTGCACACCGCAGAATCTCGAACAGTTCGCCGTGATGGGCGATATTTATTTTCGCGCCATGTTTGGGAATACGAGAGTTGGCAGTACCGTGTTCAGAAAGAAGTCCGCTACTCACGGTCCACGCGTCGGATTGCTTTCCATTGGCGAAGAGGAAAGCAAAGGCAACGAACTCACGCGCGAATCGTTTCAGTTGCTCAAGCAGCTTCCGCTGAATTTTGTGGGCAATGTGGAAGGGCGCGATCTTTACAACGGCCAAGTCGACGTCATCGTGGCCGATGGATTTGTAGGCAATGTTGCATTGAAAATTTCCGAGGGCGTGGCCAACCTCGTGCGCACGGCGCTTAAAGAATCGCTGAAGGCGACGATCACGCGACAAGTGGGTGCGCTGCTCTCGCGCAGCGCCTTCACCGATTTTAAGAAGCGCCTCGATCACACCGAATATGGCGGCGCGCCACTGCTGGGCGTGAAGGGCGCGTGCATCATCACGCACGGCTCGTCGAATGCCAACGCCATCAAGAATGCCGTGCGCGTGGCGGCAGAATTTTCCGAACGCGGCATTAACGGATCGATCGAACGCGGACTAGCAGCGGTGCATCCGGCGCCGGTAGAAGCAGCAATGCCGCAGCCGGGCTAAGGTTTTGTAGCGCCAGCGTCCCGGCGGCTGTCCCGAGGGCGTCTCGCCCTCGGTGCAGGCAGCAAACGATCTGTTAAAGATTTTGAAGGCGTGGCGCCTACCGCGCGGCGGGCGAGGACGCCCGCCGGACAGCCGCCGGTACGGCGGCGCTACTCGAATTCATGACAGAAAACGCCATCGCATTCCTCTTCCCCGGCCAGGGCTCGCAGGCCGTCGGCATGGGCCAGGATCTGGCCGACAAGTATCCCGTGGCCCGGCAGACATTTGAAGAAGCCGACGACGCACTCGGCTATAAGCTTTCCACCCTTTGCTTCGAGGGCCCGGAAGATCAGCTGCGGTTGACCGAAATTACTCAACCGGCAATCTTGACTGTGTCGATTGCGGCGCTGCGGGTAATCGAGTCCCGGATGTCGAAGCCCTGCTTTGTCGCGGGGCACAGTCTCGGCGAATATTCCGCGCACGTGACGTCCGGCACATTCGGTTTTGCAGATGCCGTGCGTACAGTGCGCAATCGCGGCAAATATATGCAGAGCGCCGTGCCGGTGGGTGTGGGCGCGATGGCCGCCATCCTGGGCATGGACCTGGAGAAAGTCTCTGTCGTTTGCCAGGATGCGGCGCAGGGCGAAGTCTGCGAACTGGCCAATATCAATTCGCCGGAACAGATCGTCATTTCCGGCAGCATGGGCGCCGTCGAGCGCGCCGCGAGGTTGGCCGACGAGCGCGGCGCCAAGCGCGCCAAATTGCTTCCCGTCAGCGCGCCTTTCCATTGTTCGCTCATGAAGCCCGCACAGGATCGTCTGGCAGGCGATTTGAATCATCTCAAAATGCAGAAGCCGGTCTACCCGGTCGCGTGCAACGTAGATGCCGAACTGGTGACCGACGATCTCCGCGCCCGCGACACGCTGCTGCGCCAGGTTACGGGATCGGTGAAGTGGGAGCAATGCATGCGCCTGCTGATTGCGCAAGGTGTGCAGACATTCATCGAGGTGGGGCCGGGAAAAGTTCTGTGCGGATTAATGCGGCAGATCGACCGCTCAAAAACCTGCCTGAATGTGAGCGACGAGGCAACTCTTACGAAAACCATGGCGTCGCTTGCAAAAGCGCCGGCGTAGCCGCCATCGTATCGCCTACCGGAAAACCAGCTCGCAAGGCCCGGGCGGATAGCTCAGCGTCTTATCCGACTTCTCGACCCAGACCTGCGCGTGTTCGGTGCGGTCGTTGACCACGAAATCCACAACGACGCCGCTCCCGCCGCCGGGGCAAGCGCTGACCCCGTATTCTTTTTGCGTCTTGATCAGGCCCCACTGCCCGCCCGGTCCCCAGTCCTGATAGAACTCATTGAACGGATATTTCGCGTGCTGTTCAGGATGCTGCGCCCATTGCGGATCGTGCATCCAGATGCCATAGGCGGACTTGTAATCCTGTTTTTGCAGCGCGCTAAAGAACTGGCGCGCCACGTGTTCTTCCGGCCAATAGCGAAACCACCATAGCAAGCCGGCTACAAGTAACACGATCACGATCGCAGAAATGATTCGGTTTCTGCGCTTACGCGCTCTTTCCAGATCGAACTCTTGGGCATCCAGAAGTGTCATACCTCTCTAGCATAACGGACACAGGCAATAAGTTAAAAGTTCCCGAAAATTAGGCAGGACGATTGAGAAATTGAGTAATTTAGCAATTGTGTAATTTTGAAAACCGGCGGGATCGGTTTTCAATTACCCAATTATCAAATTTCCCAAATTACTCAATTCTTCTATAGGGTTCGCTTGAACAACGGAATCGCAACGCCCAACGTGACCGCAGCAAAGATCGAGAGAAACAGCATGTCTCCCCAGACCGCGGAGAGCGTTGTTTCTTTTAGCAGCAGACACTTGAAACCGTCGACTGCGTAGGTGAACGGATCGCATTTCGCAATCGCGCGCAGCCACGGCGGAAAGGCTTGAATGGGATAGACCGAGCCGCTGGGAAAGAATAGCAGCGTGTTGAGAATGCCAAACATCGCCCGCGGAACGAGCGGATCTTCAATGCGCACCATCAGCAAGAACATCATTGTGTTAAAGGCCAGCGAAGTCAGCACGATCATGATCAGCAGTCCGATCACGGTTACGGGATTGAAAATCGTGCCCACGCCCGCCATCATCGAGCCGATGGCAACGATGATCACGCCCGTCATCACGGCCTTGATGGCGCCCGCGAGGTTCAGTCCCAGCACGAGTTCGAGCTTCGTGATCGGCGTGACCAGGTAGCCTTCATGCACGCCGCGCGCTTTGTCGTCGATGTAGAGCATGCCGCCGCCGATCATCACCGAGACGAACATGGCCAGCACCAGCGACCCCGGCAGCAGATATTTCATGTACTCGATGTAGGGATAAAGTTCGACAATGTCGAGCGCCGTCTGCTGCAGAATGCGGGGCGAGACCGTGGGCTGGTTGAGCGAGTTGGTCAGGTCGGTTAATTCCGATTCGACCGCCGAACTCATGAAGTTGTCGCTGTTATCGACGACCAACGCAATGCGGGGATGGTTCTCCTCGTACACGCGCCGCGAAAACTGCGGCGGGATAATCACCGCGCCTTCCAGTTTGCCGTTGCGCACATCTTCCTGGGCCTGCCGTTCGCTGTCGTACTCGATGGGCACGAAGGTGCGGATGTTGGCGCGAACGGAATCGAATGCTTCCCGGACTCGCACGGCCTGCGGACCACCGTCCTGGTCGACGATGGCGACGCGGGCATCGTGAATCTTTCCGCCGAACGCATTGCCCAGAATGATCAACTGCACCAGCGGGAAAATCATCGATGCCAGCATCAGCGCCGGCGAGCGGAAGAATTTTCGCATCTCGCGCTCGACAATCGCCATCATTCGATTCATGGCTGCAACCCCGGCCGCTGCGGCATTACGAACGCATACGCTTTTTGCAGTTCGTCGCGCAGTTGCCGCCCGGTGTAGTGAACGAACACGTCGTCGAGCGTAGTGTTCTGCACCGAAAGCGACTTCACCGCAACTCCGCTCTGGACGGCCATTTCTACCAATTGGGTCGTCGTGTGCGAACCGTTGCCGGTCAGTACGCGATACATCCCCGCGCCCTCATGCTGCACCGACGTCACTTCATCGAGCGCGCCCAGTTTTTGCTGCCAATCCGCCGGAGGATTTTCGAACTGTGCTTCAATCACGTTCGATCCCGGCACGCTGGCCTTAAGAGCGCTGGGCGCGTCGAGCGCCACCAATTTGCCGTGATCGACGATAGCGATGCGATCGCACAGGCGGTCAGCCTCATCCATGTAGTGGGTGGTAATCAGAATCGTCAGTTGCCGATGTTCTTTGATGTTGCCCAGCATCTCCCACACCGCTACGCGGGATACGGGGTCGAGTCCGGTGGTCGGCTCATCGAGAAAAAATATCCGGGGATGGTGGACCAGACCGCGCGCAATCTCGAGCCGCCGCCGCATTCCGCCGGAGAGCGTCTTCGTGGCCGCATCGCGCCACTTGGTCAGATCAACCAGCTCAAGCAGCTCATCGATCGACTTCTTCCGCTCTTTCGCTGGCACGTCGTAGAGCTTGGCATAAATATTCATATTCTCTTCGACAGTCAGATCCAGATCGCTGGTGAGCGCCTGTGGAATCACCCCAATCATGCGGCGCGCGGCATTTGGCTCCTTGGCAACGTCATGTCCCGCGATGCGCGCGTGCCCCGCGGTAATCGGGATGAGCGTGGTCATCATCCGTATGAGCGTTGACTTCCCTGCCCCGTTCGGACCGAGCAGGCCGAAAATTTCGCCTTCCTTCACGCTGAATGAAACGTCGTCGACGGCTGTGAAGTCGCCGTACTTTTTAACAATATGATCGACCTCAATGGCCGACGGCGCCGCAGGATCGTAGACGGGCTTCTCCAATGTCGCCCCGTGCTTCGTGTTTTGATTTGACTCCGCCATCATCGTGGCCCCGCGTCGGCTGTGCTCTGCGTGCCAGTGCCCTTCAGTTGCTCCGGCGATACTAGGACTTCGGCCGTCATGCCGGGCACGAACGCGCCCTTGGGGTTGTCCATGCGAATTTTCAGCACGATAGTTTTGATATCGCGTTTGCGGCGGCTCACATCGCGCTGAGTGGCGAAATCGCCTTCCACGCCTTTAAAAAATACTTTGCCGCTCTGCACCGTTCCACCGGGCAGCCGCACGCGCAGCACATCGCCATAACCAATGTGGTCCGCATACGTTTCCGGGATGGCGGCTCGCGCCCACGTGTCGTTCAGGTCGACGATCGTGACGATCGGTGCGCCGATGTTGACAACCTCTCCCTGCCGCGCCGCGCGCACCGAAACCGTCCCGCTGACCGGCGCATACACATTGGTGTAACCCAGGCGGACCGCGGCTTGATTTTTCAACGCGACCGCATTCTTTAAATCTGCCTCGGTCGAGGCGACAGTGCTCTTCGCGGCATTCGCCTGATGGGTGCGCGCGATGGCCGAATTCAGATCGGCTTCCGCCGCTCTCACCAACTCCTGCTGAGCCTGCACGGTGGCCTGCGCAGCCTGCAGATTGGTCTCGGCCTGCACGCGATCCTGATCGGATGCCACGCCCGCTTTGGCCAATGCAATGGCGCGGCGGCTGTCGCTCTCAGTGCGATCGAGCGCAGCTTTGGCCTGAAGCAGTTGCGCCTTCGCCGACGACAGCTTGGCCAGCGCGTTGGCCACATCGCTCGAAGTCGAGCCGGTTGTCGATAGTTCGGTGGCCTGCATCTCGGTAACTTTGTGTTGCAGGCTCGCGATTGTGGCCGTGGATGCGGCTTCTTGCGCCGCAAGTTCCGAGGGGTCGAGCACGGCGATCAGATCTCCGGCCTTAACCGGAGTTCCCTCGTCCACCAGCAGTTTCTGGATGCGGCCCTCGACCTGCGCGCTTACTATCACCTGGTTTGCATCGACCGTGCCGATCAGCACCAGATCCTTGGAATGGTCGACCGAGAAAAAGTAGTAGGTCGCGGCAATCGCGAAGATGACTCCGAGAAGGATGAGAAAACGGTTACGCGCGCTCATGAGCGTGCTCCTTGCGTGACGTTCGCTTTAAGCCCAGTTCCGGAGATAAACGCTCTGGAACAAACAAGGCGGCAGAAATGAAATCGAGCACCGAAGCGCGTCGCTCCGCGATCCGCTCCGGCGTCAGAGGGTTAAACCCAACAATCTTCTGCATCATGGGAGCGCTGCTGAAATAAAAAACGATCATCGCGACCATTGACGGCACAAAATGCTCGGGCTTGACCGCGCGAAATTCGCCGGCAGAGATTCCTTTTCGCATCAGTTCGCCCACCCGCACAAAAATTGGCTGGATATAGTTCTTGACGATCTTGTCGATGTGCTGCGACTGGCCTTCGCGTGCCCGCATCATCTCACGCTGCATCAGCCGAGGATAAAGCTGGTTAGACGCGATGAAATCGAAGTACGCGCCGGCGTAGGCAAGAATCTTCTGGCGCGGCGGCAGGTCGCCGTCAAGCACACGGAACACGCTGTCTTTCAGTCCGGAGAACGCGTCGTCGAGCACCGCGCCGTAGAGCGTTTCTTTATCTTTGAAGTAGTAGTAGAGCAGGGCCTTGTTGACCCCGGCCTCGCCGGCGATGGCGTCAGTGCGAGCTCCAGCGATGCCGTGTTCGGCAAACTCCGCGGCGGCCGCGTGGAGAATGGCCGCGCGGCTCTCCTCGGGCTGCCCGCGGGATCCCATGCGGCGGTGCAATGCATGACGGCGATGAAATAGACGAGCCATAATTTGCCCCGGAAATCGCTAATTAACTAGTTAGTTAGATTATACTCCTGCGAGCCGATTGCACCAACTGTTTTTCCAGTTTCCGGCCGGCCGCATCCAGCTAAAGGAACGTCGGCCATGTTCTAATACCTCTTCGCATTCACACTTGCGCCAAAGAGGGCTCTAGATGAACAGGTTCCTTCTGCTCGCCGCTGCCTGCTTGCTTCTATTATTGTGTGCCGTCGCCATAAGCCAGGCAGCCAAACCAGACCGCCAGGTCGCGGTCACGATCGACGACCTTCCCGCGGGTATGGCCGATCGTCTGCCCGCCGCCGACATCACGGCGATGACAACCAAGCTGTTGACCACGTTGCGCGATCGGAAAGTTCCCGCAGTCGGCTTCGTAAACGAGAAGAAGCTCTATAAAACCGGAGAAGTCGATGAGCGCATCAAGGCGCTTCAAATGTGGCTCGACTATGGTTTCGAACTGGGAAATCATACCTTCAGTCACGCTTCGCTAAACCAGGTCGGACTGAAAGCGTGGGAGGACGACGTCATCCAGGGCGAAAGCGTGACTCGCATACTGCTGGCGCAGCGGAAAATGAAACTGCGGTATTTCCGCCATCCCTATCTCGATACCGGACGCGACCTGCAGACGCGGCGCGAGGCCGAGGCATTTCTTGTAGAGCGCGGCTACCGCATCGCTCCCATTACACTCGACGGCTGGGACTGGATGTTCGCCGGACTCTACGAAGACGCGAAAAAGCGAAATGATGGTGATCTCGAAACAAAGATCGTGAAGGAATATCTCGCGTATCACGACGCGGTGTTCGCATACTCTGAACAGCTTTCCGCGAAGATCGTCGGCTACGAACCGAAACAGATTCTGCTATTGCACGCCAGCAACCTGGAAGCCGATCACGTCGGCGAATTGCTCGACGTTCTGCGCAAGCGCGGTTATCGCTTCATCACCCTCGAAGACGCGCTCAGCGATCCCGCCTACAGCCTGCCCGATACCTATGTGGGGGAAGAAGGCACGGGATGGCTCGACCATTGGGCAATTACACAAGGCAAGATTCCGCAAGGCGCTCCACAATTTCCGCAGTGGGTGGTGGAGCGCACGAAAGAGTTGCATCTCTCGACGGGGCAGGTCACGGCCCCAGCCCCATAGCAACGCCCACGTGGCGGCGGACGCATTCGTCCGTCCGCAACGAATGCACCATGCTTTTCCCCAGACGAATGCGTCCGGGGCTACGTGATGGTGCCGCCTGCGATCGAGGGCACCAGCAAAACTTCGTCGTCTTCCTGAAACGCATATCCCGCACCGCCGAGAAAGCGTATGTCTTCTTCATTTACGTAAACATTCAGGAAGCGGCGAATCTGGCCCTGGTCGTCGCGCAGGTGGGGCTTCAGCTCGGGAAATTTTTCGTCGAGCACGGAAAACAAATCTCCAAGGTTCGACGCGACACAGGTAATCGACTTCAGGCCGTCGGTGTGGCGGCGTAGCGCCGTCGGAATTTGCACGGTGATCGGCATGTTTACGCTCCCACCGCTTCGGCAATCACTCCAGGAATGTCGGTCGTCTTCAGCGATCGCTGCAAGTAGTTCTCGAACTCCGTCAGCTTCGGAGCAATCGCCCGCTCGGTCTCGTAAACGCCCGCAAAAACGTCGGTCGTCTTGAGCCCGTTGCCGGTGATGCAAAGAACGGTGGTCTCTTCCGGCAGGATGCGGTCCTGGCGATAGAGTTTGCCCGCGCAGCCGACCGTCACTCCTCCGGCAGTCTCGGTGAATATGCCTTCCGATTCCGCCAGCAGCTTGATCGAATCGATCACTTCCGGATCGCTGACATCTTCGCTCCATCCGCCGCTGCCTTTGATGGCTTTGATGGCGTAGTGTCCGTCGGCGGGATTGCCAATGGCGAGCGAGCGCGCAATGGTCGACGGTTTCTGGGGCTCGATCTCAGAGCTGCCGGTCTTGACCGCAGTCGAAATCGGAGAGCATCCCGTAGCTTGTGCGCCGAAGAATTTCACTTCCTTGTGCTCGACCAGTCCGAGCTTGACGAGTTCTTCAAACGCCTTCTTGATCTTGACGATCAACGACCCGCCGGCCATAGGGCAGACGACGTTATCGGGCAGGCGCCAGCCCAGTTGCTCGGCGATTTCGAAGCCGACAGTTTTCGATCCCTCGGCATAGTAAGGCCGCAAGTTAACATTGACGAAACCCCAGCGATGCTCGTCGGCGATCTGCGAGCACAGCCGGTTGACCTGATCGTAGTTGCCGGCGATGCGGACGACCTTGGCGCCGAAGACCTTCGTACCCAGAATTTTCGCGGGCTCAAGATCGGACGGGATGAAGATCCACGCCTTCAATCCTTCGCGCGCGGCGTGGGCAGCAACGGCGTTGGCCAGGTTTCCGGTCGATGAACACGAGACGGTGTCGAAGCCGAAAGCCTTCGCCTGCGAGAGCGCGACCGCGACCACGCGGTCTTTGAAACTTAAAGTCGGCAGACAGACGGCGTCGTTCTTGATGTAGAGGTTCTTCGCGGCCGTCCCTCTCGCGGCCGTATCTGAAGATGACCTACTCAATTGCGCCGCCAGACGCGGAGCCTGAAGCAGCGGAGTGAAGCCGACCGGCAGCCGCGGTTCATATCCGTGCGGCAGAGGTAAAAGCTCGGAGTAGCGCCACATGTTCGGTGGCCGCTGGGCAATGCGCTCACGGTCAAAATGTCCGCGCAAGGCGTCGTAGTCGTAAGCCACTTCCAAGGGGGAGAAACAATCGTCGCAGATGGAGCGGGGCTGGTTCCCCCAGGTCCGTCCGCATTCGCGGCACCGCAGTTCGTAATGAAGATCGGCGTGAGACATGTTGCTACTCGCTTTCTGCTGCAAGCTGCGAATAGCTGGGTACGAGCCCGAAAAAGTGGCCTAAAAAGCAAAGGCCTCTTTTTCCGGGAAATAGGAAAAGAGGCTATCGGAAAGCAAATACAGCGCGCTTGCCGAATCCCATGTTCCCTGTTTCCAGGAGAGAGTTGGCACCAGTCAGCCGGGATATATGATCCCGGTTCGGTTGCCGTGGCGTCATAGGGCTCGTCCCTCAGCCACTCTGCATGAAATTCAGGTTCGCCCGACAGCAAGCTGAAGAGCGAACTTGTCTTGACAAGACTACAAAATGGTGCGTGGAGAGTCAAGAACAAAGTCTCTGCGCAATTGCTCGCGTGGCCGCGGACGCATTCGTCCGGCGGCATTCGCCGATTCTTGCCAGCAGTCTCGGCGCTTGCCGGGTGGACGAATGCGTCCGCCCCTACGCACGCTCATTCGAATCGACGGGCGCGTTTATAATCAAGACTTACAGATTCGCAGAGGCCGCACTGATTATGACTTTCCCTAATGGCAATGGCAGCAACGGATACAGCATCCCGCAACCGCGCGCAGAGTGGCTCGCCTGCCGCAAGAAAGAAAATACCAGCGGCAACTTTTCCCAGATGCATTACGCCCGCCAGGGCGTGATCACCGAAGAAATGGCGTTCATCGCCCACAAAGAAAAGCTGACGTCGGAACTGGTGCGCGACGAAGTGGCCCGCGGAAGAATGATTATTCCCGCCAACATCAACCATCCCGAGCTGGAGCCGATGGCGATTGGTGTGGCGTCGCTGTGCAAAATCAACGCCAACATCGGCAACTCGGCCGTCACGTCGGAAGTGAATGAGGAGTTGAAGAAGCTGCACACTGCCGTGCATTACGGCGCTGACACAGTGATGGATTTATCGACGGGCGGCAACATTCACGAAATTCGCGAGGCCATTCTGCGGCACTCGCCGGTTCCGATCGGTACCGTTCCGATCTATGAAGCCATCGCCCGCGTGAAGCGCGTCGAAGACTTGAACGCCGAAGTGATGCTCGAAGTGATCGAAGAGCAAGCCGCGCAGGGCGTCGATTACATGACCATACACGCCGGCGTGCTGATTCAGTATCTGCCGCTGATTTCGAAGCGCATTACCGGCATCGTAAGCCGCGGCGGCGCAATCCTTGCGCAATGGATGGCCTACAACCACAAACAAAATTTCTTATATGACCGCTTCGACGACATCGTTAAGATTTTCAAGAAGTACGACGTTAGCTTTTCTCTCGGCGACGGCCTGCGCCCCGGCTGCGTCGCCGATGCCAGCGACGAAGCCCAGTTCGCCGAACTGAAAACTCTCGGCGAGCTCACCAAGAAAGCCTGGGAGCACGACGTGCAGGTCATGATCGAAGGCCCCGGCCACGTCTCGATGGACAAGATCAAAGAACAGGTCGAAAAAGAAGTTGAGCTGTGCTACGAGGCCCCGTTCTACACGCTCGGCCCGCTCGTCACCGACATCGCTCCCGGCTACGACCACATCACCAGCGCCATCGGCGCGGCCATGATCGGATGGTACGGTGCAGCCATGCTCTGCTACGTCACCCCAAAAGAGCACTTAGGGTTACCCAATGAAAAAGATGTGAAAGACGGCATCATCGCCTACAAAATTTCCGCCCACGCCGCCGACATCGCCCGCCAACGCCCCGGCGCTCGCGACCGCGACGACGCCCTCAGCTACGCCCGCTACAAATTTGACTGGGAAAAACAGTTTGCTTTATCACTAGACCCCGAGACCGCCCGCGCCATGCACGACGAAACTCTCCCCGACGACTACTACAAAGAAGCCGCCTTCTGCTCCATGTGCGGCCCCAAATTCTGCTCGATGAACTATTCGTCGAAAGTCGACGAATATAACAAGCAGGTGCACGGCATCGAGAAGAAAGATTACTCGGAGTTGGTGGAGCGGTTAGTTACGCTGAAGTAGGCCAGAGAATTTCTAGGGGACGATTAGTCTCGCATGCCTTTTAGGGTAGGGAGCGCAGATAGGAAGAGATTTGCATTGCGTTCTGTAGCGTGATCCCTTCGACGCTTGAAGTACCACTGTCCATTCTCCGGAGATCATCCTCCAAATCGATAATGGCACGGAGATGTATCGAACCCCAGATTGAGATCCAATAACGCACGTTGAGTCGATCTTCGATGGGCGAGATTCTTGCAATCCTGAAGCCGGGACCAAAATCGAAAACCTCCACAAACGGTGCAAGGAATTCGGGCACAATGCCATCGTCGCTAACCGACGTGCGGATACCGTAAGGGACCTCCAAAAATCTATGTTTGAGCTTGTGCTCGCAGACCCGAGCAATCTTTGTAGCTAGGATGGACAGTCCTGCCCAAGGGATCGGCACTCCCCACGGCGAATTTTCATGTGGCCCTAGCCCTGGTATTGCGCCGCGACCTTTGGCGAGATCCTCGTAAGGCATCAACTCCGTTCTGATCTTGGATCCCAGGCGGTCTCGATAGGCTTTTTCTGATTCTGACACTCCACGGGCATCGATCCCTAAAGAACGAAGCGCCCTGGCCCCGAGCCCAGAAACCCCTTCTTTTCGAGGATCGATGCATAAGACAGTACGGATAAAAAGATCCTTTTCGAGCCGCCCCAGCTCGCTGTTACATCTTGGACAGCTCGGCGCAGTCCACCGTTGCACAGTCTGCGGCGTTGTGTCGGGATACCAAGACTGCGGGAGAGCATGATCAGAAGTTAAGGATTCGCACACACGAAGGCAATGTACGCATTTTCTCTCCGCCGCGCGTGTCCTCTTCGCCATGCCGTTTCTCGGAAACTTGGTGCAATGTCATTTTCTCACTTCCCGCTCGCAATACGAAGCATATTCCTGGCGAATCTATAATGAGATTTTGAGAACCGCCGGGTGCCCCATCCTTATCGCGTTCGCTGCGAAAGGGTGGGTACCACGGGCTCGTGCATCGAGAAGGTTTGAAAACGTCGGCGGCGGAGTATTCTGTAGCCACGGCTACGAACTGGCTTGAATTCGCACAGAAGCTGCAGGAGAATGCCCGCGCAAACTTGGCTGCGGATCGAAAGCGCTTGAAGGATATTCTCGCAGCCAAAGAAGACGACGAAACTCTCGCGGCCATTGACGAAGGCATCCGAGATGTGAAAGCTGTTCGAGTCGTTCCAGCGGAAAAAGTCCACGAGCTGTTAGAAAAGTGGATCGCCGACTCGTCTGCGCCGAAAAGACTATAAGAAATTCGCGGGAGTCCAGGATGCCGCCAGCGAGTCGCTTTGCTTTCTATGGCTTACGTGTCATGACAACTTCGCATGCCTCTTACTGTGATGACGTTATGTTCCCACAGGAACACTTTGCCGTGTGCCCCCGACCAAGCGATCTTGCTCATCTTCGCGCCTATTTTTATTTGTTCTTGAAATCATCGGGAGTCAGGCCAAAATCAGCGAGGACTTCTTCGTGCGGAATTCCCTTGCCTCCGCGTCGGTTGAACCAAGCCTTTGACTCGGCAACAGCCTGACGCTCCTGCTCGTTTTCCGGTTCGTCATCCACTGGAGCGTTCGCAATCGCGCGCGCAACGGGATCGAGCAAAGTTTCGAGCATATCGATCGCCTCCGGCACCTGGCTCGGAGCCAGCTTTTCGATCAGTTCGTGGCATGTTGTTTGTCAGCCGCCATGGTCTCGCTCCGTCATAAATTCTACACGGTTTGGTTGAAATCTAATCAGGAGCGGGAGTCCCGTCGACTTAAGCGTTACTCTTCTTACTCCAGCGCGTCTATACTCCAAGGCCTGCGCAGAAACGGAGACTATGAGAATCTATCTCGGGCGTCACGTATACGGATTGGCTGCCATCGCCTTCGGCGTCATCACTTTGGTGTGGCATGACTTTAACGGATGGCAACAGATCCGGGCGCTGGGCAACGTTCCTCACCGCGATGTTTTGGTCTACCTCGCCGCGGCCATCGAAATCTTCGGCGGCGTTGCGATTCAATGGCCGAGAACCAGGCGAATTGGCGCTCTCGCACTCGGCGCCATATACCTTGTCTTTGCCCTGCTCTGGGTGCCGTTCATCGTTGCGGAGCCGCTGAATTACGATCCGTGGGGCAACTTTTTCGAGCAATTCTCGTTGGTCTCGGGCGCGCTCATCGTTTATGGGTCGAGCGTGTATGAATCGAGCGTGTATGACTCGAGCGCCGGGAAGGATTCGGTGGGAGCGGCGAAAACACGGATCGCTCGTCTCGGCTACGTATTCTTCGGAATCTGCGTGGTTTCCTTCACGCTGGAACAACTCTTTTATCTTTCTGGAACTGCATCGTTCGTTCCCAAGTGGATTCCTCCCGGACAAATGTTCTGGGCAATCGCGACCACGATTGCGCTGGCGCTAGCCGCCATCGCGCTACTCTCCGGACGTTTCGCGCTTCTTGCATCTCAATTACTTACTGTAATGATAGTCGGCTTCGGTTTGCTGGTCTGGCTGCCGAGGCTCTTAGCCGATCCGCATACGCTGTTCAACTGGGCTGGCAACGCGCAGAACCTGGCAATCACAGCGGCGGCGTGGATTGTCGCTGATTTTCTCCGGCAAAATCGTTCGACTTCAAATGGTGCGCGAGTGAACTGACCGTGGGCAGCGACGCTACTTCCCTTCCAAATTAATGTCTCCCACGCCGACGTGCGCCCTCAGTTCGTACTTGCCTTCGCCGTGATACTTTAACTTCTTGCCGAGCCAGCCGGTGGTTTCGCCGTAGCCGTCGCCGTTGACCTCCCCGATGCCGGTGCTGGCGTTGACCAGACGATATCGGGCGTGCCCGCTGTTCACGCGAATGTCGCCGACGCCCAGGCTCAGATCCTTGTCGCCCTCAACCTCTTCCACGGTCACGTCTCCCACTTTGTCATGCACGTCGAGATTGGTGTTCTGCGGCACTTCCAGCTCCACGTCAAACTCGGTGTTGCTGCTGGAAGGCGCATGGAATTCGATCGTGGCATCGCTGCCTTTCACGTCAAAGTCCACCGTAGCCTCTTTCACGGTTTTCTCGCGGCGCGATTTGATGGTGTAGCGCAGGCTGATCTTGCTGGCATCTCCGCGCTTGATGTGCATGTCGCCAACGCTCAGGCGCACGTGCACGAAACCGCCGGCGGCAAACTCGCGAGCGTCACTGTGGGTCTCTTCGTAGTTCCAGTCATTGCTCCAGGATCTGGCTGCGCAAAGTGGAACCGCCGCAAGTAGTACGAGCGGAAGACAAGCGATAAATGTTTTGTTCAGCAGAACCAGACGGAGAAGCGACTTTTTGGACATGAAGCACCTCTTGGACATGGAAGCGCCTGATGGTGGTACGTAGAGAGGAGGAACGAAGTTCCAAAAGAAAGTTCTGAAAGTTCTGTCGTTATCGGCCGCAGGCGGACGAATGCGTCCGCCGCCACGTTTTTCCACTCAGTTTCTGAAGTCGGCCATGCCGTTCCACACCAGTTGCACCGCGATGGCAAGAATCAGGAAGCCGAAAATCTTGTTGATCGCGCCCACCGCGCTCGGCCCCAGACGCCGCACTAGCGGACCTCCCAGGCCAAAGAAAAGCGAAACGCTCACAGCGATGGCCGCAATGCCGATGACCATGCCTAGATACGCGGCTGCGTTGTCCACATGCGCCGCCAGCGCCATTACGACGCCGATGGCACCCGGCCCTGACATCAGCGGCATCGCCAGCGGCGTCAGAGAAATGTCTTCTTTGTCTTCGGCTTCGTGGCTCTCTTCCGGCGTGATGCGCGCATGCGATGTCACCATGCCCCAGGCCGTATTGGCCACGATCAGCCCGCCAGCGATCTTGATCACAGGCAGCGAGATGCCAAAGAATTGCAGCACAAAGCGCCCAAAGAAAAGAAACGTAACCAGAATTATGAAGACCCAAATTCCCGTCTTGATCGCGGTTCGACGACGATCCTGCGCCGTCCAAGTCGAAGTCATCGAGAAGAAGATGGGGACGCCGCCGAACGGGTCGACAATCGGAAACAGCGCCAGGAAAGTCGCCGCAGCCGAGGCGGGCAGCGTGCGCAGGAACTGGCCGAGTGCGTGCGCGGAGGTCATTCGCCGGCCTTGAACGGATTTAGAATCCCGACCCCGAGATGCGTGAAGTCTTTTTCGTTGCGGGTCGCTACCGTGAGGCCGTGGACCCGGGCGGTCGCCGCGAGCATGGCGTCTGCATCCAAAGCGCGGGACTTTCCCTCCATCAACCGTGACCACTCGCGAAAACAGGCAGTATCCATGGGCAACAATGAAAATGATGTTTCTACATAGCTCAGCCAATTCTCGATCTCTCGAGCCTTGGCTGCATCCTGCTTGCGAGTTCTTTCAACCCCTGCCTGAAGCTCTCCCATCGTGACAGCCGAGATGAATACCTGCTCTGCGCGAAGCGTGTCTAACCACGCCACCACCGCGCCGTGCGGATTGACTTTGCGAAGCTCAGAGACCACATTGGTGTCGAGAAGGTATCGGCTCACTTAAAGTCCGGATGACTAAAGTCGATGGGTGGCCTACGCTTTCGTCTCCTGCGCTTCGGAACACGCATGTCAAAACGGGGCCCAGGACCGAGGAGAATTTCTTTGATGCTGGGACGGTGAGCATGCTGCATGCGGCGCCATTCCTCAATGGGAACTAACACGGCGGCCTCGACGCCGCGGCGCGTCACGATCTGCGGGCCCTTCTCGAGCGCTGCGTCCAGAAACTCGCTGAAACGCGCCTTCGCATCTTGTAACTGCCACGTGCCCACGGATGAACCTCTTCTTTCATGGGATTATATGACTAGTCAGATGACTAGTCAATGATTCGGGTTTTTACCGGTACCCGTCCAGGATTTTCGCCGCGCGCTCCAGCGCGGCCGCGAGTACGGCGAGTTGCTGGCGCGCGCGCTCGCTGTCGCCTTTATCAAGAGCTTCATTCACGCCCGGGATTACCACCGCCGCATAACCCGTATATTCCCCGGGCGCATAAATCACATGGCGAAACCAGGGACGATGCGGCAACCCTTCCGACGACAGCAGCGCCCGCTCCGCCCCGCGCAGGGCCTGATTCAAACGTGCGGGATCCTGCGGCGGGCTCTTCTGCTTCGCCAGTATTTTTATTCCGGCGGCCTCGAAGTGCTGAGCCGCCGCATTCACCGCGCTGAAGTCGGGTGCATGGCTGCCGAATTTATCCTCGGCACGCTTGCGCGCCGCGTCCACGTACGCGACAATTTCTTTCCCATACTCGTCGTAGTCGTAAGGCAACACATCGGCGCCGGCCATGCGCAGGGCTTCCAATCCAAACACGCGCGCCATCTCTTGCTCGTAGGCGAAATCCGGATCGGCAAATTTTTTGAACCATGTGAAGTCATCGAAAGCGGAGTGGTATACGCCGTAAGAACCGCTCGAACTAATATCGTTGGATGGTACTCCTGTGTGCTGAAAAAATGCCGTGTAGTCGGAACCACTGCCCAAGTCGCCCACAGGCACGTCGCTCTTCCCCTGCGCCGCGGGAAGACGATGATTTTCGACAACCGCCTCGGTAGCAGATTGCGCCGAAAGGATCTCTGCCTGCGCTCCCTTCTCCCAAACCTCATAGACGGTTCCACCTTTCGGGCTGGGCACA
Source organism: Candidatus Sulfotelmatobacter sp. (assembly GCA_036500765.1). Lineage (NCBI taxonomy): Bacteria > Pseudomonadati > Acidobacteriota > Terriglobia > Terriglobales > Candidatus Korobacteraceae > Candidatus Sulfotelmatobacter > Candidatus Sulfotelmatobacter sp. The sequence goes on from DASYBM010000015.1 coordinate 76,261, forward strand.
ACTTTGGTGACGTCGCGGATAAATTGTTTAAGACTAGGCACCGCCGATGCGCCAAACTTCGATCCGGAAACGGCGACATCCATATTGAAATACGCTGCCGCATTCGCCAGCTCGGCCTCATGTTGTTCCACCCACTCGGTCGAGCCCATCAAGCCTTCTTCTTCGCCGTCCCAGCTACAGAAAATCAGCGTGCGTTTAGGCTTCCACCCGGACTTCAGCAACTCGCCGGCGCCATGCGCCGCCTCGAGCATCGCCGCCGTGCCGCTATTAGGATCTACCGCTCCATAAACCCAGGCATCGCGATGGTTGCCCGCGACCACCCACTCATCGGGCAACTCCCCGCCACGCACGCGGCCGATCACGTCCCACAGAGTGCGGAACTGGTAGTCCTGCTTAAGATGCATCTTGAGCTTCGCCGGCCCCGGACCAACGTGATAAGTGAAGGGCAGCGCGCCCTGCCACTCGCGAGGCGAGTCTGGTCCGCCCAGGTGTTCCAGCACGGGCCAGGCATCGTGATACGACAGAGGTGTAACCGGAATCGTTGGCATCTGCCGCGATTCCTGCGGCGAAATCCGCTGTGACGCCGGAAGCGTGGGCACAGACGCCACGCCGGGAGTGGTCGGATCGCCAGGAAATTCGAACATATATCCCACCGACCCACGCTGCACGCCGGTATCCGGCCGCCACGGGCCTTCAGGATATTTATCGCCCTTTCGCCAACCGTCATCCGCCGGATCGGAATAGATGATCACGCCCGCCGCGCCGCGTTCCTGCGCGATGAATACTTTAACGCCGCGAAAATTCTGCCCGTAACGCACCAGCACGATCTTGCCGCGCACGTCGATCTTCAGCTTGTCCAGTTTCTCGAAATCCTCCGGCGTGCCGTAATTGGCATAGACTACGTCGGCTTCAGCGTCGCCCGACGGAGACATCCCGCTGAACGGCATGACCACGCGAGGATCGTCTTGAAAGGGATCGTGATCGACGTGCTCGCGCGTGGGTCCGTGCATTTCCACACCATCGGGCGCGACCAGATCGACGCTGATTTCCTCCGGGTAGTTGATCCAGACTTTGTATTCGACAATTTCGGTGTCGAGCCCGGCGTCGCGGAACTTCTGCGCGACATAGTCGGCTGTGGCTTTGTCTTCGATCGTGCCCGCCATATGCGGAACCTTGGTCAGTGTGCGTAGATGTTCCTCCGCCAGGTTGGCATCCGGAACGGCGAGAAAGCGCGATTCAACGGCCTGCTCAGCCGCGGCGTCGCGGAAACCAAAGATGGTGGGAGGGGAACCTGAAGCGGCTGCGGCGTCATGAGTAGCGGTTGAAGACGATCCGGAAAAAAATAGCGCTGACGACAGCACTGCTGATAAGAGAAGTTTCATCGGGCTCCTGGGGCGGAAGGTAGTAAGGTAGCATATACGTCGATAACCTTTACACTCCCGGATCTATGAAACGTCCAAAGAAGTCATTCAAACCGTTGCAGATTACGTCACTGAAGATTAAGTCACTTGGAAACAGCGGCGTTAGCGATGTGAGCGTGAACCACGACCGCTATCTTGCGGATTTCATCTACAGCACAAAGTTGCTGGAGCCACTACCGCACCTGCCCCGTCCCGACAATCTCGTACTTCGAAGAAGTCAGTTCCGCGAGCGCGAACGGGCCCCGGCAGTGGAGTTTCTGGGTGCTGATGCCCATCTCGGCGCCGAAGCCAAACTCTGCGCCATCGGTAAAACGGGTCGAGGCATTCCAGTAAACGGCGGCGGAATCGACGCGGTGCAGGAAGTTACGGGCGTTGCCTTCATTGTGCGTGACGATCGAATCGCTGTGCTTGGTCGAATAGCGGTTGATGTGGGCAATAGCGTCGTTGACATTGGCGACCACGGCCACGGCCATGCACAGGCGCAAATACTCTTCGTACCAATCTTGTTCAATCGCTGGCGCGACCGGCAATCCGGCCGCTAAGGTGCGGGCTTTGCCGTCACCGCGCACTTCCACCCCGGCCGCGATCAACTTTTTCGCGATGCGCGGAACATATTCCGCGGCGACCCGCTCGTGCACCAGCAATTTTTCCGCGGCGTTGCACACCGACGGGCGCTGCGTCTTGGCATTAATGACAATCCGGTCGGCCATGTCGAAATCGGCCGACTCGTCGACGAAGATGTGGCAGTTTCCGGCTCCGGTTTCGATAACCGGGACTGCCGAATTTTCTGTGACGAAGGTGATGAGCCCCGCGCCGCCGCGTGGAATGATGACATCGACCAATCCACGAGCCTTGATGAGTTCCTGCACCGATTGCCGGGTGCCGGAGTCGAGAAGTTCCATCGCGCCCTCGGGTACGCCCGGCACGGCGGTCATCATCTCAACCAGGCGCTGATTGCTGTGCGCCGCTTCTTTGCCCCCGCGCAGCACAATAGCATTCCCGGTCTTGAGCGCGAGCACCGCGGTATCGACCGTCACGTTCGGCCGCGACTCATAGATGATTCCGACGACTCCCAGCGGAACGCGTAGCTTGCGAATGCGCAGGCCGTTGGACTTCGTCCACTCCGCCAGCGTTTCACCGATGGGATCCGCTAGGGCCGCAACGTCGCGCACACCGCTCGCCATGTCTTTGATGCGTGCCGAGGTCAGCAGCAGGCGGTCTTGCATCGCGCCTTCCAGACCGGAGCTTTGCGCGTCTTCGTGATTCGCGGCGAGAATACTTTTCTCGTTCGCTTCGATCGCATCGGCAATCGCAAGCAAGATCGCATTCTTTTCTTTTGTAGTCAGCAGGGCCAGCAAGCTCGAAGCGGCGCGGGCACGCAGCAACTTTTCCTGTGTCGACGCAGTCGTGGTGAGCGTGGCAGCCATCGCAATAATTATCAATCTTCAAGACTTCGAATTATCGATCCTTCTGCGGCGGAAAATAAGTTCCGATCTTGCGCTCCATGCCCGCCGTGATCGCCTTCGGATGACGCCCGTTCACAATAGCCACGTGCACTCCCCCTTCGCTCGCCAGCTTGGCAGCCCGCAGTTTTGAAATCATTCCGCCGCGGCCCTGCGAACTTTTGCCATTGCATTGCGCTTCGATCGTTGGAGTCAGCTTGCGAATCACGCGCTGCAAACGCGGCTGCTTGCGGCCGTTTGGCACGAGGAATCCATCGACATTGGTCAGCAGGAGCAGCCAGTCCGCTTTGACCGCCGTAGCCAGCAGCGAACTCAACTCGTCGTTGTCGCCGAACGCGCCTTCCAACTCGCGCACAGAAACGCTGTCGTTCTCGTTCACGATTGGCACGACACCCAAGGCCAGGAGTTCGGCAAGTGCGTTCTGCAAATTGCGGTAGCGCACGGGAGAAGTGAAATCATCACTCGAGAGCAACAACTGCGCCACGACTTTCTTGCCGAAGAAAAGACGCTCGTAAGTATGCATCAGCTTGCTCTGCCCAACCGCGGCACAGGCTTGCATGCGCGGCACATCGTTCGGGCGCTTCTGGAGAGCAAGGCCCGACATACCCGCGGCGATCGCGCCCGAAGTAACGATCAGATATTCGTTCTTCGACAGATCGAACTGATCCACCATCCCGCGCAGCAGGTTGATATCAATTTGCCCGCCGGGAGCGATAAGGCTGGTGCCGACTTTAATGACAACTCGCATACTTTAGATGACGTGAGATGACAAGCTCATCGACCAGTTTGTGCGGCTGACGTACCAGGGCAAGTTCACATTTTCTTCGCCGCCGCGCGGTCCTCTCAGAAACCGCGACTCATACCCAGCGGCGACGGACAATACCTCTATCCTGCCGTTAGAATAGTTTTCTGGCAAGGTGAAAAATCTTGCCAGGTTGCAAGATTATGCCTGCTTCCAATGCCACCAGCCGCTTCTCCGATCGCGTGGAACATTATGTCCGTTACCGGCCAGGATATCCTGCTGAAGTTTTACAAGTTTTGAAAACCGAGTGTGGATTGCAATCCGGTCACGTGATTGCAGACATTGCCTCTGGCACGGGTATCTGGACGCGCGTTCTGCTTGAACATGGAAACCATGTCTTCGGAGTCGAACCCAACGCTGAGATGCGGCAAGCCGGCGAGCGGCTGCTGGCTTCATTTCCCAAGTTCACGAGCGTTTCTGGAACGGCCGAGGCGACCACGCTTCCGAATCACTCCGTCGATTTTGTCACCGCAGCACAGGCGGCTCACTGGTTTGATCGAGCGCGGGCGCGAGCCGAATTTGTCCGCATCCTCAAGCCGGGCGGATGGCTCGTGCTGCTCTGGAACGAGCGCCTCACCGATTCGACTCCGTTCCTTCGCGACTACGAACAATTATTGCTGACCTACGGCACGGACTACGAAGAGGTAAGGCATGAGCGCACCACCGACTCGGTGAATGAGTTCTTCGATCCGGCGCCGTTTCACGAGCGCGTGTTTCCGATGCAGCAGGAATTCGACTACGCGGGAGTCGAGGGCCGATTGTTATCGTCGTCTTATGCGCCGGGCCCGGAAGATCCCAAGCACACGCCCATGCTGCAGGAACTGCGCCGGATTTTCGAGATGCGGGCAGTCGATGGGCGGATCGCATTCGAGTACAAAACACGTGTCTATTACGGGCGGGTTTGGTAGCGCCGGCATCTTGCCGGCTGTCCCGAGGGCATCCCGCCCTCGGCGCTGGCGACCGCCAGTCTCTAAAACGGTTTAAGGGCATCTCGCTGTCAGCACGGCGGGCGAGTCGCCCGCCGGACAACCGCCGGAGCCTGCCCTGAGCGAAGTCGAAGGGACGGCGGCGCTACAACTTCTCTGCTACGATCTGCTTTTCAATCGTCCGAGGTTATCGTGTCCGACGAAAAATCTTTTCACATGACGCCCGATGAATTCCGCCGCCACGGTCACGCCGTCGTGGACTGGATCGCCGACTACCAGTCCCGTATCGAATCGTTTCCTGTGCTATCGCAGGTGAAGCCGGGAGAGACTCGCGCTTCGCTGCCAGCGAAGCCCCCGGCGCAGGGCGAGCCATTTGACGCGCTGCTGAAAGACGTCGAGCGCCTGATTCTGCCGGGCGTCACGCACTGGCAGTCGCCGAATTTCTTCGCCTACTTTCCCTGTAACGCGTCGGGGCCGGGGATTCTCGGCGATCTTCTTTCGTCCGGCCTGGGCGTGCAGGGGATGCTGTGGTCAACCAGCCCGGCTTGCACCGAACTCGAAACACACGTAATGGATTGGCTGGTCTCAATGCTCGGACTGCCGGAGAAATTTCTGTCGACGGCGACGGGTGGTGGCGTGATTCAGGATACGGCTTCGAGCGCCGCACTCTGCGCTCTGCTGGCCGCACGCGAACGCGCGACCGGTTACGTGAGCAACAAAAAGGGATGCAACGGTCGGCTGGTCGCCTACGTTTCGACCCAAACGCATTCTTCCCTGGAAAAAGCCGCGATGATCGCCGGCATCGGCACAGAAAATCTGCGCTTAATCGAAGTCGATGAGAATCTTGCCATGCGTCCGGATGCGCTGGCCCGCCAGATTGAAGCCGACAAGTCCGCGGGCCTGACTCCGATTCTTGTGTGCGCGACCGTCGGCACCACCTCCTCGAACGCGATGGACCCGATCGCGGCCATCGGCGAAGTCTGCCGCCAGCATCGTCATAATCAGGACAGGATCTGGCTGCACGTGGACGCGGCTATGTCGGGCACAGCCATGCTCTGCCCCGAATTTCGCCACTTGCAAAACGGAGTCGACCTCGCCGACAGCTATAACTTCAACCCGCATAAGTGGATGTTTACCAACTTCGACTGCAACTGCTTCTGGGTCGCCGACCGCAAGGCGCTGGTTCAGACGCTGAGCATCCTGCCAGAATATTTGCGGAATCAGCCGACCGAATCAGGAGCGGTCATTGACTACCGCGACTGGCACATTCAACTGGGACGGCGCTTCCGGTCGCTGAAATTGTGGTTCGTCATCCGGCACTACGGCGTGGAAGGCTTGCAGCACCACATCCGGCAGCATGTGCAACTGGCGCAAGATTTCGCCGAGTGGGTAAGAAATGACGACCGCTTCGAAGTGGCCGCTCCGGTGCCGCTGAATCTTGTCTGCTTCCGCCACAAGGCCGGCGACGCGGCGAATCAGACCATCATGGATCGCCTGAACCGCAGCGGCAATCTCTTTCTCACGCATACGAAGTTAAAGGGCAAATTGACGCTGCGGCTCTGCGTAGGGCAAACGCATACCCAGGCGCGGCACGTGGAGAAGGCGTGGAAGCGGATTCGGGAGGAGGCGGAGAAATTCACGCTTCCCAAGGATTCAAAATAGGGGTTAGTGTGACGACGAAGTCAGTGACATTTCGGGACACGATCGTAAGATTGTGGTGCAGCGCGGTGGCGGCGAGCAGGCCGTCGATCGCGGAGAGCGCTCTTCCCTTTCGCTTAGCTTCCGCTGCGAGCAATCCCCAGCGGTCTGCGATGTGAGCATCGATAGACAAGATCCTGCCAGAAAAACGGACTTGCAAATCCAGTTCCAACCAGGTCTCCAGATGGGTGCGGCGCTTGCTTTGCGGCGTTCCAGCTAAACCTTTTCGAATTTCGCCGAGCGTCAAGACGCTTAGGAACAGCAGGCTTTCATTCGCGGCCTGCATCCAATCCAATACGTTCTGATCAGGTTTGTTACGCACTAACTCAGAGATGCAGTTGGTATCGAGCAGAAATCCGCTCATAGCTCGATGTCATCGCGCTCAGGGTCGCGGTCTCGCTCCAGGTCGAGCTCAATACCGACGAGTGGGGATTGCCGAAAAAACTGCACGATATTCGTTGGCTGATGCGATTTACCGACGAGCCGCTCGTAATGCTCCTCGGCAACCATCACCACACCCTCTTTTCCTTGGCGCGTAATGCGCTGTGGGCCTTCGGTCCGCGCCCGCCGGAAGACTTCGCTAAAGCGGGCCTTCGCGCTTTGAATCTGCCACGCGTCTGACTTGGCCTTCACATTCAGTTGCGGATCGCCGGTTTTCGGAGCACGTAAGTTCGAATGTTTCATAGCGCCATAATATGACTAGTCTGACTAGTCTGGATTCTATGCTCCCGACTTAATCTTGTCAAAGCAATTGGTGCAATTAGTAATCATTCCCGCGGGTGCAAGAAGATGGAAAGGCTGCGAGCACCGGTCTTCGATGGGCAACCGTGCAGTTCAGTCCGCCGGCATCGGCGCGACTCGTGGCTCGCCGCGGCGTTCGATCGCGGGATAAGCTGCCTCGACAGGAGTCTCCAGCCATTTGCGCACTTCCGGCAGCGCTTTCCGCATGGCGACTTCGCCCGCGTGGATCAAGTCGGTGGCACGCTTGAAGTCGTCATAGGCGAATCCGGCGACGTCCGGTTCAATCACAATGTCTGCGGCTTCGCGCCACACGCCCGCCATAGCATCCTGCGCGATGGCGAACGATTGCCCGATCACGTCGAATAGATGGCGCGGCGGCCCGCCATTGGACCAGGTGCCTTTCAATTGCACCGCAATCACGCGATCCGCGCCCATCTCGCGCACAGGGTGCGTGGGCACCGGATGCGACAGCATACCGTCCACTAAATAGCGCCCGCGAATCTCTACTGGTAAAAACATTCCCGGATAAGCGCAACTCGCGCGCACCGGATCGACAATGTTGCCAGAGTGAAATACCACGCCCTCGCCGGTATTAAAATCTGTCGCAGTCACGCCGAGCGGAATGCGCATCTCTTCAAACGTCTTCACCTTCAACGTGCGGCTGAGAAATGCGATCATGCGGTCGTTGGAAGCGAATCCCATGCGCGAGAGGGTCCAGCGGGCGAAGGTCGTGAAGCGCGTACTATGCGCCACATCCTCCATTTCGGCCAGCGAGAGGCCGCTGCAATAGCAGGCGCCGATGAGCGCGCCCACGCTGGTGCCGGCAACAACGCGCACCGGAATATTTTCATGTTCGAGGACGTTGAGGACTCCAATGTGCGCGATGCCGCGGGCAAAGCCTCCGCCCAATGCCAGGCCAATCGCGGGAACAGGGGAAGCAACAACCGGGGCGTTCTTCCGGGAGAGTTCCCGCCCGAACGCCTGTACCGATCGAATAATCTTGCCGAGGCTGTTCACAGCCAACCCCACATTCCCGGGCCGCAGGTGGCCACAGTACTAAAACCCCTGCTGCTATATAAGATGCCACAAACGATTCAAGGGCTGTAAGGGCACAAGGGTGCTACGCAATCGTTACCTCAATAACCTATTGGGACAGTAACAGGTACCATGAGACCAGTACTGTGGATGACGAGACTCCTGTACTCCTGCTAACTTCCAGACAGTATGGTGCGCGAGATTTCAGCCGGGGGCGTCGTAATCCGCAAGAAAGAGGGCGGATGGTGGATGGCCGCCATCGAGTTGCCCTCCGGGGCGACTGCTCCGCCCGACCCGGCTGTATCCGACGTATTGATGGTCAAAACCCGGCACTCCGTAGTACCGAAAGCAAAGTCGAAGCCAGTGCTCTGCCTGCCCAAGGGGCTGATCGACCCCGGCGAGAAGCCTCTGGAAGCGGCACTGCGAGAAGTACGTGAGGAAACCGGCATCAGCGCGGTTCCCATCACGAAGCTGGCCGACAGCAAGTACGTTTATGTGCGCTCGTGGGGCGATGGCGAAAAAGTTTTCAAGATCGTCAGCTTTTATCTGCTGCGCTATGAATCGGGGCGCATCGACAATATCGCCGAAGAAATGCGAATCGAGGTCGGCCGCGCGCGGTGGGTACGCCTGGAAGATGCGCCTAAATTGCTAGCCTACCGCGGCGAAAAACAAATGGCGCGCCAGGCCTTGCAATACGTGGAGACCCACGCTGAGTTGTGATGAGTGAGCACGCCGGTAGATATATTTGTCGTCCAGCGATTACCATAGCAAGTCCCGCCAGTGTTCGTGGGGCGAAAGCAGATGTCATTTGAAATCCTCTGCGTCCTCCGTATCCTCTGTGGTTAAAGACTTTCTGTCTCGAGGCTTGATTCATGAAGCGCATCAATAAAGTCGCCGTTCTGGGCGCCGGAACCATGGGCGCGCGCATCGCCGCACATTTCGCCAACGCCGGTGTTCCCAGCTATCTGCTCGACATCGTCCCGGCGGACGCCGATGGTCCCGCACGCAATAAAATCGCCGCCGCCGGACTCGATGCTGTAAAAAAATCCAAGCCCGCCGCGTTTATGGAGCCGTCGCTGTCACGCTTCGTAACAGTCGGCAATTTCGACGACGACCTGAAAAAACTCGCCGACGTCGACTGGATCATTGAAGCCGTGGTCGAAAATCTCGAGCTGAAACGCACTTTGCTGCGCAAGGTGGAAGCCATCCGCAAGCCAGGGACGATTATCACGACCAATACCAGCGGCTTGCCGGTGGGCAAGATTGCCGAAGGATTCTCTGACGACTTCCGGCGGTCGTGGTTTGGCACGCACTTTTTCAATCCGCCGCGCTACATGCGTCTGCTCGAACTGATTCCTACGCCCGAGGCCGATCGTTCGCTGATCGATGCGGTCTCGCGCTTCTGCGACGTGCGTCTGGGCAAAGGCGTGGTGCTGGCGAAAGACACGCCAAACTTTATTGCCAATCGCATCGGCACATTCTCAGTGTTGAATGTAATGCGCCTGATGCAGGAGATGGACCTGACCATCGAAGAAGTCGACGCGCTCACCGGACAAGCCGTCGGTTGGCCGCGCTCGGCCACGTTTCGCACGATTGACATGGTTGGCCTCGACATTCTCGGAGACGTCGTCGGCAACATGACCAACAATGTTCATGACGAGCGCAGCGATCTCCGCCTGCCCGACTTCTTCACGAAGATGCTCGAACGCAAATGGCTCGGCGACAAAACAAAGGGCGGCTTTTACAAAAAAAATGTGGGACGGGCGCCCTCATCCACCGAACCGGGCGCCGAAGACGAACGCCTCGCCCTCGACTGGAGAACTTTCGAATATCACCCTCGGCAGAAGCCGAAATTTCCCGCGCTCGACATGGCGAAAAATATAGAGGACACCGGAGCGCGTCTACGCACCTTGCTGGGACTCGAAGGCGCCGGCCCGCAAAAAGGTGACAAAGCTGGCGCATTTTTGTGGGCGGCTCTCTCCGATCTGTGGACCTACTCGGCCAATCGCATTCCGGAAATTTCAGACTCGATCGTGGAAATCGACCGTGCTATGCGGCTTGGCTTTAACTGGGAAGTTGGACCGTTTGAACTCTGGGACGCAGCCGGAGTCGAGCCCACCGTCGCTCGCATGAAGAAAGAAGGCAAGCCGGTCGCGGGCAATGTCGAGAAGTTGCTCGCGGCAGGACACAAGGGTTGGTACATCGACGATCCCTATACAGCATCGGGCTGCAAGTACTGGGATCTCGCAACTGATCACTGGCGGCCAGTGGAAGTTCCAGCCGGAGTCTGGTCGACGACCGTGGCTAAGAAATCGAAGGGCGTCGTGAAGAACAATTCCGGGGCATCCCTGATCGACCTGGGCGACGGCGTAGGCTGCATCGAATTTCACAGCAAGATGAACTCTCTGGGCTCTGACATCATCAGCCTTATTAGCCAAACCCTGAAACCGGGAGGGCGCGGCGACGCGTTCGACGCATTCGTCATCACCAACGACGCGGCGAATTTCTCCGTGGGCGCAAACCTGATGCTGCTGCTGATGAGCGTGCAGGAAGAGGAATGGGACGATGTGGACCTCGCGATCCGCCAGTTTCAGGGAATGACGCAGGCAATTAAGTTCTCTCCAAAGCCGGTAGTAGCTGCGCCGTTTGGCCTCTGCCTGGGCGGCGGTACTGAAATTTCTCTGCACGCCGCGGCGCGCCAGCCGCACGCGGAGCTTTACGCCGGACTGGTTGAAGTCGGCGTGGGATTGCTGCCGGGTGGTGGCGGCTGCAAAGAAATGCTGCTTCGCGCCGTAGACGGCGCGGCGGCCGCGCGCGGAAAAGTTTCCGGCGAAGCACTTGCTGGGTCCGTCGAAATGCTGGAAGCAATGAAAAAGGCTTTCGAGACCATCGCCACCGCCAAAGTCGCCACATCGGCGCACGAAGCCCGCGGTCTGGGCATCATCTCCGACGGCGATCGCATTACGATGAACCGCGAGCGCGTGCTCTCCGACGCCAAGACCCGCGCACTCGAACTGGTCCGCGCTGGCTACGAACCTCCGGTACCGCGCAGCGACATTCCCGCACCCGGCGAAAGCTTGCTGGCCGCGCTCAAGATGGGTGTCCACCTGATGCGGCAGGGCGACTTCATCACCGACTACGAAGTGAAACTGGGCGCGAAGATCGCCGAAGTGCTCTGCGGCGGCTACGTCACGCCGGGAACGCCAGTGAGCGAGCAGTACATCCTCGACCTTGAGCGCGAAGGATTCAAATCGCTCTGCGGAGAAAAGAAAACGCAGGAGAGAATTCAGTACACTTTGAAGACTGGCAAGACTTTGCGGAATTAGTCCGATGAAGGTTCGTGACGTAATCAAACGGCTGGACCCTCGTCCGGACCAAGGGTAGTCACCGGCAGTTTCATCACAAATCGAAATCCGGGAACCGTTACGGTCGCAGGACATCCGTCACTGGACATTCCTCCAGGAACATTGAACAATATCTTCAAGCAGGCGGGATTGAAATGAAGTATCTCGTTATCTACGAAAAGTCGGCGACCGGGTGGGGCTCATATGCTCCGGACCTGCCGGGTCTGGGCGTCGCAGCCAAGACCCTCGAAGAGGCCAAAGAAGTCATCCGCGAGGCGGTGGATTTTCATATCGAAGGCATGCGCGAGCACGGCGAAGAAGTGCCGGTGCCCACCGCTACCACGGAATACATCACAGTCTGAGTTAGCTCTTTAGATTAAGATTAAGCTTAAAAGACAACATGCAAAAAATAAGACTTCATAATCCCCTCACAGGCGTCGCCGCCGCCCTACTCTTGCTTCTCGCCTCGCACGTCGCCACCGCGCAGAAAGACCCGCCCGCCGGCAAAGAATCCGCGCCCGACGTGCCGGACGCGATCGCCGTCCCCGCGGGCCAGGAAGTTGTATTCTTCGCCAGCGCCAAGGGATCGCAAATCTATACTTGCCAGGCCGGTTCGGATGGCAAATTCAGTTGGACGCTGAAAGCTCCCGATGCCGAACTCCGCGATCGCCAGAATAAAGTGATCGGGCAGCATTCCGCCGGACCCACGTGGAAGCTGAAAGACAGCAGCGAAGTCACCGGCAAAGCCGTCGCACATGTCGACGCGGTCGATTCCGACTCGATTCCCTGGCTGCTGGTGAATGTCGTCAGTCATGCCGGCAAGGGAAAACTCGAGAACGTGACGACGATTCAGCGTGTACACACGCACGGCGGCAAACCGGGTTCATCCGATGTTTGCGATGCGGCGCACAAGGACACGGAAACCAAAAGCAGCTATACCGCCGACTATTACTTTTTCGCGCCGGCGAAGTGAAGGCCGCAGGCCTGAAGCTGTTGCGAGGCCTGATGCGAACCACATGGCGCGCGCATCTAACCAAATGAAGCCGGGAACGGAGAAACCCTATGCGGGAAGTCATCATCGCCTCGTCCGTGCGCACGCCCGTAGGACGCGCCTACAAAGGCACCCTCCGCGCCACTCGTCCCGACGAGTTGGCCGCGGTGGCGATCAAAGGGGCGCTCGATCGCGTGCCGCAACTCGACGGCAAAGAAATTGAAGACGTCATTCTAGGCTGCGCCATGCCCGAAGCTGAGCAGGGAATGAACGTGGCCCGCATCGCATCATTGCGAGCAGGCCTGCCGGTCGAAGTCTCCGCGCTCACCATCAATCGATTCTGCTCCTCCGGCTTGCAGGCAATTGCCATGGCAGCCGAGCGCATCATGTCCGGTGGCGCCGAGACGATCGTCGCCGGAGGCGCCGAGTCGATGTCGATGATCCCCATGGGCGGCCACAAGATTTCTCCAAATCCCTGGCTGGTCGATCATTATCCCGACGCGTATCTTTCCATGGGACTCACGGCCGAGCGCGTTGCGCAGCGCATCGGCATTACACGCGAGGCTGCGGACGAGTTCTCACTACGCAGCCACCAGAAAGCGCTCGCGGCAATTCAGGCGGGAAAGTTCGAAGATGAAGTCGTGCCTGTACCGGTAAGCTTCAGCACGCCGAACGGATCGAAGCCCAAGCGCCAGGAAATTATTTTCAAAGTGGACGAAGGCCCGCGCGCGGATACTTCCCTTGAAGCTCTGCTCGGTCTCAAGCCAGCCTTCCACATGAAAGGCACGGTGACGGCCGGAAATTCGTCGCAAATGTCAGACGGAGCAGCAGCAGCCGTAGTGATGTCCGCCGATCGGGCGAAGGCGCTGGGCATCACGCCGCTGGCTCGCTATGTCTCGTTCGCAACCGCAGGCTACAAGCCGGAAGAAATGGGGCTAGGTCCAGTCTTCGCGATCCCCAAAGCACTGAAGATGGCAGGCCTGAAGCTTTCCGACATCGATGTGATCGAATTAAACGAAGCCTTCGCCGCGCAATCGCTGGCGGTGATCAAAGAAGCCGGTCTTGATCCTGAAAAAGTAAATCCCAATGGCGGTGCGATCGCTCTTGGCCATCCGCTGGGATGCACCGGCGCGAAGCTGACTGCCACCGTCATCCGCGAACTGAAGCGCCGCAAAGCCCGCTACGGCATGGTAACCATGTGTGTCGGCGGAGGCATGGGCGCAGCCGGAATTTTCGAGAATTTGTAGAGGCGACGGCGTTATAATTCCGCCTTAGGAGGGTTCGTCATGACTCTCACTCGCCTTCTCGCTGCCGCACTGTTGCTCTGCTCCCTGCCTGCTTTCAGTCAAATTCAGCCAGTCGGAACAACTTCGGACTCCGTTTATTCGGGCCCCATCCCCACTGACAGGTCACTCTATTTCTCTCCGGCGGCCACGCCTTCCGAACCGTGGAGGCTCATCTCGAAAACGGCGGTGGATGTCGGCGGAGTCAACGCTCTCGATCCCGCGCCTGTTGATCATTATCATCCTGACCGGCACAAAGATGATTCCGGTCGCTCCTTCCTTTCGAATGCCCGTTCGCGTACTCATGAGCCCGATCTATGGTTGGACGGAGATGGCGGCATTACGTGCCTCAAGTTGCGCAGCTATGTAGTGGCCCGCGACTCGAAGAATTCGGACTCCACGCATCTGGTGAGTTATTCGACCTGCCAACCAACATCGCGTTATGGACTGAAGACCACAGAAATCCGAACCGAATCGGTTTACCGATAAACCGCGACGCGTAACTTAGGATTGACCATATCAAACGGCATTGCCTTCCCGACCGGCGCCGTTTTTCAGGTGAAGCGAAGGATTTCGGCTGAACCGGCGTGCAAGCCGAACCGGACCATTATCGTTTCTTCGCATTCCTTCCTTTCGCGTCATCCCCGCATTAGAATTGATTGTGCTTCCGCCGCCGTCATTCAAGACCCGGCGGTCTTTACCGGAGAGATAGACGATGGCGACGACCACTGCAGTTCCCAAGACCCGCATTTCCGGCGGCAGCTTTTTGCTGGAATCGCGGCAGACCGAAGACATTTTCACGCCCGAAGATTTCAGCGAACAGCATCAATTGATCGGGCAGACCGCGGAGGAGTTCGCGGTCAACGAAATTCTTCCGAATGTCGAGAAAATCGAGCACAAAGATTTCTCGGTCTCTCGCGATCTTCTTAAGAAGGCAGGCGAACTCGGACTGAGCGCTGTCGAAATTCCGGAAGCCTATGGCGGCCTTGAAATGGACAAAGTTACCGCCGCTGTTATCGCCGATCACATCGCAAAATATGCCGGCTTCGCCACCACTTGGGGCGCGCACAGCGGCATCGGCATGCTGCCCATCGTCTACTTCGGCACCGAAGAACAAAAGAAGAAATATCTGCCGCGCCTGGCCTCTGGAGAAATCGTGGGCGCATATGCCTTGTCGGAAGCCTCTTCCGGCTCGGACGCGCTCAACTGCCGCGCCCGCGCCGAGCTTTCCGCCGACGGCAAGCATTACACCCTGAACGGCGAAAAGATGTGGATCACCAACGCCGGCTTCGCCGACCTGTTCACCGTCTTCGCCAAAGTGAACGGCGAGAAGTTCAGCGCATTTCTGGTCGAGAGAACTTTCCCCGGATTCTCCGTTGGCGCCGAAGAGCACAAGATGGGCATTCGTGGGTCGTCGACCTGCCCCATCATTCTCAACGACTGCAAAGTTCCGGCTGAAAATCTGCTGGGCGAGATCGGCAAAGGCCACATCATCGCCTTCAACATTCTGAATGTCGGACGCTTCAAGTTGGGCGCGATGTGCGTGGGCGGCGGCCGCGTGTCACTCGAAAACGCAATTGGCTACGCTAAGCAGCGCAAGGCGTTTAACAAAGTCATCGCCGACTTCGGCCTGCTGCGGGAAAAAATCGCCAACATGGCCACGCTGCTCTACGTCGGCGAATCGCTGGTCTACCGCACCGTCGGAATGATGGACGCGGCCCTCGCCGACGTCGACAAGTCCGCCGCCGACGCCGCTAAGCAAACATTGAAAGCAATCGAAGAGTACGCCGTCGAATGCTCGATTATTAAAGTCTGGGGATCGGAGATGATCGACTACGTCGTCGACGAGACCGTGCAAATTTACGCCGGCTATGGATTTGTCGAGGAATATCCCGCCGAGCGCGCTTACCGCGATGCTCGCATCAATCGCATTTTCGAAGGCACGAACGAGATTAACCGCCTGATCATCACCGGCTTCCTGCTGAAACGGGCGATGAGTGGGCAATTGCCGCTCATGCCCGCCATCAAGAAGTTGATGGACGACGTTCTCTCCGGCCCATCCATGCCCGAGGAACTCGAAGGCGCGTTGCCCGAGGAACGAAGGTTAGTCGGACAGGCCAAGAAGTTGGGACTGTTTGCCTCCGGCGCAGCCACCCAGAAATACATGCAGGCGATTCAGGATCAGCAGGAGATCATGGGCGCAATCGCCGACATGACCATTGAAACCTATGCGATGGAGTCGGCCGTCCTGCGCGCGCAGAAAATGGTCGAAGCCAAAGGCGAAGCCGCCGCGGCGTTGCCGGTTGCGATGACCCGCGTCTATCTCTCGCAGGCCATGGAAAAAGTCGAATCCGCAGCGCGCAAAATCATCGCCGCCGTTGCCGACGGCGACATGCTGCGCACGCAGCTCGCAATCCTGCGCCGCCTCGCCAAGCACGAGCCCTTCAACACCATCGAACTGCGCCAGCAAATCGCGCAAAAGCTGATCGAGCGCGGGAAATACTCGCTCGCGTAAAACCTTAAACCACAGAGGCCACAGGGGATCACAGAGAAAACTCTGTGGTACTCTGTGCCCTCTGTGGTTAAGCTTTTGTTCTGGCTGTGTCCCTTCTGATACAACTGTCGCCATGAAAATCACCGCGATGCATCTCATCGCCGCCGCGATCGCGCTTGCTCCCGCACTGGCGGCACAAGCGACTCCAGCCCCACCGCAGGACTCCGCCACCTTCGATGCCGACGGCACCGCTCACATCACGCGCGTCATTCCCATGCCGGCAACGGTCAGCCAGGAAGCGCAAAAATGGCTCGACTCGCTCAACCAGCAGAAGGTTGGTCCGCCGGAGTCGCTGGCCGAGCGCCGCGCCCGCACCGACGAATGGCGCAAGAGCCAATCCGCCGAGGCGCGCCGCCTTTATCCGGTGAATGTCGAGGAAACCAGCATGGCAGGCGTGCGCACCGACGTCATCACGCCGCTCTCGGGCGCGGACAAGCGCGTGCTGATCAATCTCCACGGCGGCGGATTCAATTCCGACTCCGGATCGTTGATCGAGGGCGTCCCCATCGCCAACCTGGCCAAGATCAAAGTCGTCTCCGTCTACTATCGTCTCGCTCCCGAGAATCCGTTTCCCGCCGCGGTGGACGACGTGGTCTCGGTCTATAAGGAGCTACTCAAAACTTACCCGCCGCGTAGCATCGGAATTTTCGGCACCTCCGCGGGAGCAATCCTGACTGGCGAGGTGGCCGTGCGCCTGAAGCAACTCGGACTGCCCGAACCCGCGGCTCTCGGAATATTTTCCGGCCTCGCGGACTTCAGCCGCGTGGGGGATGCTCGACAAATATTCGCGCTCAATGGCTTGCCCGGCCGCATAGAGCCGGTCGATTCCAAGCATCTGCCCGACGATCGATATGTGGGCAAGACTGACCGCAAAGATCCCGCGCTCTCACCCATCTTCGCCAACCTGCAAGGCATGCCGCCCAGCCTGCTCATCACCAGCACACGCGACCTGCTGCTGAGCGATACTGCGATCTTTCATCGCGCCCTGCTGGCGGCCGGCAACGACGCACAGCTAGTCGTATTCGAAGCTTTGCCACATGCCTTCTGGTATCACTTCCAATTGCCGGAAACCAAAGAAGCACTCGACCTGATGGCTAAATTCTTTGACGAAAAATTGACGCGATAGAATTTTCTATTTCCCGTCCTCCGGCGCCACCGTCAAGCGGGCAATTGCAAATCGTATCGTCGCTTACTGCTCGGTAACTTGGCCGATCTTCTACCAATCTCCCCGCTCTTCTGATAAAACGTCTGCATGAAAATGCGCCGCGTGATTTTTGCATTGTTGTTCTCCTTGCTCGTCTTTACCGCCGCTTCGCTCTCGCAGGAAAAGGCTTCGCCCTCGGCGACTCTCGCACTTACGCCCCCTATGGGCTGGAATTCGTGGAACAAATTCGCCTGCAATGTGAGCGAAGACTTGATCAAAGGCATGGCCGACGCCGTCGTGAAATCGGGCATGAAAGACGCAGGCTACGTCTACGTCAACATCGACGACTGCTGGCAGGTGAGCCGCGACGCCAACGCCAACATCGTGGCCGATCCGCAGCGCTTTCCGCATGGCATGAAAGCCGTGGGCGACTACATCCACTCGCTTGGGCTGAAGTTTGGCGTCTATTCCGACGCGGGATCGAAGACTTGTGCCGGACGCCCCGGCGGCCTTGGCCACGAATATCAGGATGCCGTTCAGTATGCTGCGTGGGGCGTCGATTATCTGAAATACGACTGGTGCAACACGACCACGCAGGATGCGAAAGCGTCCTACGCCAACATCCGCGCCGCGCTTGACGCCTCCGGCCGGCCGATCGTGCTGAGCATCTGCGAGTGGGGCAAGGCCAGCCCCTGGCTCTGGGGCAAAGAAGTTGGCGGAAACCTGTGGCGCAGCACGGGCGACATTCAGGACCGCTGGGGAGGCCAGCAGAAATGGCCCGACGGCAGTTGCTGCTCCAACGGTGTGCTCGCAATTATCGATCAGCAGGTCGGCCTGCAATCTTTCGCGGGCCCCGGACATTGGAATGATCCGGACATGCTCGAAGTCGGCAATGGCGGCATGACCGACACAGAGTACCGCTCGCATTTCAGTCTATGGGCACTGCTGGCGGCGCCATTGATCGCGGGCAACGATTTGCGCAATATGCGCCCGGAGATCCACGACATTCTCACCAACAAAGAAGTCATCGCCGTGGATCAAGATCCGCTCGGCCACGAGGGCGAGCGCGTGGCTAAGACCGGTGACCTGGAAGTCTGGGCGAAGCAACTAAGGGACGGCAGCCGCGCCGTGATCCTGCTGAATCGCGGCGCGGGAGAACAGCAAGTCACCGCCAACTGGGAAGACCTTGGTTATCCCAGCAGCATCGCCGCTTCCGTTCGAGACTTATGGCAGCACCAAGAATTGGGAAAGTTCACCGGGAAATTTTCCGCCACTGTTGCATCGCATGGCGTAGTAATGGTGATTGTCAAACCCTAAAGCATCAACCACGAAGGGCGCGAAGTTTCACGAAGGTTTCTCCCACAAAAGATTTTCCTTCGCGCACTTTCGTGTCCTTGGTGGTCAGCGATTTTTATTCAGCTCCTCCATCACGCTCTGAATCAATTCTTTCGCATCAGTCAGGCTCTTCATGATGATCTGAATATCCATGACCGGCTTGCCCGGCCAGCGCTGGCTCTGGCAATAAACGCCGTGTTGCCCGACGAGCGCCATCGCATCGGTGATCGTATCCATGGTGACAGCCAGCCGTCCGCGCGGCACGCCCATCATGGTCTCGTAATGTTCCAGTTCTTCCTGCTTTTCTTCAAATACCGGCATGCGACGATTGTAACTGCATGCCCGGATGGCGCATAATGGCCGGGCTGCTGACTTATTCTTCGTTCACGCGTCAAATCACTTGGCCTTAGATCACTCGGCATTCAATCCAAAGGAGAGACCAAAACATGCGACACAAGATTGCCCTTCTCGCGCTTTCGATTCTGACCCTCACCCTGTTCGGTGCAGCGCAGGCCAGCCCTCCGGCTTCGGCCACCTGCGATCTGGGCGGCGGCAAGACCATCAAGACCGACTACTCCAGCCCGCGCGCCAAAGGCCGGAAGATTTACGGCGGGCTGGTTCCCTATGGCGAAGTCTGGCGCACCGGCGCCAATTCTGCGACAACGTTCGTGACCAGTTCTGATGTAAGCGTTGGCGGCAAGACCATACCGGCTGGCAGCTACACGATCTTCACCGTCCCCAACGCCGACAAGTGGACGCTCATCATCAACAAGAAAACCGGCGAATGGGGCATCCCTTACAAGTACGAGGGCGATGAACTGGCGCGTATCGACATGAAAGTCTCGAAGCTGCCATCGCCGGTCGAGAACTTCACCATCAACTATGCCAAGTCCGGCAACACTTGCACCTTGCAAATCGATTGGGAGACAACTCGGGCGTCAGTAGACATCAGCGCGAAGTAAATTTTGAATCAATTTGCGACCCCTAAAACTTTGTCATTTCGAGCGCAGCAAAATGGCGCGTGTGGCGCGCCATTTTGCGAAGTCGAGAAACCTGCTTTTTTCCCGGATTATTGTTCCAGAATTGCGGTTCCAGAATTGCGCCCTAGCACATGCCGCCGGCAGCTTTTTACTTGGGCTGGCGGACCGCGTCCATAGCCTGTTCCGCCTCAGCCAGATCAGGCGAGATCTTCAACGCGTTCCGGTACGCATCGAGCGCCTCAGATGGACGACCACCTTGCGCCAGCACGCGCCCAAGACCCAGCCACGCCCTGGCCTGATTTGGATTCAAGCGCAACGACTCCTCGAAATTATTGCGCGCCTGTCCGTATTCTCCCAATTTGAAGTACGCGGCCCCCAAATTCGCATGCGCCCCGGCCAGCAGCCCCGGATCTGAAGTCAGCTGGACCGCAGCCTCATACTGTTCCACAGCCTCGCGCAGCCGGCCGTGCATCTGATAATACGTTCCCAGATTGCCGCGGCTCATGGGATCCTTCGGATTGATGCGGGCCGCCATCTCGAAGTGCGGATACGCCTCTTCTTCTCTCCCTTCCAGAATCAGCGCCCCGCCCAGATTATTTTCAGCCACAAAATTATTCTGAGTGACAGCGAGCGTGTGCGACCACAAATCGTAATTGCTTTGCCAATATGCGATCTGGCGATGTGTCGTGACGACGAACGCGAGAATAATCAAAACCGCAACTCCCACAACTGAAGCCGGAAGAACAAGATTATTCTGCTTCGCCTGCTGCCGTTCAGCCCACTCCGCGACGCCGAACGCGATCGCCACGAAAATCCCAATCAGCGGAATGTACGCGTAACGGTCGGCCATCGCGGCCTCGCCCACCTGCACCAGACCAATCACCGGAACCAGCGTTCCCAGAAACCAGAGCCATCCTACGAGCAGGTAACGATGCGTGCGCAACTGCCAAACCACGGCAGTGATTGGGAGCAACACAACTGCCGCAACCATCACGCGCCACGCGGCCAGGGAATCTCCGGGATGCGGATACAAGGGCGCAAGCCGCGCAGGCCAGACCATCTTCCACAAATACATCGCGTAGACATAAATGGCGTTCGCGATACGCGCGCCAAAAGAAACTTCGACGCTCGTGCGCACCGCTCCACCGGCTTGCTGTGCTTGCATGGTAATCATCGCACTGGCGGCGGAAAGCGCAAGCAACGGCAGTTTTTCGAGCGCCAGCCGCGACCATGGAAATGTCGGCTGCGCCCGGCTCGTCTCCGTGCTCGCTCCGCTCACACGCGCCAGCGGCCAATAGTCGAGCAGCAGCAGTACGAACGGCAACGTGATCACCATCGGTTTCGACGCCAACCCAGCAGCAAACAACGCGGCCACCGCCAGATAGCGCTGCCAGTTCGGCTTCCGTGCGTACCAGCCATAAGCCCACAACGTGAGAAAGAAGAAGAACGTACACAGCACATTCTTGCGCTCGGCCACCCAGGCCACCGACTCTACATTGATGGGATGAACCGCGAACAGCGCCGCTACAAACAAGCTCGGCCCCAGACGCGACGTGAACTTCACGAGCAGCAGAAAGAGCAGCACGACATTCACCACATGCAACAGTACGCTGGTCAGATGATGTCCCGCCGGATTTAGCCGAAACACCGAAACGTCGAGCGCATGCGACATCCACGTCACGGGATGCCAGTTCGCCTGCTCGGTAGAAGTGAGAGCCCACCGGACAGTATCAAAGGTGAGGCCTTGGCGAACGTGCGGATTCTCCGTGACGTAGCGATCGTCGTCATAATTCACAAATGGATGGCGATTGACCGGGTTGTACAGAGCGAGCGTAACCACCGTCAGCAGCAGGCACACAATCGGATTGCGCTTTTCACGAGCGGCGAACACTCCCGCCGATTCCGGGGCGCGTGGAATTTTCTTGGTGGGCGGCAATAGAAGGATTTAACCACAGAGGACACAAAGGAGCACAGGGGAGGAAACAGGGAAGGCACGGGAGAGAGGATTGCAGATTTTCCGATTGCAGAGTGCAGATTAACAATCGTAGCCAAGGGTTTCAATCTGCAATCTGAAATCGACAATCTGCAATCAGGCCGGCTTCCACCGCAACACGGGCTTCCTGGCAGCCGCGGTCTCGTCCAGCCGCGAAACCCGCGTGGAGTGCGGCGCATCGAGCACCGTCTGCGGATCTTCCTCGACCTCTTCTGCAATCGACTTCATGGCTTCGATGAACAAATCCATCTCTTCTTTCGATTCGCTTTCCGTGGGTTCGATCATGAGCGCCCCGGGCACGATCAGCGGAAACGCCGTCGTATAAGGATGGAAGCCGTAATCGATCAGTCGCTTTGCAATGTCCATGGTGCGCACGCCTTTTTTCAGTTGCGTTTTATCGCTGAATACAACCTCGTGCATAGTCGGCGTGGAATAAGGCAAATCGTAAGTGCCTTCGAGCCCCTTGCGAATGTAGTTGGCATTGAGCACGGCGTCTTCAGTGGTCTGGCGCAGCCCGTCGGGGCCATTCGCCTGTATGTAGGCCAAGGCCCGCACGAACATTCCGAAGTTGCCATAGAACGCCCGCACCCGCCCCACCGACTGCGGACGGTTGTAGTCGAACGCCAGCGTTCCATCGGAATTTGCCGTGAGCGTCGGCGTCGGCAGGAACGGCTCCAACACTTTCTTGATCGCCACCGGTCCAGACCCAGGTCCGCCGCCGCCGTGCGGCGTGGAAAACGTTTTGTGCAGGTTCAAGTGCATCACGTCGACGCCGAAATCTCCAGGCCTCACCTTGCCAACCAGCGCGTTCATGTTGGCGCCGTCCATGTAGAGCAGCCCGCCTTTCGCGTGCAGAATGTCGGCGATCTTGTGGATGTCCTGCTCAAACACTCCCAGCGTATTCGGATTGGTCAGCATGAGCGCCGCGACATCTTCATTCATCTGCGCCGCGAGCGCCGCAAAGTCGACCATGCCGCGCGAATCCGATTTCAAATTCTCAACCGCATAATTCACCATCGCGGCCGTCGCCGGATTAGTTCCGTGCGCGGAATCGGGAATCAGAATTTTCTTGCGCGCGTTGCCTTTCGACTGATGATAAGCACGCACCATCAGCAGTCCGGTCATCTCGCCATGCGCGCCGGCCGCGGGTTGCAGCGTGATCGCATCCATTCCGGTGATCTCGATCAGCTGTTCGCTCAACGTCTTGACGATGCGCAACGCGCCCTGCGAAATTTTCTCCGGCTGGTACGGATGCCCGTTCGCAATTCCCTCCACCCGCGCCACCGCCTCGTTCACCCGCGGGTTGTACTTCATGGTGCACGATCCCAACGGATACATGCCGAGATCTATCGCATAGTTCCACGTGGAAAGCCGCGTGAAATGGCGGATGATTTCGATCTCGCTGACCTCCGGCATGTTGCCCAAATCTTTTCTTTCCGATGCGCCGAGAAGCTTCGCGGTGTCCACTTCTGGCACGTCGAGCGGCGGCAGTTTCCAGGCCGCCTTCCCTGCCGAAGACTTCTCGAAGATCAGGCCCTCATTTTGATTCACCTGAAGGGACGCTTTGCGGGTCGCATGCTTCATCGCGCCACCTCTTCCACTTCTTCTTTCGCCGACCGCACCGACCGCTCACTCTCGGCCACCAGTCCGACGGCGGTATCAATCGTGCTCCGCGTGGTCAACTCCGTGCAACACCACAACGCAGCATTCCCCAGTTCGGGATAGAACTTCTTCAGCGGCAAGCCACCGATCATCTTGTGTCCCAGCAATCGGCCGTTGATCGCATAGGGATCTTCGCTGGTCTCCACGACGAACTCATTGAATCGCGGCGTTCCGCCAAACAAAACTTTCCCGTGCTTGGCAAACTGCGCCGCCGCGTAAGCTGTCTTCGCCAGATTCTGCTTCGCCAATTCCCTGAGGCCGACTTTCCCATAGACCGTCATGAAGATATTGACCATCAGCGCGACCAGCGCCTGGTTCGTGCAAATGTTCGACGTCGCCTTCTCGCGCCGGATATGCTGTTCGCGAGTCGCCAGCGTCAGCACGAATCCGCGCTTGCCCTGCTTATCAACGGTCTGGCCGACGAGTCTACCCGGCATCTGCCGCACATATTTTTCGCGCGTGGCAATCACTCCGCAATAAGGTCCGCCGAATCCCAACGGCACGCCGAACGATTGCGCTTCCATCGTGATGACATCCGCTTCCCGCGGCGGCTCTACAATTCCCAGCGAGACCGCTTCCGCGATCGACACCACCAGCATTGCGCCACGCTTGTGTGCCATCTCGGCAATCGCGGCGATGTCTTCAATCGTGCCGAAAAAGTTCGGCGACTGCACGAGCACACACCCGGTCTCGGGCGTAATCGACTTCTCAAGTTCGCCCAGATTGAGCCGACCATCGTCGCCGAAACCTGCGACAGACAATGGCATGCCCTGATGCGTCGCATAGGTCGCCAAAACCTCGCGATACTCCGGATGCAAGCTGCGCGCCACCACCACCGAGCGCTTCCCGGTCAGGCGCACCGCCATCATCACGCCTTCGGCCGCTGCGGTTGAGCCGTCATACATCGACGCGTTCGCAACTTCCATTCCGGTGAGTTCGCAGATCATCGTCTGAAATTCGAAGATGGATTGCAGCGTGCCCTGCGAAATCTCCGCCTGATAAGGCGTATACGCGGTCAGAAACTCTCCCCGCGAAATCAGCGAGTCAATGATGACCGGCCGGTAGTGAAAATACGCGCCAGCGCCCAGAAAGCTGGTATAGCCCTCGCCGTTCTCGCGCGAACGCTGGCGGAAGAAGTCGACAATTTCCGACTCCGCCATCTGCCGCGGAATGTTGAGGTCGCGAGTCAGGCGATACTCCGCCGGGATCGGCGCAAACAAATCGTCGACTGAATGCAGGCCAATCGCCTTCAACATCGCTTCGCGGTCGGCGGGAGACTTGGGCAAGTAGCGCATAAGAAATTCTTTAGATGTGCCAGGGAGTCATTTGGATTGCGGCGTCATCGCTTCGTTTAAGCAGTAATGTCATCCCGAGCAGAGCCGTTTTTCAGCCCTGAGCGCAGCCGAAGGGGAGGGATCTCGCGCACAACCGGCTCCGCACGCAAGCGGAACACATTACCTCGTCGTGCAAGAATGCCTGAGGTCCGGCCTGACGCCCAATGCCCGACGCCCGCCTTTCAGTGTCCCGCCTCTTCCGCCACAAACTTTTCATAATCCGCGGCCGAGAGAAGACCGTCCAATTCACTTGGATTCTTCAGCGTCAGCTTTAGCATCCACGCCCCATGCGCATCGGTGTTCACCTTCTCGGGCGAAGTTGCCAAATCTCCGTTGACCTCAGTCACCGTGCCACTCGCCGGTGAAAATAAGTCCGACACCGCCTTCACCGACTCGACGGTGCCAAAAGATTTCCCCGCCGTGAGTTCCGCGCCCACCTTGGGAGTCTCAACGAACACGATATCCCCGAGCGACTGCTGCGCATAGTCGGTAATGCC
Organism: Candidatus Sulfotelmatobacter sp.; assembly: GCA_036500765.1. Taxonomy (NCBI): domain Bacteria; kingdom Pseudomonadati; phylum Acidobacteriota; class Terriglobia; order Terriglobales; family Candidatus Korobacteraceae; genus Candidatus Sulfotelmatobacter; species Candidatus Sulfotelmatobacter sp. The sequence goes on from DASYBM010000015.1 coordinate 101,464, forward strand.
GACGGTGGCGGAAGTTCCATTCACCTGAATCCATTCATGCTCTTTGGTGTATTTACGATCTGTCGGGTAAGCCATAAAAAGCCTCTAGCTCCTAGCTGCTGATCTAGTAGCGCCGCCGTCCCGGCGGCTGTCGTGGCGGCGTCTCGCCGCCACTCCCGCGGGCGCGACGTCCCCCGCGACAGCCGGCAAGATGCCGGCGCTACAACTTACTTTTTTTCGGGCGCTTGTAAAACGGCGTGGGCACCACAACTGCTCCCACGCCCTGACCTCGAATCTCGATCTTTACCGCAGTGCCTACCGCCGCCAACTCGACAGGCACATACGCGAGCGCGATATTTTTCTTCAAGAACGGCGCCGGAGATCCACTCGTGACATATCCAATTTCGCGTCCGGCGGTGTCGAGCACCTTGTAATCATCGCGCGCGATCCCGCGTTCCGTCATCTCCAAACCAACCAAAGTCCGCTTCAGGCCCGCCACTCGAGCCTGCTCCAACGCGACCCGCCCCACGAACTCCTGCTTCTCCATCTTGCAGAAACGGTCCAGCCCCGCTTCCCAGACATTAATCGTATCGGAAATCTCGTGCCCGTAGAGCGACAAGCTACCCTCAAGCCGCAGCGTGTTACGCGATCCCAGGCCGCACGGCACTGCGCCGAATTCCTCGCCCGCAGCCAGAATTTCATACCACACCCGCGCGCTGGTCCCCTCATCGCTGGGGATATAAATCTCAAAGCCATCTTCCGCCGTATAACCCGTGCGGCCCATCAGAATATTGTCGATCCCACAAAGCTTGCCGCGCGTAACCCAATAAAACTTCACCGGGCTCAAATTGGCGTCGGTAAGCTTCTGCAGCAGATTCACGGCCTTCGGTCCCTGAATGGCAATCTGCGTGAAATCGTCCGACAGATTCTCGACCGCACAATCAAACTGCCGCGTGTTCTCGCGCACCCAGCCGAAATCTTTCTCGCGCGTCCCCGCATTGATCACCAGAAGATGCTCGTCCTCTGCCAGCCGGTGGACAATAACGTCGTCAACAAACGTCCCCTCCGGATAGAGCAGCGCCGAATACTGCGCCTGCCCCACCGCCAGCCGCGAAGCGTCATTCATGGAAATATGCTGCACCGCGGCCAAAGCCTGCGGCCCGGCCAGGCAAATGTCGCCCATATGGCTGACATCAAAAATCCCCACACCGGTGCGCACTGCCATGTGTTCGTTGATGATGCCGCAGCCGATCGCCGCGGGATACTCCACGGGCATGTCCCAGCCGTTGAACTCCACCATCTTCGCGCCCATCTGGCGATGGACGGCGTTCAACGCAGTTTTGCGGATGGCAGAAGTGGCCGAAACCGAAGACAAAATAGACCTCAATCAGCGGGCCGCAGCTGCCCTGCCGGGATGTCTGAACTCCAGAACGCGTGACTGTTTACCGTATCACGCGCTTTTTCAACGGGTCAAACCGGGAGAACCTGAACCACAGAGGGCACAGACTTCCACGGAGAATTACTCTGTGCTCCTCAATGCCCTCTGTGGTTGAGGGGTTGGACCGTAATTTGATTCTGGCATTATAATATGTATGGTAATTTAGAAAAAGGATTTCCACATGAAACTCAAGCTCCGCTCCGTCGGTACGTCCACTGGCGTTCTTCTACCCAAAGAGATGCTGGTTCGTTTGAAGGTTAAGAAAGACGACTCGCTCTTTGCCGTGGAAACGCCCGAAGGCTACCTGCTCACGCCTTACGATCCTGAAGTCGAGCGGCAACTGTCTAAGGGCCGGGAATTCATGGCGAAGTATCGCGATACCTTTCGGGCCCTGGCGAAGTGAAATCTCCGAAGTGGATCGACCGACGCGCTCTGATCTTGCTGCACGGAGAAACGCTGACAGAACATGGTGGCCTCTCAGGATTGCGCGACGAGGGCGCCCTCGACGCTTCGCTGGCTCGGCCCCAGCACCTGCATACTTACGAACCCACATCCGATATCGCGGCCCTCGCAGCCGCATACGGCTTCGGCATCGTCCGCAATCATCCCTTCAATGACGGTAACAAACGTACCGGCTTTCTCGCGATCGGTCTATTTGTTGAGCTCAACGGACGTGAGCTTTCGGTTGACCCCGTCGAGGCCATTGCCATTATCTTGCGCTTAGCGGAAGGCAAACTGTCGGAGGCGGAACTCGCCGAATGGATACGGAAGAACACTGTAAAATCCAAATAGTTAATCGCAATGTCCCGGCGAGTTTTAACGCTGAGGAAGTTGGCAGCCGGAGTTACGAGAGTCAGCGCCCGAACTGCACCGTGACTCGCGCCCCCGCAGCCACGTGCGTTCCGGCCAGAGGAGACTGTTGCCGGGCCACCCCGCTGCCGACGGCGTCGAGCTCCAGGCCCATATCCTGAGCGGCTTCTACCGCGCCGCGCACCGTCTTGCCCACGAATGACGGCACTTCGATGCCGCCCTGCTCAACGTCGAGAATTACCGTACCGGTCGATGGCAGCTTCTCTGCCGCGGTTGCTGCCTCCGCTGTTTTCGCCGGACTCACAATCCCCCCGGCCGGCTCCGCCGCAACCGGCTCGCGCATCGCCGCTTGCACGATCTGATCATTGCTGGCGACATTCACGGGCGCCTTTGCCAAACTCGCCTTCGCCGCATCCGACGCATCGCCATTCACTTCCGCCGTCTCCAGCGGCTCGCCCGGATGATCCGGCGTCCCTTCTTCCAGATCTTTATCTTTCGCCTTCGCCCGTGCCAACAGCAACTGATGTTGCGGCGCCAGCGGCAGATCGTGCGGCACATGCAAATATTCCAACACCTGCTGCGAGATGCGGCGAAACACCGGCGCCGCAACCTGCCCGCCCTGATGCAGTCCCACCGCCGAATCGAGAATCACCGCGACCACAATCTGCGGATTATTCGTGGGCGCGAATCCCGCAAACGATCCGATATATTTTGTCTTCGAATACGCTCCGGTCGCAGGATCGACTTTCTGCGCCGTGCCTGTCTTCCCCGCCGACGAATAACCTTCGAGAATCGCCTTGCGCCCCGTGCCCTCGAGCACGACTTTCTGCATCATCGATCGCATCTCGGCGGCGGTGTACGACGAAAGCACGCGATGCGATGCACCAGGATGAAACGCTACAGTTTGCGCTGTCAGTTGCGGCTGCACCGCTCCAGTCACAATGCGCGGCGCTACCCACACCCCGTCGTTGGCGAACGTTGAAACCAGCCCCGCTAGCTGAATCGCCGAAATGCCAATTTCCTGTCCCATCGAAATCGCCGCAATCGAAACTTTCGACCACCGGCTTACCGGCTTAGTCAGTCCGCGAGTTTCGCCGGGCAACTCGATCCCCGTCTGCTGCCCAAATCCGAAGGCGCGAATGTATTTGTAGAAGCGATCTTCGCCCAGCCGCAGCGCGATCTTAATGGACCCTACGTCGCTAGACTCCGCCAGCACGCCCCACACCGGCAGCAAGCCGTGCGGCTTCGAATCGCGGATGCGCATGCCGTTGTAGACGATCGATCCCATCTGGCAATCGAATATTTCATCCGGGTTCGTAACTTTTTCTTCGAGCGCCGCCGAAATGGTCACCAGCTTGAACGTCGAGCCCGGCTCGTAGATGTAGCTCACCGCACGATTGGTAAGCGCTCCAGGCGTGATCTGCTTGCGCAGATTCGGATTGAACGTGGGCCGGTTCGCCAGCGCCAGAATTTCTCCCGTGTGCGGATTCTCCACAATCACCGTGCCCGCAATGGCCTGCGTGTCGTGAATCGCCTGATCCAGCTCTTTCTCGGCGACGTATTGAATATTCTTGTCGATCGTTAAAACTAAATTTTCGCCCGGCTCGGGCTGCGTCTCGACATCGGAAAACCATTGCCGGCGCGCGTCCACCGAAATAAACATCTTCCCCGCACGCCCGCGCAGTTCATCGTCAAACTCGTGCTCGATCCCGCTCTGGCCGGAATCCTCCATGCCCACCGACCCGAGCACCTGCGCCGCCAGGTCGCGCGCCGGATAAAAACGCTTCGGCTCTTTCTGAAAATGAATCCCTTGCAGCTTCAACGAATTAATGCGCTCGATGGTTTCGTCGTTCGCCTTGCGCGCCACCCAGCAAAAAGTCTTGTGGGCCCGGCAATCCGCCAGCACGACGTTATAGTCGTCGCCGGTGATGCGCGTGATCAAAGAAACAGCTGTAGGAAGATCTTTGACTTCGGTAGGCACGGCAAACGCTGAATCGACCAGCACCGACATCGCCAACTCATGACCGGCACGGTCGTAGATCACGCCACGCTTCGCAGCCAGCGGAATCGCCCGCTGCTGCTGATGTCCCGCCTGCTTGACGAACCTGCCGTAACTGAAGATCTGCAGAAACACCAGCCGTCCGCAGATGACGACGCACCACAGCAACAACACCGCTCCCAGAAGGTAGAGCCGGGAATTCTCGCCGGGACTGAAGGTGGGCGCTGCCATGGTTGAGTCGTTGGTCGTTGGTCGTTAGTCGTTGGTCGTTAACGTTAATCGTTTAATCGCACGAAAGCTTCGAGTCTCTCCCCTAGAGACGAACATGGCGGCCCACCGAAGAGGCGGACCGCCAGATAAACTTGTGGCGACAGCCGCCCTCGGCTGTCGTGTTCCGAATAAAGCGCCGAGCGTAGCTCGGCTGCTTTTCTCGCGCCGAACATTTACCGTCCCGGAATCACCGTCACCGGAAACGCATTCGCCATTACCGGCGCCTGAGCGTCGGCCGCCGCCGAATCCATGCGAATCACCTGTCCCGGCTCCGGTGGCACCAGCCCGATGCGCCGAGCCAGCACGTCAATCCGCTCGGGATCGCGCAGCGACGCGTCTTCCAAACGCAGCGCGTGATTCATCTCCGTCTTCTCGCTCAACTCGCGCTTCGCCGCTTCGATCTGATAGCCATACTCGATCGCCTTGAAATGCTGCCAGGCATAGGTAAACACCAGCAGGAACAACACAGCCAGCGCCGTGCCAAACTGCTTCATCTCGCGGTTGCGCTGCGGGTCCTCCACTTTCACCAGACGCGAATTGTCGATCGCCTTGGAGAAGTAGATCTCGGGTGTACCGGTCCAAAACGAACGCCGCTCCGCCGCCGCGCCCGCACCGTGAACTGTTGCCGCCGCTGCCGCCATGTTATGCCGCCCCCATGAAGATCTGGTCGCCGTCCGCCACTGGAATCTGCATGGAAAAAATCTCATGCAGCTCCTGTTCGACCCGCCGCTGCTGCGCCTGATCCCGCGCGCGCTCGGCAGCCGCCATCAAATCGCTTATCAGTTTGCCCGTGTACATGTCCCGCACCTTCAAGTTTGGATTCCTACCACGGAACCCGTAAAATGGCTGTCAGCTGTTTTGCCGACGCCCGACACCTACCGCCCGACGCCCGCTCTCAAATCCGTTCCGCCGCCCGCAATTTCGCGCTGCGGGCCCGCGGATTCCGATCGCTTTCCAATTCCGATGCCGTCACCGGCTTCTTGGTCAGAACACGAAAGTGCTTGTCCTGATTTCCACTCTCGCGGAAGGCATCCTTTACGATGCGATCTTCCAGCGAGTGAAAACTGATCACCACCACGCGCCCTCCTGGCTTCAGAATCCGCGGCGCCGCTTCGAGCAGCGCCTTCAGATCGTCCAGTTCGCGGTTTACGAAGATTCGAAGAGCCTGAAAGGTCTTAGTCGCGGGATGAATTCTTCTCTCCGCCTGGTTCATTGGCCGGGCCGCGGCTGATATGACGTCCGCAAGATGTGCGGTAGATCGTATCGGCCGCGACCGGCAAATGGCTCTGGCGATTCTCCGCGACCTCCTTTCCTCTCCGAATTCGTAAATCACATCGGCAAGCTGTCGCTCGTCGAGGTGGTTTACCACTTGTTCGGCGGTGCGCTCGCCACGCGGGTCCATCCGCATGTCCAGCGGTCCATCCGCCTGAAAACTAAATCCGCGTGCCGCATCGTCCAGCTGCAAACTGCTGACGCCAATGTCGGCGAGAATTCCGTCAACCGTCCCCGCCTTGTGCCCTTTCGCAATCTCCGCGAAAGATCGGTTCAGCAACGTCACCGTCGGCCAATCGGAATCTTGTCGTCGGTCCTCGGTCGTCGGTCGTCCAGCATCCTTGTCATCCCGAGCGGAGCTTTCTGATTCGCGAAGCGAATCAGAAAGCGCAGTCGAGGGACCTGCTGTTTCTTCGTCGCCGACGACCGACGACTGACGACCGACGACGAACTTCTCGCCGGCAATCTTCAGCGCCGCCGGATCCTTATCGAGCCCAATCAAATGTCCCGGTGCGCCGAGGCGTTTTGCGATTTCGTAACTGTGCCCGCCCAAACCCACCGTCGCGTCGATATATGTCCCGCCACGCTGCACGTTTAAAAAGTCGATCGCTTCTTTTAAAAGAACCGGAACATGATTGGCTGAAAGCTGGCTCACTGCCCTTCCACCACCATGCCCTACCCCCTGAGGGGTGTTTGTTAAACCCTCGCCCACTAGATGCCCAGTTCGTCGAGCGTCTTCTCATCGTCAGGCGTAAACTTTTCTTCTACGATCTCTTTCTTGAACAGCTCCAGGTTCCTGACCGTCAAGAAAGTCAAGTTGCCCAGAACCGCTACCTCGCCCTTGATCTGTCCAGCCTCGCGCAACAACTGCGGCAGAAGCAGCCGCCCCTGCCCATCCATCTCGACCTGCTGCCCGTAATAGTTCGTCCGGTCGAGAAACTTTTTCTTCGTAGGATTGAAATTGGAGAGCCCCGCCAGCTTCTGCTCGATCCTCTCCCATTCCTCGAAGGGATATACTTGAGCAACCTTTCCATCCAAGCTTGTGATGTAGAATTGCTGACCGTATTTCTCGTCGATCACCCGCTTGAACTCGGCCGGCACCTTGAGCCGTCCTTTTTCGTCGACCCGGGTTGGATGATTGCCGCGAAACATGCTTGCTCTTTGTCGCCTGCTTGCTCGTTGTCATCCTGAGGACGCGTTCTTTGCGTCCGAAGGATCTATGCACTTGCTGCTCGCGAATCCATGCCAAAACTGTCCAAATCCCGTTTAAATCCAAGCATTTCGGGCTGTCTGTGGTGCTTTTGGGTCGGTTTCCCACCGGCTCCTCGTTTTCAGCTCCGGAATTCCATTGGCCTAACTGAACTCACCACAATATTCCACTTTCTCCCACATCTTACCCGTAAGTCGTTTATTGTCAAGCAGAAACTGATAGGTAGCAGTCCCACTCCTGCACCGATTCTGGAAAATACGAGGACTTGTGGTTAACCAGTTGAACGACCACAAGGGGTTGGGTTTACGCTCTTGATCCCTTCGCTATTCTTTCGCTAATATTTTCCTTGCTTCCCGCGCCCCGCGCCGATTTTCCTGTGGAAATTCCGACAAAACCACAAACACGTAGGCCCCGAACGCATTCGTCCGGGGATCTCCGCGACATGCTCACTTAAACCGAGCCTCGAGGACGAGCCGTTTTCTGGGACGTCAGCTGCAACCCGAAAAAGAGTTCTGTCATCTCGACCGGAGCGAGCGAATGCGAGCGCAGTGGAGAGACCTGCTGTTTCGGCCCACTCACGGTTTCCGTTTTCAGCCGCTCCTTCCAGACGAAACCTCGCCATCCCTCCCTCGCTCGTTTTCATCTTAAACATAACGAATTTACAAGACCCCGAGGTTTTGTCATGAAGAGATCACAGTTGCCCCTGATAGCAGCGTTATTTCTTACGATTCCATGCTTTTCCATTTCAACGTTTGCCCAACAGAATCCCCCGCCGATCTATCCCGCGTCGGGCAATTCCGCCGACGCCCAGTCGGCGCAGGATGTTTCCGCTCAAGAGAACTCCCAGATGCCGGTTTTCCGCGTACATGTGTATGCGCGCACCGCCCGGGCCGTGAACTACCGCCATCGCGGCGGATCCACGACCGTCGACATGCGCGGCACCAGCCTTATGCCTTCTATCAGCGGCAAAGCGAAGGTCGACGGAAAGGCGGGCAGGCTCGCCATCGACGTTGACCTCGACCACATGGAGCGTCCTGCCAGTCTGGGTCCACAGTATCTGACTTATGTTTTGTGGGCAGTGACGCCGGAGGGCCGAGCGGTGAATCTCGGCGAAGTGCTTCCCGGAGACAACGGCAAATTCAAAATGAATGTCACGACCGATCTTCAGGCTTTCGGTCTGATCGTGACCGCGGAACCTTATTTTTCGGTCACCCATCCCAGCAACGAGATTGTCGCGGAGAACATCATTCGTCCCGAAACTAAAGGTTTCGAGGAAACCATCGACGCCAAGTTCGACGTGCTCGAGGGCGGCCAGTACACCATCGACGTCGCCGCCGACCAACTGCCGTCGGCGCAGGCGCAGCCGAACGTTCCCCTCGATCTGCTGGAGGCCCGCGACGCCGTCATGATCGCCAAAGCCGCCGGCGCCGAGCAGTATGCCCACGACAGCATCATGAAAGCGGAAGATATGTTGCAGCGCGCCGAAGATTACTATCAGCGCAAACAAGGCCGCACGCCCATCGGAACCGCCGCCCGCGGCGCCACGCAAATGGCCGAAGACGCCCGCGTGCTAACCTTGCGTAGAAAAGAACAGGAGCGCGAAGACGCCGCCCGCCGCGCCAGCGAAGCAGCTCAAGCGAAAGCCGAAGCCGACGCGGCCGCCGCCAAGCAGGCCGAGCAGGACGCGCAGGCTCGCGCCGACGAAGACGCCCGTCGCCGCGCCGAAGCCGAACAGGCTCAGGCCCAGGCCGACTTAGCACGATCGCAAGCCCTGTTACAGCAACAACAGGCGCAGCAACAGGCTGAAGCCGCCGAACAAGCCGCCGAAGACGCGGAACGTCAAAGAGAAGCAGCCGTTCAACAAAAAGAAGAAATGCGCGCCCGCCTGCTCGCCCAGTTGAATCAGGTTCTTGAAACTCGCGACACTGCGCGCGGACTCATCGTCAGCATGCCCGACGTTCTTTTCGATTTCAATAAGTACACGCTCAAGCCGGAAGCCCGCGAACGCCTGGCCAAAATTTCCGGAATCGTGCTCGCCTATCCTGACCTGAAGCTCGATATCGAGGGCTACACCGACGCCATCGGCTCCGACGAATACAACCAGACGCTGTCGGAAAGGCGCGCGGAGACCGTCCGCGGTTATCTGGCCTCGTCGGGTGTGCCGCCCGATCATGTAACTGCCGTCGGCCTGGGCAAGTCCAATCCGGTCGCCGACAACAGCACCGCAGCCGGCCGTAAACTAAATCGCCGCGTCGAGATGATCGTCTCCGGCGATGTCATCGGTACGCAGCAGCCGGGGCCCTCGATCGCGCCGGCGCCGAACCCCGCCAACCCGTAACCATGAGCGAAAATAAAGTAAGAACCGCAGAGGACGCGTAGGACGCAGAAGATAGCAAGAAAAATCGTTGGGATAGTGCGGTTGTAAATTTCTCCGCGTCCCCAGTGTCCTCTGCGCTGTTGACTGAGCCTTATTTCGACGCCTCCACGAACACCGCCGTGCCATACGCCAGTACTTCGGTGACGCCCTGCATCACCTCAGTGGCGTCATAGCGTGCGCCGACCACGGCGTTCGCCCCTAACTCCGCCGCATGTTGCAGCATCAGATCGAAGGCCTCCTGGCGCGTCTTCTCGCACAAATTGGTGAGCAAGGTGATATTGCCGCCGACCAGCGTCTGCAGTCCCGCCCCAATGGTTCCGAAGATCGATCGCGACCGCACCACAATGCCGCGAACGACGCCGAGTGTGCGCGTCACGCGAAAACCGTCCAGTTCAAACTGCGTGGTCACCATATTGTGAGCCACCATCCTGCCAGCGCTGTAGCCGGTTGCCATGGCCTGGGTCCTTTCTGAAAGCCGGAGAATTGCTAACTATAGCGGACTTGGGCGTCGGGCGTCAGACCTCGGACCTCAGACATCGGACCTCAGACATCTGGGCGTTAGCCCATTAACTCGCGCTTTGTCATCCTGAGCAAAGCCGTTCTTCAGGCGAAGCGAAGGATCTCAGTCTTATACCTGCCCTGGCGCGCCTTCCTCACTCCAGTTGCGCGCCGATAAAAAATTCCTGCGCCGCCTTGTCGTACTCGACGCGCAGAACATTCGGCTTGCAGCAAACCTGGCAATCCTCGACATAACTCTGCCGCCGTCCCGCGGACTCGTCGACTGACGTAATGTTCCATTCGCCACAAGCTGCGCACTGGAAACCAGATTCCATGATGCAGAGAGAATACCGCAGGGACGAACCGCAACAATTTCTTAGCGGTTATCTGTAAGTCGTTGAGCCTTCGTGCAAGTGATTGAAAAGTCGTAGAAGGCCCCCGGGAGGCTACAGGACGTGCAATTGTGCCGCGGACGACCTTTCCCTCGGCGTGGCAGATTATCGTCGCAGCCAGGGCCGTTCCCGGCCCCGGAAAAGGCATTTTAGGCAAGGGCGAGAGCATCGGCTGGGACCACCACGTGCCGGGGGATAGGCATGTACGCTGTTTGTGTACGTACATTTATGTATGATTAACCTCCCTCGTTCAGCGAGGTTGAATGGAACGGCGCCATTTCGCATGAAGCCAGGCGAGGATGCCCAATGCGCAGACCTCGACCGGACCCGGCGGCATGATCTGCATGTGCCAGAGGCTTTCGTAATCTGTGGTCGCGACATAGACGGCCCAGATTATCCCGGCCGCGGCGAGCAGGCTGGCAAGGCGCTCTTGCCGGCGAATCCTGGCCAGGGTCCCCCCGGTCGCTATCTTGTTTTTTGGGGGGATGGCTACAACGGGGACAAATTTGTTCCGCGTCTGGACGTAGCCTTCCCGCCCAGCATCCCAGTCGATGTAGTCGTTTGAATCCGATTTGGCCACACTCTAAGGTGCCACAGCCGCGACTGTTCGCGCGCGTTACGCCCGTACCTGTCCCAGCGGGGACCAACAAAAGTCCGCAGAGTTCGGCTAAATCCCGGGAACCGGCGGACAGCCGGGAAATTCCTTGAGAAAGGTGTTGCCGATGTAACCCAGATACTCGATGCCGATTTCGCTGGTGAAAAAACCGTCAGCGGTGAGCTTGCGCAGAAAACCGAAGAATTCAATTCCCTGCCCGAGACTGGGATCTTGTTTGGCATTCTTGGTGTAGGCGATGAGGTCGAGAAATTCTTTCTGCTGCGCCGGCGCGCACTCGAGATAAAACTTGCCATAGCGATCCAGGCAAGTATTGTCGAGCCACATCAAGCCGCCGCCGAGAGCGACTTGATAATCTTTGTTCTCGCTGGTGATCAGGTCGATGAACTCAGGAGCGCCGGCTTCGATTGCGCCTTTGGCCTCGTCATCGGCAGGGATGATGGTCTGGCAGAGCGTCTGCAAGGTTTTGTAATCGTGCGCGGAAAAGAATTTTGGGACGTAAGTTTGTGAGTCCGCTTTTTCCGCTTTCACCATGCGATGGGCGTACTCGGCCGCTTCCAGCGGAATCACGCGCAGCACCGAGCCGGTCACGGCGGTGATGGTCAGCGATTTGAGAATGTCTCTTCGTGAAATGGACATGGCGCTATTTCGCTACAGATCCGGTGAGCATTGACTTACGCTCAGGGCTGCTCAAGCTTGAGATCCTTCGCTCCGCCTGAAAAACGGCTGCGCTCAGGATGACATCGCGTTCGCACGAGCTAAGGTGCACCACTACTAGATATTTCCTTTCTTCGCCTCGGCGAGCAGATAATCCGACGCGCGCCAGGTCAGCGCCATGATGGTCAGCGTGGGATTTTTGTCGGCGTTGGTGACGAAGCTGGCTCCGTCGGTCACGAACAAATTCTTTACGTCATGCGCCTGGCAGTATTGATTCAACGCCGACGTAGCCGAGTGCTCGCCCATGCGAACCGTGCCGACTTCGTGAATGATCACGCCGCCGTCGGCGATGCCGTAGGGATTTGGCCCGTCGGAGCGATGATCGGTCAGATAGACTCCGCCGGCGGCTTCGACGATTTCTTTGTAAGTCTCCTGCATGTCGCGCGCCATTTTGATTTCGTTGTCGCTCCACTTCCAATGGAAGCGCAGCACGGGAATGCCCCACTGATCCATGGCGGAGGGGTCGATCTCGCAATAGCAATTTTCGTTGGGAATCATCTCGCCGCGCCCGGCGAAGCCGATCCAGGTGCCGTATTTTTTCTTGCACTCCTGTTTGAGGGATGTACCGTAGCCTTCGAAGTCATCGCACAGATCGTCGTAGTCGCCGACGCCGGGCATGCCGCGTCCGCCGCCGAATTCGGTGTGGTAGCCGCGCAGGAATTCGTTTTTGCGATCGAACTTCCACCAGGGCAAATACATGTGCATGCCGCCGACGCCGTCGTGGTTGTGCGGCGGCATTTTTTCGAGCGACTCGAAGTATCCGCCGCCGTCGCTCCCGACGGTGTCCATCAGATTGCGGCCGACAACTCCGGAGGAATTGGCCAGGCCATCCGGAAAAAGCGTGGACCGCGAATTCAGCAGCAGGCGGGCCGATTCGCAGGCGCTGGCAGCCACCACAAAAGCCCGCGCGTGAATGCGCTGCTCGGTGCGCGTGGCTTTGTCAACGTAGGAGACGGCGCTGACTCTACCGTCTTTCCCGACGATCAGTTCCCGCGCCATTGCGCCGGTGATCAGGGTGAAGCGTCCGGTTTTTTCCGCGGGCGGAATCATCACCTGGCTGGAGCTGAAATTCGATGCGCTCTTGCAGCCGCGTCCGCATTGCGCGCAGTAGTGGCAAGCGGCGCGGCCGTTGAGGGGTTGAGTGAGAATCGCCAGCCGCGACGGGACGCAGATGATGTTAAGTTTGTCGCAAGCCTTCTTGATGATGGTTTCGGTGCATCGCGGTTTGGGCGGCGGCAGGAAAATTCCATCGGGCGCGCTGGGAATATTTTCTTTGGTCCCGAAGACGCCGATGTAGGATTCGACTTTGTCGTAGTAGGGCGCGACATCTTCGTAGCTGAGCGGCCAGTCGTCGCCCATGCCGTCATGCGAGCGCACTTTGAAGTCTACCGGAGCCATGCGCAGGGCGATGCGTCCCCAGTGGTTAGTGCGTCCGCCGACAATGCGCGAACGGAACCAGCGGAATTTCGATCCCGGAGCGGCGACGTAAGGTTCGCCTTCGATCTCCCACGCGCCGTTGGGAGCGAGAAATTCATCTTCCAGTCCTCGACGTGCCGCACCGCCGACGCCCGCGCCGCGATGCGGCAAGTCGTAAGGCCAGACGTGCTCCTTGAAATCTCGTTCGGGAACCAGCGGAGGGCCAGCTTCGAGCAGCGCGACGCTGAGTCCGCCCTCGCTGAGCACCTTGGCCGCTGTGCCGCCCGAGGCCCCGGAGCCGATGATGCAAACGTCATACGTTTTGGGCGTGCGCTTGACCTGCATGAATCGTTTCCTGAATCGGCCTTTCTGCTAATGAGCTTCTGCTTTCATGCGGAAGTCGTCGGTCTTCGGTCGTCGGTCTTCGGTCGCCGGTCTTCGGTCGCCGGTCTTCGGTCCTTCGATTGATGGCGGAGGATCGACGGCCGACGACCGACGACCGCTTACCAGCGCAGCTTCTCGAGATACTGGTAGCTGGTGGCGATGCTCTCGAAGGGCATCTTGGGATGATCGTGTTCGACGATATAGATTTTGATGCCGGCTCCGGCCTTATCGGCGCCTTGGAACAGGGCCTTCCAGTTGATGAGTCCGCTGCCTACTTCGGTCAGGTCGACGGTGTCGCCGAAATTCTGCGGACCGCCGGTGGTGATCGCCGGCATTTTTTTCAAGTCTTTAACGTGAACCAGGGGGAATCTTCCGGGATACATCTTGAAATACTTGATGGGATCGGCGCCGGCCGCGGTGATCCAGCACAAATCCATTTCCATTTTGACCAGGTTCGCATCGCAATCTTTCAGCAATACGTCGTAGGGACGCACGCCATTGGTAGAAAGAAATTCGAACCAGTGATTGTGATAGGCGAACTGGATGCCGGCCTGTTTGCACTGCTCGCCGCAGCGGTTGAATTTCTCCGAGGCTTGCTTCCAGATGTCGGGAGACTTGCGCAGTTCCTCGGGAATCCAGGGGTTGACAATGTAGTTCATGCCGATCGCTTTCGAGGTTTCGATAACCGCAGGGAACTTGTCGTCGAGCTCGTCGTATTGGACGTGAGTCGAGGGCGCGGTGAGACCGACTTTGTCGAGCGAAGCGCGAACCTGCTGGGAGGTGCGGCCGAAGTATCCGGCGAACTCGACTTCTTTGTAGCCGATTTTTGCGACCTTGGCGAGGGTGCCGTCAAAATCGTCCTTCATGGCATCGCGCACGCTGTAGAGTTGCACGCCAACGTGTTCGGCCCTGTGCTCGCCCGCAGCCCAGCCCAGATGGCTGGTCAGCAAAGTGGCGGCGGTGACGGTGCCTGCGGTTTCGAGAAAAGTGCGGCGATTCATACCCTGCTGATCCCTGCCCTGCTCATTGCCTTCGTGCTTTTTCATGAAGCTTACCCTCTGGAACGCTCGTCTGGGAGCGGGAGTCGAGTCCGGGAGCATTATACGCAGATTGCGGGAGAATGGGACAACTGCCGAGCGAGGGGTTGGGGGAAAAGAAAAACCCATCGAGCTGCGCTCGACGGACAGCCGAGGGCGGCTGTCCCCACATAAGACCAAGAATCAGACCTCGGACCTCAGACGTGAGTCGGTTGGCCGACGACTGACGACCGACGGCCGAAGTCTGAGGTCCGTGATTACGGCTTTACGACTTGCAGATTGTTAGTGACGGAGAAGGCGCCGGACACAGTATTGGCGCGAAGGCCGACGAGATTCTTGTCGGCTTCGCTGTCCACTACGCCTTCCAGAGTCACGTGGCCGCTCTTAACGATGATACGGATTGGTTTTTGCACGCCGAGTTCGTACCTCTGTAAAGCCGGATAACCGTAGATGGCACGGAACAGTCGCATGCGGAGGCGATCATCCATCGGGGATGGAGGAAGAACCTCAATTTGATTGTCGACCTTCTCGACACCTTCAATGTGTTTGACGGCGTTTTCGGCGTCAGACTTGGTAACGGGCCTGACCACCGAACCGAGCAGGGTGACGTTGCCACCGTCCACTTTGAAGGCAATGTAGTCGAAGACGCCAAAGTAGGGGAGCATCATGAGTTCGTGGCGAACTTCTTTGACGATGCGGTCCTGAGACTTGGCAGAGGGTTGTTGAGTGTCCTGGGCGGTGCCCAGAGTAAGTAAAGCGAGCAGTACGGCAAACAAAACCGGAAGCCTGTATCGCATTTGGTCTCTCCTTGCGGACGAAATTCCCGGATTTGGGGAAAGTCTAACCCAGGGGAGTGTTGCTTTGCGATACAACGAATGACGTATGCGGGTGAGAGTAGCGGCGCAGTTCGCCGGTGCGGGGTACGGGGCCTGGAGAAAGCGCCGCCACCCGCACCGGGTTCGGGGTATGTCTGCTGCCGGTGTTTCGATCTTTGTTCGTTGTTCGTTGGTCGTCGGTCGTCGGTCGTCGGCCGTTGGTCGTTGGTCGATCGACCTTCCGTTGTTCGATCTCGGCGCTTAGGCCGTGACGTTGACGCTGCTGCTTTGCGCTGTGCTGCCGGCGGTGCTGGCGGCGTTGTTCAATAGATTCAGGACAATTTGCTGGTTGCTGTTCTGATTCAGGTTGAGGGTGAACTGCTCGGGGCTTTGGTTTTGCCCATTGTTCACGCCGATGGTGACTTGCTCGGAGCCATTGGCGCCATTGCTGACGCCGATCGTGATCTGCTCACCCGGCGTGACGTCGCCGAGGTTCAGGACGATTTCGTTTCCCGCGCCGGACGCGGTCGAAGTTGCAGGCGTCGAGGTGGAGGTCGCATCCGCAGTGGAGGCGGCGCTGAGGTTGACTACGACCGAGGGTGTGACTGGGGCCGATCCTCCGGCCGCGCTTGGCGGATCGGCGGTGCGTTGGTTTTGGAACGTGCTTCTCAGTTGAACCAGCGCCTGTTTCGCGCCCGCCAGGTCTCCGTTTTGCAGGGCCTGACCAATGGCATTGAAATCCGCCTGGCGCTGGTTGATTTTGAATGAATCTCCATTGGCGAATGGGCCGTTCTGCCCCAGGTTCGAGATGGCACCGAATTCCTGCGTGGCCGCAGTCAGGTCCCCATTCTGTAGCGCCTGGCCAAGTTGCTGCAGGTCGGAGGCGCGCTGCTGAAAGTACTGTTGCGAGTCCTTGTAAATCAAATTTGAGGAAACCGCTGCTGTTGACATAAGTCTCTCCTAAGATGTGGGTCCCTTGAACGGAAGTCGTAGAACCTCTTGCCGTCCTGAACTTGATCGGCAGAGATGGGGAAAGCTTTACCAGGAAGTTCGCGTGGATCTCTCACCGACGCTGTCGATGAGCAGGCTTCGCCTGAGGAAGGGTTCCGCTTGAGATGACGCCCGGACGTGCGTTAGCTCAGTAGGAATGGAGGATTAGAGAAGAGTTAGGTTCAAGCCTGCTGGATCCGAGACCGCCGAGGTTACACGGATATCGGCGCAATTGTTGGCGATCCAGTCGGCGCCGGCTTCTTGCAGCGGGGTTTCGTGGACCGTGGTTGTGAAGGCGATCACTCTTGCTCCCGCGGCTTTACCCGAGCGGACCCCGGCGGGGGCGTCTTCGAAGACAATGCATTCTGTCGAATCGAATCCGAGAAGGGATGCGCCTTTGAGATAGGGCTCGGGGTGTGGTTTGCCGTGGGTAATGTCGTTGGAGGTAATGAACTTCATGGGAAGCGGCAGCCCTGCGGCGCGGAGGCGAACTTCGGCCAGCGCGCGGGTGCACGAAGTGACGATGGTCCAACGGTCGGCAGGAAGGCTGGCGAGCAATGCGAGCGCTCCGGGCAGGGGGACGACGCCCTCGAGGTCTGCGATTTCGCGGCGCTCCACCTCGCGATTCTCGGCGTCGTGATCGGCGTGCGGGAGATATTCGCGGACGGTCGTGAGACTGGGGCGGCCGTGGGCGCTGGCGACGACTTGTTCGGGGTCGAATCCGCGCTCGATGGCCCAGCGCCGCCACACGCGGGCGACCGCCGGAGTTGAGTCAATCAGGACTCCATCCATGTCGAACAAGAGAGCGGCGCAGTGAATTCGGGTCATAGTTTACTGATATAGCCATATTACGGTTTACCGGTCATAGCTTACATTTTTCTGGGTTCCTGCATCTGACGCTTTGGGGATGTTGACAGTTCCGTTCGCTCCGTTCGCTCCGTTCGGAAGTAATTGGAAATGGGGGAGAATGAAGTGTCGCGAGGGTCCGTAGGTTTCCTGCGCTTCTTAGGCTATGTCGCGAAGTTTTCCGGCGGGTGTGCGCGTTTTAAGAAGATCCGGGCGAAGGGGTTACTGCGTGCATTGAGCCCAGTTGGGGCGGGCTTGCTGTCACTCAGTTGCGGTTCGGGTCATGCGATCCTTCTGGTGAGCGCTCCGGCAAATGTGGTGGCCGATTCGCCCTTTAACGTTACGGTGACCGCGATGTACCAGGGAAAGCGGGACACGATTATCGATGGGCCGATACACTTCACGACGAGCGACGCGGCCGCGCAGCTTCCCACTCTTTACGTGTTTACCGCGGCTGACGCCGGCTCCCATACTTTTACTGGCCTCACGCTGGTGACCCCCGGCAATCAAACCATCACCGTGTCCGATTATGACGCGACTCCGATTGCGGGAAGCGCGAACGTTGTGGTTTCTGGCGCGGCCCAGTGACGACGGAAGCCGTTGCCGGCAATAGCGATTCCAGCCAACAAATAGAAGTCCTATCGCATCGGAATGCTTTTGGTGGGCATTGTTCGACATTTCGGCGCACTAAGGAAAGAACCCGCAATTGGGCCGGCAGACAGAGATTCCGTTCCACAACGTTTGAAAGAAAAAAGGCCAATGAGACGGCTTGCGGGAAACGCATGCTCTGCGCTCTTGCCCATTCAGAAAGAACGGCAGAAAATCATTTGGTCCCTGGTGTTGCTCTCGGCCAGCATCACTTTGGTTGCACCTTCGGCAGAAGCCCGGGGTTGCGGCTACACGCCGGCGAATTCCGGCAGCGCCGAAATAAATAACTCGCGCGCCTCGTGCCATCCTGCGTGCGAGTGCGAAACGATCGCAGTGGGGCGAGACTCCGGGTCGGATAGCATGGGCCGGCTGGGCTGCGATCGGCAGGAGAACGCCCCGCCCGCGCCGAGTTCGCCGCCGGAAGCGGGCGGCCAACAGGCGGCAAATTCGAGTCGACTGGAGAAAAAACTCCGGCACTCCCAATTGCCCGATTTCAACCGGGAAATTTATTACCGCAATAAGCTCGAATTCTCTCTGGACGCAGGATGGCTGCCCATCAATATTCCATTTCCACTGGACTTTCTCGAGGGCGCTCCTTATGTGCTTTATCCGCTTCGCTACACGCTGGTGCCGGTTGTGGCATCTCTGCGCTGGCACGTGGATGGGGTGGGAAGTCCATTCATTCTGCGGGGCAATTGGGACGTTACTTTCAGCGGGTCGTATACCGCGATTCCGAAAGGCGCGGAGACGCGATATTTTTCCTATGACATGGGCATTCGCCGGAATTTTGTTCCGCGCAATTGGCGCGCCACGCCGTACGTCGATCTCCGGTTCGGCCTGGGCCTGATCGATGCGAAGGGACCGCTCGGCGTGTACTATGCGCAAGGTCAAGACTACACTTTCACTTGCAACATGGGAGCCGGAGCGCGCTATAACTTCAATTCCCGCTATGCCATTTCCGCGGGCCTGAATTGGATGCACATCTCCAATGCGAATTTATCCGCGCCGCTGTACTCGAACTACGGCATCAACGTCTACGGGCCGATGTTTGGGATCGATATGCGTCTCGGTGGACCTCGGCGACATGCTGAATGATTCTTTCGGCTGCGTACTGCCGAAACGAACGGACACCGCTTCGTTTCTTGGGTAGTGGTACAGTTTGGCTTACGCGCAGAGCCGGTCAAGCGGGAGATCCTTCGCTTCGCCTGAAGAACGGCTCCGCTTGATTGGATAACGACGTTGGATGACATCATAGTCTAGAAAGCTAAAGAATCGGTTGACGCTTTATGCCCCTCGCGGACGGTAGTCGCCTAGGCATCTACGAAATTCACGCTCCCATCGGCGCCGGTGGCATGGGAGAGGTGTACCGCGCGACTGACACCAGGCTGGGGCGTGAGATTGCGGTCAAGATTCTTCCCGGCGAGATGGCGCAAGATGCGGATCGGCTGGCGCGTTTCCATCGCGAGGCGCGGGCCGTGGCCGCTCTCAATCATCCCAATGTGGTGACGCTGTACTCGGTGGAGGAGTGCGACGGCGTGCACTTTCTCACCATGGAACTGGTCGAAGGCCTGTCGCTGGACCGGCGCATTGCCGGAGGCGGCCTGCCGGTCGAGCAGATCATCGCAATCGCGGGCGCGCTGGCCGAAGCGCTGGCGGCGGCGCATGAGAAAGGGATTGTGCATCGCGACCTGAAACCGGCCAACGTAATGGTGACGAACGATGGCCGCGTCAAGGTGCTGGATTTTGGGTTGGCGAAAGATGTCGGGGCGGAATCCTCGACCGACGCCACATTGACTTCGGCCGGGCGAACGGAAGTCGGCATGGTGATGGGGACGCCAGGTTACATGTCGCCGGAACAGGTTTCCGGACGCGCGCTTGACCATCGCACCGATATTTTTTCCTTGGGCGTGGTGCTGCACGAGATGGCGACGGGCCGGCGGCCATTCGCCGGGACTTCTTCGGCGGAACTGGTAACTTCGATCCTGCGCGATAATCCGCCGCTCGTCACCGATACCCGGGCCGAGTTGCCTAACGATTTGGCCCGAGTAATCCGGCGTTGCCTGGAAAAGGATCCTCGCCACCGGGTACAGACGGCGCGCGATGTGAGCAATGAATTTCGCGACCTGGCGCAACTGGCATCCCGGCCCAAGCCCGATCCCGTCTCGGCTTCGCGGCCTGTAAGCGCAAACGATTCTGGGGCGGCTCGAGCTGACGAAGGTTTTTGGGTAGCTGTGCTGCCGTTCAAATATGGCGGCTCCAATCCCGATGTGGCGGCCCTCGCCGAAGGCGTGACGGAAGAGATTGTCACCGGCCTCGCGCGCTTCGCCTACCTGCGGGTGATCGCGCACAGTTCGGCCTTGCGCTACGCCCAGGGTGCTGTGGATGTCCGGTCGGCGGGCAAGGATCTGGGGGCACGGTATGTAATGGAAGGGAGCCTGCGCCAGGCCGGCTCAAGGCTGCGCATCGCCGTGCAGTTGGTCGACGCAGTCTCCGGCGCTCATCTGTGGGCTGAGACCTACGATCGTCCTTACCAGGCCGAAGCCGTCTTCGAGCTGCAAGACGAGGTTGTGCCCAAGATCGTCTCCACGGTCGCGGACACCCAAGGCGTTCTGCCGCACAGCATGGGCGAAGCGCTGCGGACGAAGGACGTCAGTCAGCTGAGTCCATACGAGGCGGTGCTTTGCGCTTTCTCTTACCTCCACCGGGTCAGTCCAGAAGACCACGCCAAAGCGCGTGAGGGATTGGAGCGGGCGGTGAAGCAGGCGCCGGGATATGCACCCGCCTGGGCGATGCTCGCGATCGTTACCCGGGAAGAGTACAACCACGGTTTCAACACCCGACCCGATCCTCTGGGACGAGCGTTCGCGGCAGCACGGAGCGCGACGGAGGCCGCGCCCTCGAATCATCTGGCGCATCACGCGCTCGCCTCGGTGCTGTTCTTCCAGCGCGAGTTGCAGGCTTTCCACACCGAGGCGCAGCGCGCAATTGCACTCAATCCGATGGACGGATTCACGTTCGCTTATCTGGGCATGCTGACTGCTTTTGCCGGCGAGTGGGAACGCGGTTGTGCCTGGTCGGAGAAGGCGCGGAACCTCAACCCACATCATCCCGGCTGGTATTGGTTCCCGCCTGTGTTCGATGCTTATCGAAAAGGCGACTATCGCGGTGCGCTGGAGATTGCTCAGAACATCAACCTGCCCAGCTTCTGGCGTACCAATCTCGTGTTGGCGGTAATCTACGGGCAACTGGGCGAGGCGGAGCCGGCGCGCAAAGCCCTGCGGGCCTTGCTGGCCGCGCGTCCCGAATTCGCGGCGGCGCGCGAAGAGTGCGCCAAGTGGTGGCAGCCGGAAATGGTGGAGAAGTTGATCGACGGCCTGCGCAAAGCAGGGCTGGAAATTCCCGGCGGCAATTCCTGAATTATCTAAAAACGTAGTCGTTGTTCGGCGATTGCGGTCAATTCGATTCGCCGGATGCGAGGTACTCCCCACCGCGCATCTCGGGGGTGATATCCAAGGTTCGACAAGGCGACCCCGATCCCGATCACATCAGCACCAGTTTCGTTGAATGGCAGAACCTAATCATGAGAATGCAGATGCGCCGATCCACCCGGCTCACGAATGCGTTCAGCAAGAAACTGTCGCATCTGAAAGCCGCTGTGGGACTGCATTTTCGCATGGTATAATTTTTGTAGAGTACACAAAACATTGCGTGTAACCTCGGCGATGGAGTCTGGAATCGCGGATCACGTATGGGGACTTTCGGAACTCCTCACTGCAAACGAGCTAGCATAAAAATTGACAAAACCTGTCGAACTTCTCCTTGCTTCCCGGAATGGGAGTGATATACCATTCCGGCGAGTACGAAAGTAAACCCCAAATACCTGTTTTGGAATCTAAATTGCTTATACGGTTACCGAAGTACACGCCCGGCTTTTGGTTACCGGGGTTATGTCGGTGATGTTGAACCATCGGCCAACTGATCGCAAAATCAGTTTGCGCCGATAGATTTGTTTCGGAGAGTGGATGGGCACCTTGACAGCACCTGCCGTCGAACTAAAAGAGCACCCGATAATGGTGACCGTCCAGGATTCCATATCTGGAAACGGCTTCCACGCACGCATTACCTTATCTGCTGGACGAGCATTAATGAAGGAAGAGCACGGCAAGTGGTGGATGTACGGGGTGCGTCCTGCCGGGATCGCTGCCTCTGGCGAGAACATCGAGGATGCATTCCTGCGCTTCCGAAGTGCGTACAAGGAAATCCTATTCGACATAGCACAGGAAAGCGCGAGCTTCCAACAGTTCGAGGAAGAGGTAGAGCGTTTTTTCAACGAGAACGACGCCGACAACGAGGATGAGCGACTGTGGGAGAAGGCGTTGGCGACCGTCCGCACGACTGCGTGCTCTCCGCCCGCTCCGTTCGCTAATTTGCCGCGATTGTCGCCGGAGAACCACCCGTCTTTCATCAAGGTGGAGCGGTTGGATGCAGGGGCAAATGTGCGCCTCACGCCCAGCGAGAATGTAGCTGATACCTACGCCTACTCATTCCCTAAAGCCGCCTAATGCATGTCAGCATCCGCCAGTTTCAGTGACATTCAGCGGATGCTGACAACCTGCGCTCCCGGCCACACCATACGACGGACAACGCATGGTCGCTGCGTATCGTATGGAAGCCTCGTATACCGTGACTTGCCGAAGTTCGACACCATCGAAGTGGGGCACGTCAAAAAGATGGCCCGCCATTTTGGGATTTACGATTGCGCGAAAAAATTCCTGAACATCTGCTAGGGGAATGCCGAAGGTTCGGCACCTTGCCGACATGTAGTCACCGGTCGAGTTCCTTGCCTGTGGAAAAGTCATCAACGCACTGTTAGGACACTACCGATTATCAGTTCCAGAACGGCGACATCTCCAGCGTGAGCACTTCGAATGGCCTCAGATGAAACGTGTGCCGTTCCTGCGTCGAAATAGCAATTGACTTGGCGGTGACATTTTTCCACGGGCTGCTTGCCTTGAACGCGCGCGCGGAATTCGCCGGCAATTCGAGCAGCGTCGCCAAAGGCGCAGTGAAATCCTGCGGCTGATCGCTGGGATTGCGCAGCGTGATGATCGCCTTCTCGCGCGACACGCTTTCCCGCACCTTGCTCTCCTTTGACCATGCGCCCCAGCCATAAACTTCCAGACGCGCGGGATCGCCGCCGATCCAGTGCGTGTCTTTGAGAACGCTTGCATTGTCGCGCGACCATTTGGCGGCTTCTGCCAGAACATCCCAGTCGTCGGCGGAGAGCAGCGACGGAGTAATGTACATCTCCTGCAACTGGGTGCCGGTGCCGAAGTAGGAGTGCACTTCGTCGGCAAAATCGTGGCCGGGATCGTCGCCGAGGCGTTCGGCATAACGCGCGTAGATGAGGCCGTGCAGCATGAGCGAATTGATGGGGAACAGTGGGCCGTCCTCGACTATCCAGCGATAGGTTTGCGAGTCGCGATAGGTGATCCAGCGCTGGCGGCTGGTGCCGACGCCGGCGAAGCTGTGGTCGTCGCCGCCGCGCCAGATGGAATCGGCATTGAGCAGCCAGAATGGAGATGCATAGGTTCCGGTTGTGAGGTTGATATAGAGATCGGGCTTCTTCGCGCGCAGTTCGCCGATCAGATGGATAGCGGCATCGAAGTCGCTGTCGAACTCGCTGCCTTTGATGACCTCGTTCGCATTTCCGGTGCCATCGAATTTGAACTGATTCACGCCATATTTCGCGATCATATCGAGGCAGGTGTCGCGGAAATAGCGATAGTATTTCGGCCCGGATAAGGCGAGGCCGCCTTCGTTGGTTTCGAATGCCTGGGCACGAGCGGAGATCAGGCGCTGCTCCTTCGGCTTGTCGTACCCGCCCCAGGGCGAGAGCCAAATGCCGGGCGCAGCGCCGAAAGACGCCGCGGTCTGTGTCACCTTCGTCAGGCCATCGGGGAAACCGGGGTTGAACTTCCATAGGGTGGTGGGATCGTCCCAGCCATCGTCGAACATGAAGCTGTCGAGTTTTACTCCGCGTCGCTTGGTGAGTTGCTCTCCGAAACTTTCCACGACAGCGACTGCCTGCTGCTCGTTGTAGCGGTCGAAATATCCCAGGTCGTACCAGGAGTTGTAATGCAGAAAGGTGCGGTAGGGATGAGCGCGCTCCAGTTCGATGTAGTGTAGAAAGTCACGGCGCATCTGGGTCGGGTGAGCAACGCCAATCACCGACGAATAGGTGAAGTCGCGGCCCGGCTGCAAGGGAAGCTCGCGGGAGAGCCAGCAGGTAGCGCGGTCGGCGCGGACGCGACAGTCGGACAAAGGGTGTTCGAATCCGACGAACCATGTGCCGGCAGTTACGGGCGATCCCTTGACGTGGCCAGAGACAACCGCACCCGGCAAAACAAAATCGAGGAGGCCGATCTGGGTGATCGCCACCGGTTGGTGCAGGATGCGGATGTTAATCTCCTGGCGAAGATAGTTGGCGCCATCGCGCAGGATGGCCTTCCAGATGACTCGGAGGTTGCCGGAGGAATCTTCGAGCACGACGCGGAGTTCGCGGCCGGTCAACTGATCGGCGGCTTTCGGCGATCGCGGCGCGGGGGAAATGTTCCGCAATACGGGCGCAGCCACAATTTTGAAATCGGAGGAATGCAGCGCGGCACCCTCTTTGGGCACCAACTCAAACACGTTGCCGCCGAGATTCAAGTGCGCTGTCGTGTAACGATTGGTCAGGCTCACAGGGCGCAGGATGCCGTCGCGAACGGACCAGGCAGCCGAGATGGCATCGTTGGAAAGGGTGATGGTGCCGTCCTTCATTCCTCTGGGTGTCATTCCGTCAGGCGCGGAACGAGAAGATTGAGCTGGGGCAAAATTCGCCAGGATCGTCAGCAGCAAGGCGCAGTAAAAGTAAAGAAGATTAAGACGTGGCATATTAGGTGGAAAAAATTCCTCGTTCGACGATAGACCGCCAAACAGACTAAGGGAGGAACGGCGCGTGAAACAAGAAGAAAGGCTCGTAAACCGGCGCGTGAGGGGGCCGCACATCGGGCAGAACCGCAGAAAACCATCGCTTGATTTGTATTTTTGAACGCGTTTAATTTCGCTGCGATTTGACTTGACTTTCCCCATAAACGAAAGTAATAGTTTTGACTCGCAATAATATGAAAGTCGCCTTGCTGGAGGCTAGCTATGCGTGTCTGCCTTAGCGGTTGGAATTTCGTCGCATTCCTCATTGTGTTATTGCTCTCGGCGAACGCATTTGGCCAAGGCAGTTATCGGGCGCAGATTCGCGGCGTGGTGACGGACCAATCGGGGGCGGTGATGACCAAGGCGACCGTTACGCTTACGAATGACGGCACCAACATTTCGCAGACGGCGCCGACCAATGAGCATGGAGAATATTTTCTGTCGGAATTGCGGCCGTCGGTATACACCATCAAGGCGCAGGCAGCGGGTTTCCAGATCGCGGAGAAGAAAAACGTGGTGCTGCAAGTGGATCAACAGACCACGGTTGATTTTGTGCTGCATCCGTTGAGCGTCAGCCAGACCATGGAAATAACGGAAACTGCTCCGTTGCTCGATACTGAAAGCGCGACCCTGGGGACGGATATCACCAGTGAATACGTGAAGGAAATCCCGCTGATGAACCGCAACTACTTTGGTCTGACGTTTCTGGCGGCGGGCGTGACCGAAGTGAGCGGGTCGGGCACTTCGGATAACTATCCATCCGGAACTAATTTCACTTCGAACGGGCAGCGCAATGCGACGGCCGAGGTACGGCTGGATGGCGCCCTGATCAGCGCGCCGGAACAGGGCGAGGGCGGGAATTCCAACGTTTACTACGAGCCGCTGGTGGAGAGCATGCAAGAGTTCAAGGTCGAGAACAACAGCTTCTCGGCCGAGTTCGGCAACAACGGCGGCACCGTCCTAAATATGGTTATGAAGAGCGGAACTAACGCCTTCCACGGCAGTGGGTGGTATTTCCTGCAACGCCCGCAGATGGATGCGCGCGATTTCTTCAACCCGGAACCGAATCCCAAACCTGACGTCCGGCGTGACCAGGGCGGCTTTTCTCTCGGCGGGCCGATCGTGAAAGGCAGGACGTTCTTTTTTGTGGACTTTGAAAAAGTCCATTACTCCAGCGCGGTTAGCGGGGTGGTCACCGTACCCACCATGGCGGAGCGAACCGGCGACTTCTCGAACTTGACCAATAACATTTACGATCCGACCGCCGGACTTCCGTGCGCGGGAGGGACGAGGCCGCAGGTGGGATACGACTGCAACGGCAATGTCACTGGGACACCTAATGTAATTCCACAAAACGAACAGGATCCCATCGGAATGGCGGTGCTCAATCTTTATCCCCAACCGACCAACGGGAACGAATTCAACAATTACAACTACACGACTACAACCCAGTCACCGGACTATCAGTTCGATATTAAGGTGGACCACCAGATCAACGACCGCAACCGTATCAGCGGCCGCTACAGCCGGGGATCGAGCAACTTCACGAGCCCGCTCAGTCTAGGGGATGGATTCGATAATGGGGGATACGCCACCAGCCCGGTGGTGGCGCAAAACGGCTCGCTCGAATATACGTGGACGGTTAACCCGCGAATCGTGTGGACGAGTCACGTATCGGTGGACCGGGTGCACCAACTATCGACCACCAATATCCCCACTATCTCCAGTTTTAACGCTTCCCTGTCAAGCGGAACTACGGGATTGCCGCCCGTATACCAGCAAGCCAACGGACTGGATCGGATGCCGACGTTTTTGATGCAGGGGAATCTGCCCTGGACCAATCTCTACGATCAGTGCTGCATCAACACGAGCTTTGCCCACACGCTGGTGAGCTACTCGTCCCAACTGGTGATTTCCAAAGGATCGCACCTCATTAAAATCGGGGGAGAACAGAGAATTTTCTACAACAATTTCTGGCAACCGAACTATCCGACCGGGTTCTTGACGTTTACGGATAACGTCACATCTCCGACTCCGAACAATGACGTTGATTCCTTTGGAAATACCAGCGGCAATCCCTATGCCAGCCTGGCGTTTGGTTACGGGGACAATGTGAACGCCTCGAGTCAGCTGGTGGTGACTCCGTCGGTGGCCAACCGGTCGTTAGAGACGGGATTTTATGTTCAGGATGACTGGAAGGTGAGCCCGAAATTCACGGTCAATCTCGGGCTGCGTTATCAGTGGAGTTCGCCTTACACCTCGCGCGGCAACCAGATCGAGTTCAGCAATTTTACCGCCGACAGCGGCGTGAATCTCGATACGAGCAGCGTCCAGGCGGCACTGCAATCGGTGGGGTTAAATTATCCGTCGTCCACGGAGTTGCTCGGTACAACGCAGTTCCCTACTTCCAGCATGAGGACGGTTCCAACCTACCGCAAAGATGTTGGGCCTCGACTGGGTTTCGCTTACCAGCTTGATGAGAAGACGGTGGTCCGCGGCGGAGCTGGCATTTATTTTGGAATGAGCCCGGCGACAAATTTCCAATATCCCGGCTCCGCGTTTCGCAAGACCGCCAACTTTTTTTTCACCAACGACAATTTTGACACGCAGTCCGCAACTCTCGAGAATCCATTTCCTGCCGGTTTTACCGGACCGCAGGGCAAGCAGTACGGGCAGTTTGCCAACTGGGGTTACCAGAACCCGAACGATCTAGGCACGACGGCGGCGCGGGACGCCGAGATTTATCAGTGGAATGTGGGGATCCAGCGCTTGCTCCCCAGCCAGATCGTGCTCGGCGTGGATTATTCCGCCAATCGCAGCGCTCATCTTCCCTGGTCGGGAACGAACAACCGAGACTACATCCCATCGGCTCTGCTGGCGCAGATTACGGCGGCCGTGACACCCACCGACTCGACGTGCTCGGCTGATAGTTGCGTGAGTAACTTTCTTCAAAGCCAGGTCGCCAACCCTTTTTATGGCATGTTCAACGCCGGATGCGTGCCCAGCGCGACTAACCCCTGCTTCAACGAACCCAATTCGAACTATGGGCAGTCGACGCTGCCGCTGGCATATCTGATCAGTAAGTATCCGCAATTCGCTCAGGACTTCGAAGGCTTGATGCTGGAGTCAGCCAGCTCCTGGTACAACGCGGTACAGATTCGCTTTCAGAAGCGGACGACGCACCACATCAGTTTCGAGGGCAGTTACACGATATCGAAGGCGACCGACGATTCCTCGGCGGGCCGGAACAACTGGGTGGGAGCGCTGGGCGCCGGCATTCCACAACAACTGGACAACCTGGGTGCCGAACGCAGCATAAGCGCCAATGACACCCCGCAGCGGCTCGCGGCCGCCGTAGTTGTCGATCTGCCGATCGGGCGCAAACAATGGATTGGCGGCGACATGAATCGTGTGCTGGATGGCGTGATCGGCGGTTGGTCGATCGCGACGCTGATTACAGAACAGTCGGGACAGCCCATGGCCCTCGCCATGTCGAACGCTCGTCTGGCCAACGGCACGCAACGCCCTGAAGTCATCTGCCCCCAACTTAAAACCGGCGTCAGCATGCACACTGTGGCGTTGCAATGGGAAAACGTGGGTGGGGGGACGAGCACGCCTACCTTTTTGAACCCGAACTGCTTTGCCGATCCTGGCGACCAGGTTCCAGGCAATGCTCCGCGCTATTTTTCCGGGCTGCGCGTCGATGGCATTCACAACATGGATCTGAATCTTTACAAGTCGTTTGTGCCGAAGGAAGGGATGCGGCTGGAGGTGAGGGCGGAGATATTCAACCTGCTCAATCACCCGCGTTTCGCGCAGCCGAATTCGTCCGTCGGCGACGGTCTATTCGGGACGATTACCGGCGATACCGTAAACGGAACGGTTCTCGAAACGCCGCGGTTTTTCCAGTTTGGATTGCGGTTTGAGTTCTAAAAGGTCAGCTGGTGCGTTGGCCTGGCTCTTCCAATTGATTCTGTTATGAGATTTCGACCGGCGCTATTCGGTTTGTTGGCGTGTGCGGCGTGCGGGCTGGCGCTGCTCGCACAGAATATCCCCGCCCAGGATGATTCGATCCCTCAGGACTGGACCAACTACGTCCGCATCGGCGCCTACGGGTTGAAAGGCGGTGATGCGCAGCAGATCGTGCGGCGCGCGCAGGAAAGCGGGGTGTTCGGGATTGAAGTGGACAACGATATTCCCGGGCGTTATGAGAGTTTTCTGCATCCCGAAGAAAAATTGAAGGCGATCCGCGAAGTTGCCGAGGCGGCGCACACCGCCGGCAACTACGCTTTTGTCTACATTGCGGGGACGGAGTGCATTACCGCACACGCCGATCAGACTCCGCATACTTTATTCAAAGATCATCCGGACTGGCTGCAACGCAACATCTCGGGCACGCCTGCCATTTTCGGCGGCGGGACCGCCTTCTGGATCAGAAAGGGCGACGAGGATGTTTGGGTGAGTCCTTATGCGCCGGAGTGGCGGAAAACTTACATGGAACGGGTTAGGCAGATCGCGGCGACGGGGATTGACGGCATCTACGTGGACATTCCCTATTGGATGACGCACTTCGACGGCTGGGAAAATACGTGGGCCAGCTTTGATGACTACACCGTGGCGGCGTTTAAGCGGCAGACCGGGCTGGATGCGAAGCACGATGTGAAGCTGGGGGATTTTTCCGATCCCGCGTTCCGCAAGTGGATCGAGTTCAGGATTCAGACCTTCACGGATTTCATGGCGGAGATTGACCATACGGCGAAGGCGGTAAATCCGAAGATCAAGACGATTCCGGAGATTTATCCGGGGATTGAAGAAGAAGCGGCGCGGGTGGGCGCCGACGTTTACAGCCTGTATGCGGTGGTGGACGCGATTGCGCACGAATACGAATTCGGCAGCGGCGATCACATGGCTTCGTCGCGGACGCCGCTCGACTGGTTCCGCTATCAGGTGGGCATGCATTCGTTTCGCGCGTTTGCGCAGGGAAAGGCGACGTGGATTTTGAATTACTCGTGGGACGGCGACAAGAAGGTGGATGCCCGCGAAGCGATGAAAAATCTGGCGATGTCGCAGATCATGGCAGGGGCCAATTTCTGGGACGCGCCGGGACATTCCATGGCGGGATCGAACGATCTGCCGACCCAGAGGGAAATCTTTTCGTGGATTCAGGCGCACGAGAAGACATTTTATTTGCCTCGGTCGCCGGTGGATCCGATTGGAGTTTACTTCTCGCCGGAGACGCGGAATTTTTATGCGAAGGATTTTATTGCCTCGTATCGTGGAATCTTGATTTTGCTGATGCAGAAGCATCTTGAATTTCAGATTGTGACGCCGCGGACGCTGGCGGATTTTCACGGCAAGACGCTGGTTTTACCCGACGTGCGCGTGCTCGGAGAGACCGAGAAGAAGTGGTTGCAGGATTTCGCGGGGCAGGGGAAGACGCTGGTAATTACGGGAACGGATGCGACTGGATTGAGTAGCGCGGATGGATCTAGTTCAAAAAATATCATCCGGTTTCCAGCATGTCCCGGCCGGGCCTACAACGCTTCGCTAGAAAAAGATTTTGAAAGCGCGTCGCCGGATTCTCAGCGGGACTTTTTCGACAGCTTGCAGGGTGGAAGCGCGGTGAAGATTAAAGCTGGGCCGCAGGTAGCGACGTCGATTGCCCGCACCTCCGACGGCCACATCAACTGTTTCTTTGCCAACTTTAGCGGGCTGCGAGGAGGGTCGAATCCTGTGCAGGCGCCGGAAACCGGCGTGGAAGTCAGCGTCGAATCGAAGGGTGAGGGCAAGGGATTTTTTCTACCGTTTCTTGGCGAGGTGCAGACGGTTAAGGGGACGCGTCACGGAGATGCAGTAAGTTTCGCGCTGCCGCCGATTACGAAGGGCGCTGTGTTTTGGTATGAAGCGGAGTAGCGCCGCCATCCGTTCGGATTCGTTCAGCACGCATTGGCGGCGAACGCCGCTCGAACTTCTCGCGAAAGAATCGGGGCACCCATGCCAGGATCTTTTGAGATTCACTTGCTTACGGCGCGGCAGGCGGGTCGCCCGCCGGACAGCCGCCGGGACGGCGGCGCTACTTACGAACTCGACTCCCAGTTCTTCGATCTCGCGACGGCTTCGTTCCAACGGTTGCGCAGTATGCGCGCCTGGGACGTTGGCAGTTGCGGTTCGAAGCGACGATCTTGGGTCGCGGCGGTATTGAGATCCTCGGGCTTCCAGAAGCCGACCGCCAGGCCGGCTAAGTATGCGGCGCCGAGCGCCGTGGTTTCGGTCACAGCCGGACGAACGACGGGCACGCCGAGAATGTCGGACTGAAATTGCATCAGGCTGTTATTGGCCGCGGCGCCTCCGTCGACGCGAAGTTCCGGCACAGCGTCACCGGAATCGAGATGGATGGCGTCGAGCAGATCGGCAACTTGATAAGCGATGCTCTCCAGCGCAGCGCGGGCCAAGTGTGCGGCCGTGGTTCCGCGCGTGAGTCCAAAGATGGAGCCGCGCGCATAAGAATCCCAATGCGGCGCGCCCAAGCCTACGAAGGCAGGCACAAAATAGATACCGCCATTGTCGGGCACCGACATGGCAAGCGCCTCGACGTCTTCCGAGCGGCGAATCAGGGCCAGGCCATCGCGCAGCCACTGCACGACCGCGCCGCCCACAAAGACGCTGCCTTCGAGCGCGTACTCGGTGACATCTCCGATTTTCCACGCAACCGTAGTAACCAGACGATTCGATGACGGCACCGCCCGGCGCCCGGTGTTCTGTAGCAGAAAGCAACCTGTGCCGTAGGTATTTTTGGTAAGGCCGGGACGGACACATCGTTGTCCAAACAGCGCCGACTGCTGGTCGCCGGCAATGCCGGCCAGAGGAATTTTCTCCAGGCCGGTTACGCTGGTCTCGCCGTAGATTTCGCTGGAGGCGTGCACAGACGGCATCATCGAAATGGGAATTTGAAACAAATCGAGCAATTCGCGATCCCAGGCGCCGGTATGAATATTGAAGAGCATGGTGCGCGAGGCGTTGCTGGCGTCGGTGACGTGAAGACGTCCCCGGGTGAGCTTCCAGAAGAGCCAGGTGTCGACGGTGCCGAAGGCAAGCTTGCCCGATTCGGCCAGACTACGCGCACCGGGGACGTTCTGTAAGATCCAGGAAATTTTACTGGCGGAAAAATAGGAATCGATCAGCAACCCGGTGCGCTGCTGGATCAGCGGGCCGTGGCCCTGGCTGCGCAGGCGCTCGCAGAAATCGGCGGTGCGACGATCCTGCCAGACGATCGCGTTGTACACAGGAATGCCGGTCTCGCGATTCCAGACGATCGTGGTTTCGCGCTGGTTAGTGACGCCGATGGCTGCGACATCGTTGGCGTGCGCGCCCGTTTGCGCCAGAACCTTGAGAGCAACCTCGATTTGGGAGGATGCGATCTCGTCGGGATTGTGCTCGACCCATCCGGGCTGCGGAAAGATTTGAGCAAATTCCCGTTGCGCGACCGAGCGCACTGAGCCTTGCCGATCGAACAATAAAGCTCGCGAACTGGTTGTGCCTTGATCGAGCGCTAAGACAAATTGCACCGAAATTCCTCTCTCGTCGTATGCTTCGACTGCGGTTGGCGCGAACGAGCATTTTACTGGGGCCGCAAGAAACGCCGAATGCCGAGATCGTAGACGGCGGCTCCGGCCAAGCCTCCGAGTAGCGGGGCGACGACGGGAATCCACCACACGCGGGTTCCGTCGGTGAGGCCGTTGTTCCGAAACCCGGCAAACACCGTGAAGAGCCGAGGGCCGAAATCGCGCGCGGGATTGATGGCATAGCCATGCATGCCGCCAAAACTCATGCCGATCGCAACCACGACCAGACCGATCATTAATGGAGCAAGATTCGCGCCGGGCGGCACGTTGAATTCGTCGGTGATCGCGAAGATCAGAAGGACCAGCAGGCCGGTACCGATGAATTGATCGAGAAAACCCGCTTGCGGCATGGCGGGGAAGGCTGGAAATGTAGTGAAGACTCCGGCGGTATGGTCCAGGTTCGGATCGACCTGGTGAAAGGCGGGATTGTAATTGGCGAAAACGAGCGCAGCGGCGACGAAAGCTCCCACGGTTTGAGCGATGCAATAGGGCAGCACTTTGCGCCAGGGAAACCCGCGAAAAACCGCGAGCGCGAGCGTTACCGCGGGATTCAGGTGCGCTCCTGAAATCTTGCCTGCGATGTAAATGCCCATGGTCACGGCGAGGCCCCAACCGAGAGTGATGTTGGTGAAGCCGCCGTGGATGGTCTCACCGGGAATATTGGTCGGGAAGAGCACGACCATAGCGACGACTCCGATGCCGAAGAGCATCAGCACAAAGGCGCCGAGGAACTCGGCGATCAACTCCGCCATCAGCGTCGGCTTCGATTTCATTCGTTCTCCGGTGCGGCATAGCGCTTGCGATGGCGCGAGCCGACCGCGAAGCAGTCTATCAGGGAAAGTGGCTCCTAAAGTAACTCCGGACCGGATTTTCCCTTGACATCTGGGAGCAGGGCCGTAAGATAGAAACATATTTATGCATTAGCATGAATACTTATTCATGATGAATAAAACACTGCGGCAACGGGCGGTTCTGGAGGTGCTGAAGCACGGGTCCATCGCCAGCCAGGACGATCTGCAAAGGCTCCTGCGCAAGCGCGGGTTCAAGGTCGGGCAGGCTACTTTGTCGCGCGACATTCGCGATCTGAATCTGAGCAAGACGCCGCAAGGTTATGCGCTGCCTCATGGCGACAATTCCGCGGGTCTGGCGCTGCCTCCGGTGTCGCGGCTAGTGCGGGAATTTGTACTCGACATTCGGTCGGCGCAGAACCAGCTCGTGATCAAAACTATTGTCGGCAGCGCGCAACCGGTGGCCGCGGCTCTGGATGAAGCGGACTGGAGCGAAGTAGTTGGGACGATCGCCGGCGACGACACGATCCTGATCGTGTGTCCCGACAGAGACGATGCCCGAAAGCTGGCGGGGCGACTTGAGGAAATGCTGGGCTGAGACTGGCGAAGACTGATGTTGGCAAAGACGATGACGGCAAAGTTCAAAACCGCAGTGCTGGGCGCGACCGGGTATTCCGGGGTGGAGCTGACGCGCATTCTTGTGCGTCATCCACGGCTGGAGAAACCGGTATTGCTTCGTCGGCCTGGCAGCGACGGCAGCGTGCCGGATTTGGCCGAGGTATTTCCGGCTCTTTCCGGAAATGGCGGCTATCCCTTGCATTCGCTCTCGTGGTCCAAGCTCAAACAACATGGAGTGGAACTGTTATTTCTGGCGACGCCGCACGAGGCGTCGCGCGAATTGGTGCCGCAGGCGCTCGCGCAGGGACTGCGAGTAATCGACTTGAGCGGCGCATGGCGGTTGAAGCAGGAGCAGCATCGCGCGATCTACAACTTTCAGGACGCGGATGCGGTGACGGCTGCGGAACTCACGGAGGAAGCGGTGTACGGGTTGCCGGAATTAAATGGCGATCGCGTTGGGAATGCCACGCTGGTGGCTAATCCCGGATGCTATGCCACATCTGTGATCCTGGCATTGGCGCCGCTGCTTAAGGCTGGAGTGGTGGATCGCAGTCGCGGAATCGTATCCGATTCGAAGTCTGGAGTCTCGGGAGCAGGTAAGGAACCTTCCGCGCAGACGCACTTCGTATCGGTGGCTGACAATCTGTCCGCCTACTCGGTTTTCAGTCATCGGCACGTTGGAGAAATCGTCGAGCAACTCGCACTAGGTCCGGCGGAATTGATTTTTACTCCGCACTTGCTTCCGATTCCACGCGGCATTCTGTCGACGATTTATTTGCATCTGAATCGGGAGATGACACCGCTGGAAGTCGAATCGTGCTTTCGCAATTTTTATTCGGGCAAGCGATGGGTACGGGTTTTTCAAACGCCGAAGCTGCCGCAGGTGCAGTTTTGTCTCCACACAAACTACTGCGATCTGGGGTTTTGTCTGGCGGAAGACGGAAGGCGGTTGGTGTTGATTTCGTGCATCGACAATCTTTTGAAAGGTGCCGCCGGACAAGCCGTGCAGAATATGAACCTGATGTATGGATGGGGGGAAGACGAGGGACTGCAATGACAATCGTGATCAAAATTGGAGGAGCGGCGCTCGAGGATGCGGCCACACTGCGCAAATGCGCGCGCGCGATTGCGGAACTCGCGCAGGATGGTCACCGCGTGGTTGTGGTTCACGGCGGCGGCAGCGCGCTCACGCGGGTTCTGAAGCAACTGGGAAAGCAAAGTGAATTCATCGGCGGGTTGCGCGTGACCGATGCTGAGACGCGCGATGTCGCGCTGATGGTGCTGGGCGGAATGGTGAACAAGAAAGTCGTGGCGGCGATTCAGGCGGCGGGAATGCCGGCGGTGGGATTCTGCGGCGGCGACGGTATGACATTTCGTGCGCGGCGAAAACAGATTCGCGGCAACGATCTGGGATTTGTCGGCGAGATCTGTTTCGCGGAGCCGTGCTGGATCGAAGCGTTATGGCAGCAGGGAGGAATTCCGGTTCTCGCTTCGCTGGCGCTGGGAGCGGACGGCGAGTATTACAACGTGAATGCGGATGAGATGGCGGCGGCGTGCGCGGCGGCCTGCCATGCCAACGCGCTGATTTTTCTCACTGATGTGCCGGGAGTGAAAGACGCCGAAGGCAGCGTGATTCCGTGGCTGAATACGAAACAGGCACAGGATCTGGCCGACGGATCGGTCGTCAGCGGCGGCATGTTGCCCAAACTGGAGGCCTGCCGCCAGGCGTTGAAGCAGGGAGTGGGCCGGGTGCGGATATTGCCTGCGGCGGAAGCGGAGACGCTGCCGCAGTTCTATCTCACGAAATTGAATTGCGGCACCGAGGTCACCTGCGCGTGAACGCGAGGGATGCTGCAGTTCGGCTTACGCGCGAGGCAGGTTCCGGCCGGAGATCCTTCGCTCCGCCTGAAAAACGGCTGCGCTCAGGATGACAGACGCAGTTTAGGAAGTCACACAGCAGCGAACGCGGAAATGGAGTTTCGAGACAGGAGTGAGAGTTGAACAGTTCATCGCAAAGCAGAGCGTTGCAAAATAGTACGGCGGCGGCGGAAACATTTCCTGGCGTCTTCTGGTGCCCGGACCTGGTATCGACCCGGGATCTTGGGCCGCAGGGCGTGCAGGCCGTGCTGCATCTGGCGGAGCTCATGAAATCGCGACCCTCGGTTTTCCAGCGGTCGCTAGCGGGCAAACAGATGGTGATGTTCTTTGAGAAGCCGTCGCTCAGAACGCGACTGACGTTCGAAGCGGGAATGACGAGCCTGGGCGGGACGGCGATGTTCGTCGATCAGTCGCAGAGCCGGCTGGATGCCCGGGAAAGACTGAGCGATATCGCGCACAATCTCGAACGTTGGGTGGATGTAATTGTGCTGCGGACTTTCGCGCAGGAAACCATTGAAGGCATGGCTCGCTTCGCGTCGGTTCCGGTGATCAACGCGCTCAGCGATTTGGAGCACCCATGCCAGGCGCTGGCCGATTACTTTACGTTGCAGGAAAGGTATGGCGATCTCAAGAAGATTTCGCTGGCGTATGTGGGAGACGGCAATAACGTTGCGCATTCTCTTTTGCTGACGTGCGCGTGCCTCGGGTCTTCGATCCGGGTCGCGACGCCGAAGGGCTACGCACCGAATGCGCAGATTGTTGCCGATGCTCGGAAGATTGCGAAGCAGACCGGAGCTGGAATTGAGTTGTTTACCGATCCTCGCGCGGCGGTTGCCGGCGCGGACGCAGTCTATACCGACGCGTGGGCGAGTATGGGGCAGGAGCAAGAAGCGGCGCAGCGCGCTGAAATATTTCAACCTTACCAGGTGAATCGGCAACTCATGGCAGACGCCGCGCCACATGCGGCTTTTATGCACTGCTTGCCCGCGCATCGGGGCGAGGAAGTTACCGACGAGGTAATGGACTCCGAGAATTCGGTCATCTTCGAGCAGGCGGAAAACCGGCTGCACGTGCAGAAATCTATACTTTATTTATTGCTGGGTGGCGCGGTGCGCCTGCCCGTTAGGAGCGCTCATGCCTGAGAAAGTTGTTCTTGCCTATTCCGGTGGTTTAGATACGTCGATCATTATTCCTTGGTTGAAGGAAAACTATTCCTACGACGTCATCGCGATGGTTGGCGATGTTGGCCAGGGCGATGACATTGAAGCCGTGGTTGAGAAAGCTTACAAGACGGGCGCCAGCAAGGTGATCGTTGAAGACCTGCGCGAAGAGTTTCTCACTGGGTATGTATTCCCTGCTCTGAAGGCCGGAGCGGTTTACGAGCACAAATATCTGCTCGGGACGTCGCTGGCGCGGCCGGTGATTGCGAAGCATCAGGTCGAAGTGGCGCTGCGCGAAGGGGCGACGGCGGTTGCGCACGGCTGCACCGGCAAGGGCAACGATCAGGTGCGATTTGAATTGACCTACCAGGCGCTGGCTCCGGAGTTGAAGATCATCGCGCCGTGGCGGGAGTGGACTTTGAAGTCGCGTGAAGACTGTCTCGATTATGCGGAGACGCACGGGATTCCAGTAGCGGCGAGCCGCGAGAAGATTCATAGCCGCGACCGAAATTTATGGCACATCAGCCATGAAGGCGGCGAATTGGAAGATGCCGGCAATGCACCGTTGCCGACGACGTGGCAAATTACGCGATCGCCGCAGGACGCGCCGGATAAGGCGGAAGAAGTAAACATCGGCTTCGCGCAAGGAATTCCGGTTTCGGCGAACGGGATGAAAATGGATCCTGTGTCTCTGGTCGAACTGGTGAACGAAATTGGGGCACGCAACGCGATTGGCCGCATCGACCTGGTCGAAAACCGATTTGTTGGAATGAAGTCGCGGGGATGCTACGAAACTCCCGGCGGGACTTTGCTGATTGCGGCTCATCGCGAACTCGAGGCTCTATGCCTTGAGCGCGAGGTTGCCCACTTTAAAGAACACAT
This sequence comes from Candidatus Sulfotelmatobacter sp., assembly GCA_036500765.1. Lineage (NCBI taxonomy): Bacteria > Pseudomonadati > Acidobacteriota > Terriglobia > Terriglobales > Candidatus Korobacteraceae > Candidatus Sulfotelmatobacter > Candidatus Sulfotelmatobacter sp. Next base: position 139,095 of record DASYBM010000015.1, read on the forward strand.
CGGCCTCAAGTATGCGGAGATCGTTTACTTCGGCCTGTGGTTTACGCCGCTGCGCGAGGCACTCGATGCCTTTGTCGAAAGCACGCAGAAAGAAATGACGGGCAGCGTGACGCTCTCGCTGTACAAGGGAAACGTGTCGGTGGTCAGCCGCGAGTCGGAGCATTCTCTTTACCGTACTGATCTTTCTTCCTTCACCATGGGCGACAGTTACGACCAGAAGGATGCGGCCGGATTTATTCGCATTCTGGGCTTGCCGTCGCGGTCCCGCGCCAAGACTCGCCTGGAGGTCGCGCGATGAAGATGTGGTCGGGAAGGTTCCGGCAGGCGCTGGATCCTGATTTTGAGCGCTGGCAGCGGTCGTTCAGTTTTGACCGACGTTTGCTGAAATGCGAACTGATGGCCAGCAACGCGCATGCGCGGGCGCTCAAAGCGGCGGGCATCCTCTCGTCCGACGAACTGATTTGCATTTTGCAGGGCCTGGGGCAGATCGGCGACAAAGCGGCCGCGCCCGCATTTCTACACGATGACGAAGCGGAGGATGTGCATCATTTCGTCGAGAAGCAACTGGTAGCGCTGATCGGCGAAACGGGATACAAGTTGCACAGCGGCCGCAGCCGCAATGAACAAATTGCGACGGATCTTCGTCTCTACGTGCGAGCGGCGATCGATCAACTACGGCAGGAACTGGCCGAGTTGTGCGGCGTAATCACCGATCGGGCAGAACAGGCCGGGGACGCGGCCATGCCCGCCTATACGCATCTCCAAAGAGCGGAACCGGTTCTGGTCGGGCATTGGCTATTGGCGTATGTGGAAATGTTTCTGCGAGATGCGGAACGGCTGGCGGACTGCCGGAAGCGCTTGAATCTTTGTCCGCTGGGATCGGGTGCGGTTGCCGGTGCGACTTTGCCACTCGACCGCGGCTTGATGGCGAATGCGCTGGGATTCGACAGCGTAACGGCCAACAGTATTGACGCTACCAGCGATCGGGATTTCGCACTCGAGTTCGTCAATGTGCTGTCGGTACTCGCGGTGCATCTTAGCCGCTGGGCTGAGGAGATGATTTTGTTATCGTCGCAGGAATATGCATTTGTGATTCTGCCAGAAGCTTATTCGACAGGCAGTAGCGCGATGCCGCAGAAGAAAAATCCGGACTTGCTGGAGTTAGTGCGGGGCAAGAGTGGGCGTCTCGTGGGAAATGCCATCGCTCTGATGGTTGCGGTGAAGGGCCTGGCGCTGGCCTACAACAAGGATTTGCAAGAAACCCAGGAACCACTTTTCGACTCCTGCGACCAGCTTCTGCAAATGTTGCCACTGATCACGGGATGGATGAAAGCAGTTGAGTTTGATCGGGAACGGATGCAGGAGGCCGCCCAATCGGGGTCGATGAATGCGTGGGCCGCAGCAACGTATCTAGTGAAGCGGGGCATGCCGTCGCGGCATGCGCATGAACGGATTGGCAAGGCGGTGCAGATTTGTATCGAGCGTAGCTGCGAACTACAAGCGTTGCCGCTGGACGATCTGCGAGCGATCAGCCCTGCGTTTGATGAGGATTTCTACGACGCGCTGAAACTGGCTTCGGTGCTGGCGGTACACGATGTTGCGGGCGGCACGGCTCCCAGCCGCGTGCGGAGTGCAATTCAGACGACGAGAAAAAAGATCGAGATACTTCGCGAGGAGGCCCATGCGCACGCGTAAAGCGATTCTGCCCGACGCAAACCAGATTCACGAGTTGATTGCGGCATACTCCGGTGACGGCACGCTGCTGCCGCGCACGTTGCCCGAAATTTGCGAGAACGTCAGGGACTTCGTTGTGCTCGAAGACGACGGCCGCATTATTGGCTGCGGCGCATTGCACCTGTATGGCACACACCTGGCCGAGATTCGCTCGATCACCGTAGCTCCGTGGGCGCAAGGCAAAGGCGGCGGCGGACGCCTGGTGAAGGCTTTGCTGGCCGAGGCCAGGCGTCATCGGGTGGGTTGCATTTGCCTGTTCACGCGCAAGCCGGATTTCTTCGCGGGTCAAGGGTTCTCGGTCGCTCAACGCGAAGACTTGCCTGACAAGATCTACAAAGATTGCCACGCCTGCCCGCGGTTTCACTGCTGCGATGAAGTGGCGATGGTCCGCGGAGAGTTGCCGAAGTTCGCTATTCTTCCGGAACCGGCGAATTGGCTGGTGAAGTTGCAGGGCTGGAGTCCGAACCACACCAGCTCTAGTTAAGTTCTCCGGCGCCATCTTCTGCGGTGCAGAGATAGACTTGGGCGGCAATTCCGGTCAGGCGCAGATAGCGTTCGACGATTTCTTGCGCGAAGTCGTCGGTACTTTCTTCGTGGACGAGATTGATGGTGCATCCACCGAAGCCGCCGCCCATCATGCGGCCACCGCAGAATCCGGGCAAGCCTTCGGCCGCGTCGACCATAATGTCGAGCTCCCGGCAACTGACTTCGTAGAGATCGCGCAGGCTGCAATGGGATTCGCGCATCAAGTCTCCGACCCGACCTAAATCGCCTTCCGCGAACGCACGGGCGGCATCGAGGGTGCGCTGATTTTCGCGGACGACGTGCGAACATCGTTTGGCGACTGTCATTGGAAGCGCCTGGGCATGCTCCTCCAACAATTCCTGCGAGACATCGCGTAGCGCGCCAATCCTGGGATCCAATTTCGCGAAATAGTTGACTCCTGCTTCGCATTCTTCGCGGCGAGTGTTATACGCCCCAGTCGCCAGAGCATGCTTGATCATAGTGTTGCAAACCACGAGGCGAACGCCGGCGGGAATGGGAACCGGTTGATACTTGAGCGAGCGGCAATCGAGAAGCAGCGCATACCCTGCTTTGCCCAAGCAGGAGACGAACTGATCCATGATGCCGACACGCGCACCGACGAAGCTGTTTTCGGCCTGCTGGCAGAGCCGGGCGATTTCGGGTAGCGGCAGTTTCGTTTCGCCGCTGCTCATCGACAACAGTGCAAGGGCTGAAGCAACTTCAACGGCGGCAGACGAACTGAGTCCCGCGCCGATCGGGACATCGCCGTGAACGAGAAGATTCGCTCCGGAAAACTGGACGCCCCGTCTCTGTAGCATGATCGCGACACCGAGGACGTAGTCACACCACTCGCCGGTGCGCAGCACAGGAAGGCTATTGAGATCGAACTCGAAATTGCCGGGAAACTCTTCGGAGTGGATTACGAGTGTATGGTCCGGGCGCCCCGCGATTGCCACATAGGTCGAGAAAGCGACGGCGGCGGGCATGACAAATCCATCGTTATAGTCGGTGTGCTCGCCGATCAGGTTGACGCGCCCGGGAGCGCGGAAGATGCGGGGACGATCTTGAAAGAGAGTCTGAAAATGCCGGCTGAGGTCCGCTACATTCATTGCTTTATGCCCGAATGCCCATGCAGAATGGATCCCACGAATCCAGCACGAGTTCTGCTTCGGCATTTACAAAAGCAACGCCCTTAATGCTGGGATAAATTTGTCCGTCCCGCACCGTAACGCTGCCTTCGAAGACACTTCCGACAATGCTCTCTTGCCTCAAGACTTGGCCTTTGCGAATCTTTCCGTCTGCGTACAGGCAGGCCAGCTTGGCGCTGGTTCCCGTGCCGCAGGGGGAACGATCGTAAGCTTTGCCCGGACAGAGAACGAAATTCTTGCTGTCGACCGAAGGCAGACGGGACGGCCCGAATAACTCGATGTGGTCGATTTCCCGATTCTCTGCCCCGGTAATTCTCTGCTGCCGTAAAGTCTGGCGAATCGCCCAAGTGAAGTCGGTGAGTTTGTCGATGTTGCTAAGCGATAGTTCCATTCCGTGGTCTTGCATTTCGTCGCGAACCAGGAAGAACCAGTTTCCTCCCCAGGCCACGTCGCCACGCACCTTGCCGTAGCGCGGGACATCGACTTCGATGTTCGCCGACAGGCGATAGCTGGCAACGTTGTTCACTGTGACTGCGCCGTCCGGGTGCAGGATGGCGTTCACGGTTCCCACGGGAGTCTCAATGCGGTGCTCTCCCGCTTCGATCCGTTTGATAAAGGAGAGAGTCGAAATCAAGCCAATCGTGCCGTGGCCACACATGCCGAGATATCCCACGTTGTTGAAGAAGATAACGCCGGCGGCGCAAGCGGGATCGACTGGTTTGCAGAGCAATGCACCGACCATCACATTGGAGCCGCGCGGTTCATTGACGACTGCAGAACGGAAATCGTCGTGGTCGCGGCGAAGGCGCTCCAGGCGTGCGGCGAGTGGACCAGTGCCAAGATCGGGGCCGCTGCTCACAATCACGCGAGTGGGCTCGCCGCCGGTGTGGGAGTCGATCACTCGAACTCGGCGGATCTGGCGGTCAGTCATGGGATTGGTCGTGGGTCGAAGGCTCAGCGGAATCTTTAGTGGAAATTCAGATCGAGGTAATGACTGAAACTGGCGATTGAAATCTGATCGCTACCGGGAACGTAGAAGCCGAACCGACCTGAAGAGAGATTAGTTCCGGGCAGCGTCCAGCGGTCGAGCACGAACCATGCGTTGCCTTGCTTGATCTGGTGGACAATCTCGGTTGGCGATACATGAATCTGCAAGGTGCGAAAACTCTTTTTTCCTCCTTTGTGAGGAATCTTGGCATCGCTCGTCTTCTGGCCGTTACGGATGTCGGTGCGGTAGAAATTATTGTCGTCCATCTGAAACAAATCGTAGTTGTTCGGGTCCGTGTAGTTCACGACCCATTGCAGGCGATGTCCTTTCGTGAGCATGGCGGAAAAGACGAAGGTTCCGCTGGTGGGAGTAACGCCGTAAAGGATGTAGTCGCCGCCCTTGCGAACGAACGCATCGTTTTCCTGCTTCCAACCCGAAGGGTCGTCCCACCTAGACATTCCGCTGGGGGCCAGTGGCAGTTCGATTGTCCGCGATTGTCCTGCGAGGACCTCGAGCGTGGAATTACGGACGAAATTATCGGCGGTGCGGGCAGTCAATGTATAGGTGCCGGTGGGCAGACTGAGCGGAGTCCCGCTGTTGACTTTGACGGGCGCATCTCCACCTTTGACCAGTGTGACTTGAGCATCGGCGGGAGAAAATGCGATTCTCAATTCGGCGGGCGCAGCGTCAAGAGTTGTATCGGCCGCGGACAAAATTACCGGCGTCCCTACGACGAAATGCTTTTTGACTTGTCGCGGCTTGAAACGGTCTTTACGCAGCTCGATCACGTGATCGCCGGGAGCGATCGACGACAGTGTCAGAGTGCCATCGGGCTGCACGGTTCCCGCACTCATCTGATCGATGAGAACCGATGCGCCAGGCGGTGCGCCCTGAATATTGAGCGATGCCATATGTGGAATCGGAAGAAGACCGAAGACCAGCCTGCCATGCTGGCCTTTGCGAATCCGGATCTTTTGATCGGGCGCATCCTGATAGCCGCCCTTCGCGACCCGCACGACATATTCTTTGGGCTCAAGGTTCGCGATCCGAAGCTGGCCTCCGTCGGTCAGTTGAGGAAACTCTTTCCCGTTGAGGAATACGTGTGCTTTGTCTTGTCCTGTAACGACGACGAGCGTGCCGACGTTCTGTCCGGATTCGACAAACAGGTTCAGTGCCGGTGCGGCGGCCACTTCGATCGATAGCTTGTATTGTTCGCCGCCCAGGTTCAAGGTCAAGTCATGCGAGCCCGGCGTAACTGACGAAAGGTCAATGCCCTCGGCGGTGAGATCGACTGGGGGTTGGCCGTCGAGCGCGAATTTCGCCCTGTCATCGCTCGAATACACATGAACCCGATCGCCCATGCTGCTCACAACTACGGCGAGAATTCCTTTCGCGGTCAACGGTGTTTTGACCACAGGCAGGGCGCCGGCCGTCGAGGTAAGTGCAAGCCCGAAAGCGCCTGACGCGCTATCGAACTTGAGAGTGTGATCGCCGGAAGGAATTTTGTCGAGCGACCATTGTGCATCCTGCAAGTCAGCCGGCGGTTGATCGTCGAACGTAATTTCGCCGCTGGCCGTATCGGAGGACAAGCGCATGCTGGGCAGTTCGAGTTGAGGCTGCGCGACGATTGCAGCGGGTTGCACGGCGACGGGTTCGGGCAATGGCTCTACGAATTTCTTATGCCTCGGCAGAAAAAACCAGATGGCGCCCAACAGCACGACGAATGAACCGGCGGCAGCCAGAACCTTTGCGTCGCGCGGGCCTAGACTGAACGCGGCTGTGGCGAGCCGCCTCGGGGGCGCGAGCGCGGCTGCCGGTTGTGTGGGGAGCTCTCGGGGTGCTTGCGAAAGCGGCGGCGAGGGTGGCGTGGGCGGTGGAGCGTCGATGGTTGCGGTTCCCGCGAAACTCAGGGTTGCAGCGGACGTCACGTCTGGGGCGATTCCCTTTCCGGACGATCCCGTTCTGCCAACCGCCGGCAGATTCAGCTTTTGCAGAAGAACATTCGCGCTGGATAAAACTTCTTCGTCCTCAAGATATTTGTCGGCTAGAGCTCGCGCTTTCGATCCCAGAGTTTGCTTGGTGTCGGGATCGCTGGCGGAATCGGCTTCGCTGTCCAGTCGACGTAATTCTTCGAGATCGCGACGGCGCGACTGCCGGCGCTGGGTTTGGAGATCGCGCTGCACCGCGTCGCGAATCTGAATGAGCCGCATCTCCCGCGGGTAGGACGATAGCGCATCCTCAACTCGTGACAACGCAGATTCCAAGTCGCCCGAGGTTTGCAGTTTGCGGGCTTGAGAAACGGCTTCTCCGACGAAGCTCTCGCGCTTCTGATCGAGAATGAGCGTGCGGAGGGTCTTGGCCATGGGGTGCGCCGGATTGAGCTCGAAAGCCTCTTTGGCGATCTTCTCCGCCTCATGCCAGTCGCGTTCGACCAGAGATTGCGCCTGTTCGATCAAAGTGTTGGCGAGAACCGCGCGCGCCAAAGGGTTGTTCTCGTCCAGTTCGTAGGCCTGGCGAAGCAACCGAATCCCCTCGGCAGGCTTTTCTTGCGCCCACAGGTCCTGCCCTTCCGACATCAGGCGCTGGGATTCCGTCTTGCGCTCGATTCCCTTCTGCGCGTGCTTTTCCAGCTCCTGCAATTCTTCGTCGTTGGGGAATTCTTGGGCCGCGGAGTGTAGTAAGTCGAAGGCGCGGGCATAGTCGCTGGAGTGCAGGCAGGAGTCGATTTGCTCGATGAGCTGGGTTCTTGACTCGATGCGGGCTTGCTGATCCCGGCGCTTCTGCAGCCGCTCCACCTCGAACTTCAATCCGGGATATTGACTGTAGATGGTTCGCAGAATCTCCCAATCATTGAGGGCATCGCCGAAGGCGGCTTGCTCTTCGTGCAAGTGAGCGCGTGCGACGATGGAATTTACCAGGTCGCGCTTGTCCTGCACCAGGCGCAAAGCGCGCTCGAAGTGCGATTCCCCCGGATGCTGATCCAGCGCTTCGCGCAGGATGCTGACGCGCTTGTCGAGATCGGGCTCGGCCTCTACCTGGCGGTCGATTTGCGCAATCAGCGACGAGAGATTTTGCCGCTGCTGCTCTTCAATGTCGTAGCGGAGGGCCTGAAAAATCGCATTAGTCGGATATTTCGATAGGTACGTTTGGCAAGTGACAATCGCCTTTGCGAAGTTGTGATCCGCCAGTTGCTTGCGCGCTTCCGCGTAGGCGGTGTTCATGGCATCATGTTCAGACCGCACTTCGTTGTAAAAGCTCTGGTAGCGGGCGCCGCTTTCGCGATTAACGGAGTCGGGAGCTTTGCGGTCGAGTTCGAGCACCACGCCCAACTTGGCTAAGGCGCTGCTAACGTCGCCTTTCTGCCACGCGTCCATGGCCGCTTTGTGGACCTGTTCTTTATCCTGGCGGAGCTTTTTGTATTCCAGCTCCTGCCGGTCGACTTCGGCCAGCAACTGCAAGGCGCGAACCTCTCTGGGCCGGAGTTGCAGCACGTTCTGGAGCGCCTCGCGCGCGTGCGGATAAGCATGATTGTCGATGTGCTGCTTCGCCAGGCGATACCAGTTTTCGATCTGATTCTCGCTGCGGCGGTTTTCGATTTTGCTCTTCAACGCCAGCGCGGTGGCGTTGTCGGGCTCGATTTGCAGAGCTTCCTGCAATTTCTGCAAAGCCAGCGGATCTTCGTCCTCCTCATAGCGAGCGCGTGCCTGCTCCAGCAACTGCGCCAGCGACTTGCGGCGGACGGCGTTGTCGAGCTGCCGGCGCAGCGACTGGATCTCGGCGTCCATGTGGCCTTCGGCTTCGACCTCGCCGAGAATCTCGCCGGCAAATTGCAGGTCGCCCTCAGCCAACGCCTTAGTGGCGCGCAGCAGCCGCGGCCGGGTGCGTTCCGCATCGAAAATCTCGATGGGTTCGTTGCGCAGCGCCTTGCTCAGAGTGTCGCCAAATTCTCGCGCGCTGGCGAAGCGGTGCCAAGCTTGCTTCGCCATCGCTTTGTGGACAACCCGACTCACCGACGTGGTGATGGCCGAGTTCACTTCAGACGCTGGAGGCGGTATCTGGTTCAGAATGGCTTCGACCACTTCGTCGGCGCGGGTGCGTTGGAACGGATGGCGTCCGGTCAGGGCCTCATAACAAACCACGCCCAAGGAGAAAATGTCAGATTGCGCCGACAGAGGCTTCAACTGAATCTGTTCGGGAGACATGTAGAGCAGAGTTCCTTTTTGCGCCCGCGTGGTGTGCGCATCGGCCATGTGCGCCACCCCGAAATCGATAATCTTGACCGAGTCGTCTTCCATCACAAAGATGTTGCTGGGCTTCAGGTCGCGATGCACCAGCCCGCGTTCATGCGCGGCCTGTAGTCCGCGGCAGGTCTGGGAAATAATTTCGACCGTGCGTTCGACGGTAAGGTGATGGCTCGACTTGCGCACAAAATGATCGAGTGTCGTGCCCGGCAAGAGCGGCATGACGAAGTAAGGCTTCTTTTTTCCTTCTTCTTCGAATTCCCCAATATCGAAAATTTCCACGATGTTGGGGTGGCTCATTGAGGCGAGGACGTCGCACTCTTTGTAGAACAGTTGAAGAGATGCGGGATCGGGAATGTCGAGGATCGTCTTGACGGCAACTTCGCGGCGCACAACGGTATCGTAGGCGCGATAGACCAGGCCCATGCCGCCCTGGCCGAGGATCTGCCTGACTTCGTAGCGACCGGCTAGTTTTTTAAGAGATCCCGTGGTGTCCATGGCGCTTCCTGCGAAGTGGGGCCCCAGCATTCTATATGAATTTTGCCGGTTGCTGTACCTGCTTTTTGGGGAAAGTGGGCAGGCCCAGAATGCCCCAAAAGCCTTGCTGGAAGGCAGTTTCAGGGAACGTAAAACCATCCGTGGAGTTCACTGCCCATGAGATAGATGCCCAGGCCACCTGAAGGAATCGTGCGGGGCAATGTAGAAGGGGAGGCTTCGGTGCACGGCTCAGCGAACCGGCCCGTGCGCCGGATTTCTTACTTGCCCTGAGCCAAGAATGCTGACAGTTTCTTCGCGATGTTGTCCGCGAAGCTGGATGACGCACTCCGAGCGAATGGACTGCTGTAGACCGTAGCGGCCCATATCACTGTGCCATCTCTGTCTACGAGCCGCATAGCTCCTTGAACACGAACGTGGCGTTCGTCGGGCGATTGGACCAGAATAGTTCCGGTCAGGACGCTATCCGCGGTGTCCTCGCCAGTGTCACCGTTTTCCTCTAAAACAGCGCAATTGGAACCACAATCCTGAACCAATGAACTTATCAATTTTGCGCGGACGAACCCGTCCCAGTCCGGATTGCTTGGGAAGTGAAGATTGTCCACAAAGATTCGGTGGACGTGCTTAGCGGAAGCGGGCTTGACGGTAGGGGACTGGCCGTTGAGAAACGTTGTTCCAGCCAACAGAAACGCGATCAAGATAGTCCTCATAGCAATCTCCATTCCTACTTGCATTCCCAGATGAACTGGTTAGTGCTCTCGTCCATTGTAGCTGTGCAGTTTTTGTTCACTTCAACGAGTTTGGTATGCAATAGCCCCGTCTGCTTCACTTGCGTCTTGGCAAAACCCGACATGTGTCTGTCGGAATCCCTGATCATGCTGACCTGCTCGACTATGAATCCCTTTTGCTCCAGCTTGGCCCGGATGTCGGCTTCGGTCTTCTGGACGTCGGCTTGACTGAATTTGGGAGCAGAGCTACACGCGGTCGCCATTGAGACCGCGAGGAGCAATATCCCGACTTTCCTCATAGCGAACCTCCAAGGGGAAAGAGAATTATCGAGTCGCCCGGGGGCCGAAGACCAGATTACGGAAGTTTGGTTTCCAGACTCGACAACCAGGCACGGTCTGCCGAAAACCAGTCCAGACTTTTCTGATGGTTGCCATAAGAAATTTGTATTGGACTGCATCGATAGGCACATTTATCGTCGGCGGATTGATTCTGGCTAGCAACGCGTGTGGGTTCGTCGGCGCGGCACCGGGGGGTTGTCCGCGCCGCTGATCCTTACGGGATGCCAATCGAAATTGCGCACGATTCACGAACAGGAGCACTGAAAAAGATGACAAAGCGAGCAGGGAGGCGTTCTCTGCGCCGGTGGCTGGCTTGGGCCAGCACCGCGATCGTTCTCGTAGCCGGAATGTTAGCCGGATTCTCTGCTCCCAGTTTTGCCGATGAGCCCAAGCCCGACCCTGCCGGCACCGCCACAGGAGATAGAACTGCGGCCGTCGATGCGGCCGGAAATCCCTTCGTGGTGGTTGAGCCGACCGATAAAACGGCTCCCGATTACATCCCGAACAAAAAGGCATTCGACGAGTACCAGGCCCAGGCCGCCAAGGAGCCGCTGGCTCTCAAACTTGCCGATAGCGTAGGCCACGTGCGCATCGCCACTAACATGGCGTGGACTCTGAACACGGGTTATCTGGTTCTATTCATGCAGGCCGGATTTGCTTTGCTCACCTGCGGGCTGGTGCGTAAGAAGAATGCCTCCCATTTGATGATGTTGAACTTCGCCGCCTATGTCTTTGCGTTCCTGGCGTACTACGCCGTCGGATACGCATTTCAGTTTGGAGCGGTCGCAATCAACGCCGCGCCGACGAATCTGGGTGGCGTACCGACGCTGAATCATTTCCTGATTGGCAGCGGGCAGTGGGGATTCGTCGGGGGAAAGGGTTTTTTTCTCGTAGGTCCAGCCTATGACAGCGCCAGCAATTGCCTGACGTTATTCGAAGTCGTGTTCATGGAGACCGCCGGCTACATCATCGTCGGAGCGATTTGCGAGCGCATCAGTTTCTGGGCGTTTCTGCTTTGCGAATTATTTATCGGCGCGATTCTCTATCCGATTTCCGGATGCTGGACGTGGGGCGGAGGTTGGATGTCGCAACTGGGATCGACCATGAACCTCGGCCACGGATATGTCGACTTTGCCGGGTCGAGCGTGGTTCACGCCGTTGGCGGCTTCTGCGCCATGGCACTCGCGATCGTGCTGGGGCCGCGACTGGGGAAGTTTGGTCCGGGAGGAAAAATTCGCGTCTTCCCCGCTCACAATATTGTGTACGTGGTTACAGGAACGTTCATTCTTCTGTTCGGCTGGATGGGATTCAATCCGGGGTCGACGCTGGGAGCAACCGACTTTCGCATTTCCGTGATCGCAGTGAACACGAATCTGGCTGCGGTCGCGGGCTCGGCGGTGGCCATGCTGATCTGGTATTTTCTTTTCGGCAAGCCCGATATCACGATGGCGTGTAACGGAATGCTTGCTGGCCTGGTCGCGATCACCGCTCCTTGCGCGTTTGTTTCTCCCACATCGTCGGTCATTATCGGCGTATTGGCGGGCTCTCTAGTGTGTGGCGGAGTGCTCTTCAACGAGCGTGTTCTGAAGGTCGACGATCCCTGCGGAGCGGTTTCCGTGCACGGATACTGCGGATGGCTGGGAGCAGTTTCCGTGGGCATTTTCGCCGACGGGACCTACGGATCGGGCTGGAACGGCGTCGGCGCCGCCAGCTATCTGGGTCATGCGGGTCAAGGCGTAACCGGCCTGATCCACGGCGACATGCGACAGTTCTGGTGTCAGCTCATGGGCGCGACTATCTACGCAATCTGGGCCTTCGGCGCCACGTTCGTTGTCTTCTGGGTCGTGAATAAAGTGAAAAGCATGCGTGTGCCTCCTGAATCTGAAGAGGAGGGATTAGATGTGCCCGAGTTTGGCATGCCGGGTTATCCCGAGGATGCGGTGGTTACGGGATCGTATTGAGATTGCTCAAGAATGGAATGAAGGTCCTCCGGGCGGCGCGAGCGGCGCGGACAACGATCAGAAAAAATGTTTAGAAAAACGATTTTTTCTGTAACATGGTCGCCATGCCAAACCGCCGGCGCGCTTTCAGGGTAGAAATTTATCTGATCTTCTTCGTTTTTATCGTTCTACTTCTTCCGTACGGTGTCTCCCAGGAAAATCAGCCGGCTTATCGCAATCCGAATCTCCCCGCCGAAGTACGCGCCGCGGACTTACTGAAGCGCATGACTCTCGAGGAAAAGGTCGATCAACTTGCGGGCGGGCGCCGGCGGGCACGGGCCACAGAAAGCCCCGAGGCAAAACAAATCTTTGAGGCGATGGGCAAGATATATCGCGAAGATTCGCAGGTGAGCCCGCACGATGCTGCCGCTGCGCGTAATGCGGCGCAGCATTATCTCGTCGAGAAAACACGCCTCGGCATTCCCGGGATTTTTCAGGGCGAGGCCTTGCATGGATTCATGGCGTATGGCAGCACAAGTTTTCCTCAGGTGCTGGGTCTGGCCAGCACGTGGGATCCGGGGTTGGTGCAACAAGCCTTCAACGCCGCTGCCGATGAGATGGCTTCCGCCGGAGTGAATCAGGCTTTTTCTCCAGTGCTCGATCTGGCGCGCGATCCGCGTTGGGGGCGGACTGAAGAAACTTATGGCGAAGATCCATATCTAGTTTCGCGCATGGCGGTGGCGGCTATCAACGGTCTGCAAGGCGCTACATGGGTGATTGACCGGCATCACGTGATGGCGACGATGAAACATTTTGCTGCCCACGGCCAGCCAGAGAGCGGCACCAATACGGCTCCGGCTAATTTTTCTGAGCGCGATTTGCGAGAAACATTTCTCGTTCCCTTCCGCGCAGCCGTACAGGAAGCGCACGTGGGCAGCGCGATGGCGTCGTACAACGAAATCGATGGCATCCCGAACCACATCAATCACTGGCTGTTAGATCGCGTACTCCGCCAGGAGTGGGGCTTCCGCGGGTATGTGACTTCAGACGGAAACGGCCTGCAGATGCTGGTTGACACGCACCACGTAGCCGCTGATTTTGGCGAAGCGGCGCGTAAGGCGCTTGCCGCCGGCGTGGACTTCGATCTGTCGGACGGCTCGGTGTACGCCACGCTCGTCGATCAGGTGCGCGATGGGAAGGTGTCCGAAGCTGAAGTGGATCGGGCGGTGCAGCGAGTACTGGAAGCGAAGTTCCGTCTCGGTCTGTTCGAAAATCCTTTCGTCGACCCCGACTATGCCCAGAAAATTACGAATAGCTCTGAGCATCAGGAATTAGCGCTGAAGGTGGCGCAGAAAGCGATTGTGCTGTTGAAGAACGAGGGCAATTTGCTGCCGCTCGATTTGAAGAAACTGAAGACAATCGCGGTAATCGGGCCGAATGCGGCCGATGTTCACCTCGGCGGCTACAGCCGCGACCCGGGACCGGGAAATCAGATCAGCATTCTTGATGGCATTCGCAAGCGGGTGGGCAGCAATGTCAAAGTGCTCTACGCGGAGGGCTGCAAGATCACGACCGGCAAGCAGGGCTGGTCGGCGTGGTACGAAAACAAAGTAACTCTGCCCGACCCGAAGGCCGAAATTGAGAGCATCCGTGCCGCAGCCGCCGCCGCGAGGCAGTCTGATGTGGCCATTGTCGTGGTGGGCGAAAATGAAAGCACCAATCGTGAGGCTTGGTCTGAGCAGCACCTGGGCGATCGCGATTCGCTCGATCTGCTGGCATCGCAGCAGGCCCTGATTCAAGCGATCGTGGAAACCGGCAAGCCAACGGTTGTGCTCCTGATCAATGGGCGGCCATTGTCGATCAACTACGTCAAGGAGCATGTTCCCGCGATTCTGGAAGGGTGGTATCTTGGCGAAGAGGGCGGTACCGCCGCGGCCGGTGTTTTATTTGGCGACGTGAATCCCGGAGGCAAACTGCCGATCAGCTTTCCGCACTCCGTGGGCCAGCTTCCCGATTTCTACAATCACAAGCCCTCGCGCAACCGCAGCTACCTGTTCAACAGCCGCGAGCCTCTATTTGCTTTTGGGTACGGCCTTAGCTATACGCAATTCCACTTTGATAATGTCCGGGTGGAACCGACAAGTATTCGCCCCGCCGCTTCAACCAAGGTCTCGGTTGACATTACGAACACCGGGAATCGTGCGGGAGACGAAGTCGCTCAGCTATATATCCACCAGCGCGTTGCATCCGTGACTCGCCCAGTCATGGAACTCCGCGGGTTCAAACGTGTTAGCCTGGCGCCGGGACAGAAAGTTACCGTGGACTTCACGCTGACTCCTGAAGACCTATCGTTGATCGATGTCAACATGAATCGCGTGGTCGAGCCTGGCATCTTCGATCTGATGGTCGGGCCCAGCTCGGTAGAAACTAGCAGCATTCCGCTCGAAGTGGTTAACCCATAGCTATAGGGCAATTGTTCTAGAACACTGGAGACTCGGTTTTCTCATGAGACAGTCCCCGAAGTTTGCCGTTTTATTCCTGAGTGCCGTTTTCTCTTGCCTGCTGTTCGCTACCAGAGCCCACGCCCAATGGACGGCGATGAATCCGGTTCGGAAAGTTCAACAAGAGGCCGACGGCGTTCTCTTCACCATGGGAACTGGCACCTTGAAAGTACAAGTGTGCTCGGATTCGGTGGTGCGGGTGCTTTACTCGGCCACGGCCACATTTCCAAAACGCACCGATTTCGTCGTGATCAAAGAAAGTTGGCCGGCGACCCACTGGGCAATGCAATCAACCGACGACGCCGTCACTCTGACCACTTCCCTGTTGAAGATTACGGTCACTCGCAAGGATGGTGCCATCAATTACGCTGAGGCTCACGGAGGAGCGCTGGTGCAGGAGCAGTCCCGCAGCCTGACTCCGGAAAAAGTGAATGGCGAAGATACCTACCGCGCCGAATCCTTCATCAGCATCTACGGCTCGCACGAAGCGCTTTATGGCTTGGGCCAGCACCAAGCCGGCGTCTGGAACTATCGAGGAGAGTCTGTTGACATCTCACAGGAGAACAGCAACATTTCCGTGCCCCTGATGGTCTCCAGCAAAGGCTACGGAATTTTTTGGAACAGCACCGCGCGCAGCCGCTTCAATAATCGCTTCGCAAATTACCTTTACATCAGCTCCGAAGTTGCCGAGGTGATCGATTATTACTTTCTCTATGGTCCCGACCTCGACAAAATCATCGCCAGCTATCGCGACCTCACGGGGCAGGCTCCTCTGTTTGGCAAGTGGGCCTACGGATTCTGGCAGTGCAAGAATCGGTACAAGTCGCAGGATGAAATCCTGGGCGTGGCGCGCAAGTATCGAAAACTGCACATTCCGGTCGACAACATCGTTCAGGATTGGTTCTGGTGGAATCGCAAGGGCGAGTTCATATTTAATAAGAATTATCCCGATCCCAAGGCAATGCTGGATCAGTTGCACGGCGAAAACTTTCATCTGATGATTTCGATCTGGCCATTTTTCGAGCCCGGCTCCGCGAACTACGACTACATGCAGAACAAAGGCTGGTTCGTCGACAAATTCAAATACGCGAAGCCGCCCTACCATACCGACGCGATGGCCGTGTATGACGCTACCAGTCCGGAGGCCCGCAAGTATTATTGGGACGAAGTGAACAAGGGCTTATTCAGCATTGGTGCCGATGCCTGGTGGATGGATACGACCGAACCGGAAACCGAAGGCCAGGAAGAAAATATTTTACTGAATCACAAACTCGCGGCGGGGAGCGGAAATCGTTATCTCAATGCTTATCCATTGCTCGACACGCAGGCTGTGTATCAGGGACAGCGCAGCGCGTCGGATGAGAAGCGCGTGTTCATCCTGTCACGTTCCGCGTTCGCGGGATCGCAGCGAAATGGCGTAACCGCCTGGTCAGGCGACATCAATTCGGACTGGCTCAGTTTCCGGCGGCAGGTTCCAGCGGGTTTGAATTTTGCGCTTTCTGGAATTCCGTACTGGACCACTGACATCGGTGGATTTGTTTTCGGCAGTCCGAGCGATCCTGCATTCCGCGAGTTGTTCATCCGCTGGTTTCAGTATGGCACGTTCAATCCCATTCTCCGCGTTCACGGCACGCGCAATCCCGACGAGAACGAATTGTGGTCCTACGGACCCGATGCGCAAACCATTCTGGTGAACTTCGACCGTCTGCGCTATCGCATGCTGCCCTACATTTACTCTCTGGCATGGAAGACGACCAGTGAAGCTTACACGCCAATGCGGCCGCTGGTGATGGACTTTCGCACCGATCCCCGCGCCCAGAATGTCGGCGATCAATTCATGTTCGGCCCCGCCTTCCTGGTGAATCCTGTGACCGAACCGGCGGCGACGACGCGGCAAGTTTATTTGCCAGAAGCGAAGTGGTACGACTTCTGGACTGGATCGACAACTGAGGGACGGCAAACCATTGCGGCCATTGCGCCGCTCGGACGTCTGCCTCTGTACGTCCGCGCAGGATCCATTCTCCCGCTCGGTCCCGACGAAGAATGGTCAACGCAGAAGGCCACCGACCCGATCGAGCTTCGCATTTATCGGGGCGCGAACGGGGATTTCACGCTCTACGAAGATGAAAACGACGGTTACGGTTACGAAAAAGGCGTGTACGCGACGATTCCGTTGCATTGGGACGATGCGGCCCACACCTTAACTATCGGCGACCGCAAGGGACGGTTTCCCGGCATGCTCGAGAATCGGACGTTTCGCGTGGTTCTTGTCGGCGAGAACCATGGAGTTGGGATCGACGCTGCGGACGAGGCAGACAAGGCCGTGCAATACTCGGGAAAGCAGATCGTGATTGAATAATGACGCCCAGTAATCCCTTCCAATAATCCCGTCGCAGTGATCTCGAAGAATTATTTTCCCGGGCCCTGAGCCTGTTGTTTTGCCGTGATGCTCTCCACAATCTGCCGCTCTTTGGCTCCGTCATCGGGGCGATGCAGACGATAGTATAAAGTTGCCAGTTCGACGTGCGGCTCGAGCCAGTTGGGATCGTCTTTCACCAGCAATTCCAATTCTTTCGCCGCGGTTTCGTAATCTCCCGCCGTGCTCTTGAGCATCGCATCTTCGTAGCGCGCCATCGAGTCTATAGGCTTGAGCCGTAGCGCGCGATCAAGGTAGCCCTTGGCCTCAGCAATATCGCGGCGCTTGTAAAGAATAGCTCCGAGATAAAGATTGGCCTCGAAATCGTCGGGGTTGGTTTTAAGCGCCTCGCGAAAGGCAGCCTCGGCGTCTTTCACGTCTCCGGTCTTGTCTCTGGCTGTGCCAATGAGCGTATATAGTCCGGGGAGTGAGGGTTTCAGGCGAAGCGCTTCCTCAAGATCCTGGCGCGCCGGTTCGTAGTCATTTAACTCTAGCAGCGTTGCCCCCGCGATCATGTAGGAATCCGCGGCAGAAGTTGCCTTGGCAACTTTCTCCATACGTGCCACTCCTTCGCGCCGCCGGCCTTTGGTGTCGATCAGCGCAGATGCAAGAACATATTCAAAATCCATATTCTGTGAATACCTGCTTTCGAGAGGTTCGAGAAGAGTGAGTGCGGCTTCCGTCTTGCCGGTTCGCAGATCGCTGTCCCCTAACAGAATCGTGACACGCGCCTCATTGGGCTGGGAGTCGTGAAGGATTTCGAATTGTTCGCGGGCGTGTTCGAAATCACCTTTCTTGTAATAGGCGAGAGCGAGGTTCAGCAGGACGGGATTCTTGTCCTTGATCGAGGTGAGGGAGGCGCGGTACATCGCAATCGCTTCGTCGAACTGGCCCACGTGTACCAGTGCGGCGCCGAGATTCACCTTGGCCTGAACGTCGTTAGGTTGCAGCTCGATTACCTTTCGATAGTCGCGGATCGCTGCGGAGAAATCGCCGCGCTGCTGCTCATCGATCGCACGACTGAGAAGCTGGTCGGGATTCGCGTCCTGCGCCGCGACGATGGTCGGAAACAGAGCAACAAACAATATTACGGCTCGCATGTTTAACAGGATATAGCAGTCTGAGTCCTCGATTAAGTGGAACGTTTAACCCTCAATTTCGCGAAGCCGAATGCTACTTTGCGGACTCGACCACTTTCAACACTTCGTCAGCAGGGATATTTTGAAGAGTCTGAATGATGCCTGAAGGCCAGTGAATCTCAACCAAGTCCACGCGACTCTCGGGGCCAAGGCCGAAATGCACCGGTCCATCGCTCGATGAGGCGTAGCCCACGCTGGTCGTCATATGGTTGTATTGTGCGCCAGCCTTGGTCACAATCTTAATGCGTGCCCCAATGCCGTCGCGGTTGCTCTTGGTTCCCTCCAAATTGATATCGAGCCAATGGCCGGACTTTTCGCTGCGGTTCATCCAGATTTCGGCATCCTTCCCAATCGCGCTGACGACGACATCGACTCGCCCGTCGCCATTGAGGTCGCCGAAGGCGCAGCCCCGATGGCGGGCGGGAGGAGCCGACGTGAACCCGGCTTCTTCGGTCAGGGATGTCCATTTACCACTGGCGCCGAGATTGCGGAAAATAGTGTTCGGCTGATCGACGGGCTGGCCGGGCTGGTTCAGCGATTCGACGTGGCCGCGGCTTACGAATAAATCTTTCCATCCGTCGTTGTCGAAGTCATAGAGTGCCGCGCCGAAGCCGGACATTTGCCGACTGGGATCGCGCATTCCGCTCTGGGTAGTGACTTCGTGGAAGTCGCCCTTGCCGGTGTTCTGGAAGAGCGGAAACGTCTGGTTGTTCAACGCAACGAATGCTATGTCGGGATAGCCGTCATTATTGAAGTCGCGAAAATCCAGGCCCATGCCTGAGATGAACGCTCCGTCTTCGGTAAGGGCAACGCCGGTCTCGAAAGCAACTTCCTCGAACTTGTTTCCCATGTTGCGGAAGAGCGAGTTGTACGACGCGTCGTTGGTGACGAACAGATCGGGGCGGCCGTCGAGGTCGTAATCCGCCATGCCGACGCCCATTCCCTTGCCGACATGAGCGCGAAGGCCCCATTCTTTCGAAACATCCTGAAAGGTGCCGTCGCCTTTGTTCAGAAATAGCTGGTTGGGCTGCCCTTTGTAGAATTTTGGACTACAGTAGTCGGCAATGCCGCCAATCGCGCAGAGCGGCTTGTCGGAGTAATTCCACTGCATGTAATTCACGACGAATAGATCGAGCCAGCCGTCATTGTTCACGTCGACCCAGACGGCCGTGATCGCCCAGTACGCGCCGAACTCCGGGTCGGGACGATTCAAGCTGTCCTCCAGTCCCGCTTTCACGGTCACATCGGTGAAAGTGCCATCCCCGTTATTGTGGTAGAGCGTGCTGTGGTGCAGCCCGGCGACGAACAAATCTGGATGGCCGTCGTTATCATAGTCGGCGGCCGCAACACCCATGTCGTAGCCGGAACCCGCGAGGCCCGCGGCGTCGGTTACATCAGTGAATAGGCCCTTGCCATCATTGCGAAAGAGGCGGTTGCGATATTTTGGCGAGTCTTTCTTGAGCGTGGAGATGCTGGCGCCGTTGGTGAAAAAAATGTCGGGACGTCCGTCGCCGTTGTAGTCGAAGACGGCGACTCCGCCAGGCATGGTCTCGGGGGCATTGCGAGCCGGCGTTTCGTCGTTCTCCAGCCGGAATGGAATTGTCTTTAACTCGAAACGGATAGGACCAGGCGCGGAGGCTCCGGGGAGCAGAATAACCGCGGCGCAGCTCAATGCCGAAATCGAAACAATTCGTCGAGCCCACCCGGGAGAAAGCATGCGCGTTCAGAAAACTCGCGTTCAGAAAAATTAAGGGGTGGCTTGCGCCACCCCGGATGATTCTATCTCGTTCACCGCGGTCTAGAAGTAGTACTTCACGGCGAACGTCAGCGTCCGGCTACCGGTTTTGAACTTCGGTATGCCGTTCGTGGTGAGGTTCGTATTGGTCGGGCTGATGCCCGTGACCTTGGCAGCGCAGGTTGTGCTGGTGTTGTTGGCGGTGTCCACCATTCCTTTGGATGCGAGCCACGTGCACTCGTTTCCATCGCTCCCCAACGCCGTATTCGAGATCGGTACTTCATAGTGATTGGTGAAGTTCAATTCCTGATCGCTGATGCCCGCCAAACCGAATTGGCGGAGTGGATGATTCAGGAAGTTGACGGCCGAGATGCGGAACTGCAACTTCTGCCGCTCGGTGATCTGGAAGTTCTTGAACAACGCCAAATCGCTGTCAAAGTAGGCCGGCCCTCTCATATAAGGCCATTCCAACGGACCCTGTTGTCCATAAGCCGGGAAACCGAAGCACTGATCATTGAAGGACTGACCGGACTTCAGGTTCTTCGACGGATTGCAGGTCAATGTTGGCATCAGGAGATTGTAGGAGTTTGAGCCGAACCAGTTGGCAGCGTTGACATTGGTCGCGTACAGCGAATTCGGCAGATGGATGGAGTTATCGGGGAGATCCGGCGCACCGGCCACCGGATAGGTCAACGCAACTCCGGCATTGTTGATATTTAGATTGTTAACGATATTGGGCTCGAGGGCGGCACCGCTCTGGTAGGTGGTGTAACCGGAAAGCTGCCATCCATTGACCGCTCCCCCTAGAATCGGATTGCCGTGAAGGAACTTGGGCATGTTCCACACATACGAAAAGTTCAGAATGTGCGTGTGATCATACGCCAGCGGCATGTAGTTGTTCCGGATGTTGAAAGGATCGACCACGCTTCCATTTCCGGGTCCGTTGTCGGTTTGCCCGTCCACGATACCCAGCACCTTCCCGAAGGTGTAATTGGTCAGGAAGGTTACGGGACCCGATTGTTTTTGCCACGAAACCTGCAGCGAGTTGTAGTTCGCAAAACTGCCGTGATTCAATAAGTAGATATCCTGGTAGGCATTCAGCGGACGATAGTCATTGGAGTTGAAACCCAAATTGTAGTAGGTTCCAGCCGTTTGCGGCCCAGTAATCGGTGAAGTTTGAATGATCCGATTGCAATCGGTCGCCCAGAAATTGGGATCGCTGTTAGCGGCCGAATTGCACGGGAGCGGGCTGGGTGAGGTAATGGCTGGTTGGCAAACTTGATTATTAACGCAAAGCGTCTTGAGCGGATCGGGAAGGAACAGCGAACCCGGAATAATGTTGTTTAGGTCCTGCAATTTGCCATTCGATCCGTTGATCCATTCATTTTGGCTCTTGTTCCCTACATATGAGACTTCCAGAACCGATCGCCACGGAAGTGCCTGTGAGACCGTGACGTTCCAGTTCATGGTCAAAGGAGTCTTGTTGTCCCCCGCCTGAAGCGCAGAGATGCTGGCCCCGTTTTGCGCGACGGACGACGGGGGTGTGAACCCGTTGCATCCAGCGCTGCCCGGCGAGCAATCGATCTGTGCATACCCGCTGGCGGGGACTCCTGAAACATACCCGGTGCTCCCCGGCGTTGTGAATGTGAACGATCCCTCAGGCCCGGTAGCGGCGTTGGCTACCTCCGTGGATACTTGATAGTGGAATACGGCAAATCCAGAACGTAGCACCGTCTTGCCGGTTCCGAAGATGTCGTAGGCCAATCCGACGCGCGGCTCGTAGTAGAACAATGGCGATGGGAAGCCAGACAGCGGAACGCTGCTGTTCAGTTGGTGCCATAGCAAACCAGCGTTGTCGGCGGCAGGCGTAATGGTAACGCCGCAGTTAGTCACGGAGGGGCCTGGCGTGCAGCCAGTGGACGCGGCGGTGCCGTATTTGATGCCGTTGTTTTGATAGGTGGCTGGGTTCCAGACCTGGAAGCCCTGCGGAGTTCCATACCACTGACCGACGTGATCAAAACGCAGGCCGTAGTTCAGCGTGAGTTGGCGGTTCGCCTTGAATGAATCCTGAGCGTAAAGCGACCATTGATGGAACTTGAGGTCGTTCGTCGGGAACGAGCTCACTTGCTGATAGCTGGCCGTTTTCCCTAACAAGAAGTCGGCTACCACGTTGCCCGAACTGTTGGGGCCCCACCCCAGGTTGTAGTTGCCATTGTCGCTTACCCCAAGGCCGCCACTGGACTGGATGTTCTCGCTCGTGTCCCAGTAGAAGCCGGCTTTCAGAGTATGGGAGCCAATGACTTTGGTAAAGTTATCGTAGAGCGCCGGGTCTCTCTTGATAGCGCCGAAAGCATTGCCCTGGAACCCGCCATCGAACGAGAACTCTTCGATATTCGGGAAAGCTCCGCCCCAGGGACCCTGGAAGTTCGGGATCTGGGCGGTGGTGTGGCCAAACAGGCCGGTTACATTAAACCCGATTTTGGTGCGATCGACGGCAGCGGGATTCGTGAGTGTGCTGGGGTTAATATAACGCGCCAAGGTGAAGACAAACTCGTTGGTCGTCGTGGGACTGAACACGTGCGTAAAGTTTGACATGATCTCTTGCGAGGTCGTGGCCGCGACGACATTTGAGGGATACGGCAAGGTCCACGGTGGAGTCCACCAAACGCCAATCGGGTGCTGATCGTTTTCGATCTGCCGGGTGTAGGAGACCGTCAGTTTGCTGTTGTCGCTGATGGCGTAGTCAACTTTACCTGTGGCTTCCCACCGGTTCTGGGGAACGGTGCTGATGTACTGATAGTTGTTCCAGCCATTTGAACCCGAAGGCGTGATATTCGCCTTCGGCATGAAGTTCAGGATGGGAAGCACGTTGGGATCGAACGCAGCAGAAGTGAAAGAACTCGCCCCATTGTAAGCGTATTGCCAAACGCTCTGGAGTTGCGCCAAAAGCGTGGTTGATTGACCGTTTACCGTTTCCGGCGTCGTGGGACTCAAGCCGTTGATCGTGGTATTGCTGAAGTCGCCTGTTTTCTGCTCGACGGTGGGCACGTTGAAATTCACCGGGGTGGCAGCCGGATGCTGGTTCATGTATTCATAGCCAGCCCAAAAGAAAAGCTTCTTGCGGTTCTTATTGAAACCGAGACCCGGTATGAGGATCGGACCGCCGATGTTGCCACCCATATAGTAAAAGTGCTCGGCCGGATTGGTCAGGCCTTGACTGGCGCTATAGGCATCGACTGAATTAAGAGCGCTGTTGCGGGCGTACAAATATCCTTCGCCGTGGAACTGATTGCCGCCGCTCTTGCTGAAAGCCTGGAAAATCACCGGGCCTTTGGCGTATTCAGCGCTGTAAGAAGACATCAAAACTTTGACTTCGGAAACCATGTCCTGATTGATGTTGGCGATCTGCGTGCCGGCGTTGCCGGGATCGACCAGGTTGGCGCCATCAAGCATGAACGCCATCGAACCGTAGGGCTGCGTGCCATTCGACGAGTACGCGCCCACTGGACCGTTATTCGTGCCGACTACCTTATCGTTAAACCCGGATCCTTGGGTGAGACCGTTGGTCAAAGCCATGCCGGGCATGACCTTCAGCAATTCGCCCGCGTCGCGACCCAAGATCGGAACATCCTCAATCATTGACTCATTTAGGGTAGTGCTAACCTCGGAATTGTCGGGGATGACAACGTCAGCCCCCGCCTTGATTTCGACCGTTTCAGTGACCTGGCCGACCTCAAGCTTGATGCTGGGCAAAGTGCGGCTGTCGCCTTGATTGAAGACGATCCCAGTCTGATCCCAAGACTTAAATCCGGGAGCCTCAATGTGCACGCTGTAGGTTCCAGGCTGAATAGCCGTAACGGTGAAGTAGCCCGAACCGTTCGATACCGTAGTACGAACGTCACCCGAGGCTTGATTCTTCATCGTGACTTTTGCATTCGGGACGACCGCGCCCGCGGAATCGGTTACCGTGGCACTCAGAGTGCCAGTGAGCTGCTGCGCGAAACAGGCCGACGCCAGCAGGATGACAAACAGGATCGAACCTGCCACGCCGATCATCCTCTTCAAAGCCGAGACCTCATAATTCAGACTCATTGCCCCTCCCCAAGTTTGCATGGAACTCTTTCCCCAGAAATCAGGCCTCAAAACTCTCTCGCCTGATCTCTCTCCCCCGCAGCTGAAAGTCCCCAAGTAAACGCCCGTAACCGATTACGTAATGGTTTCGTACTACGCCAAGGACGACGCACGTTACCGCCTATCGTCAAGAACTGTCAAGAGAAAAAACGATTTTTTAAGGAAAACGTGCAAATTCTGCACATCAGGGGTAAACTGGCGCTCTGGATCGGGCTTTAATCGAAGGAAAAAACCGCTAACTGGGACGCACGGCGGGGACTTCTGAGGTGGGTGTATGCCTGCACGAATCCTTCTTGTATTTGCCTTGAACGCCTTGATTTCTCTCCCCATGCTTTGCCAAGCCAGCCCTCCTGCCACCGCTGAACAAGAGCGCCCGGTGATTCATAGCAGTACGCGGGAAGTGCTTCTCGACATGGTCGTCCGCGACAAACATCACCACGCAGTGACCGATCTTCGGCCGGAGGAAGTGGAAGTCTACGAAGACGGGGTCCGGCAGAACATTAGGGTTTTTCGCAGCATTCGAGGCAGCGAGCAACTAGAGACCGAACGAAGCGCAGCCAGCGCTGAGAGCACGGCCGCAGCCAAAAGCGGCGAGATTCCTCGCCCTCTGAATTCCATGCGACAGGTGAACTTTGTATCGGTTGTGTTCGCGGAGATTGCTCCACTGAATCTGGAGTTCGCGCGGCGTGCGGTGCAGGAGTTTCTCAACAGCGACAATCTGCCAAACACCTACATCACGATCTACCAATTGAATCGCACTTTGCAGCTGATGCAGCCCTATACCAGCGATAAAGATTTGCTGGCGAAGTCCGTCGAAGCAGCTACGAAAGGCTTGAAAGGAGGGGGAGGGCCGGGTATCACGTCGACCGTAGCCAGCAGCGCTCTGGCAACGCTGAACGCAACCACAGAGAACATTCTTGCGTCTCCCGCCACAGGGGCGGCCACTACACAAGCGGCCCAGGCGGCGCTGGACAATCCGCTGGCTGCGATCGCTCGTGATCCGCTATTTGCAGCCAATGCCGCATCCCAGGATGTTTCCATCCAACTGGGCAGCGCAATGCTCGCTCAGGCCGCGTTGGTCAAAGGGCTGCGTTTCTCGACCAGTCTTTCCGACGGCATGGACGCCATGGATTCGCTGCATCAACTGGTTCGCAGTGAAGAATTGTTACCGGGCCGCAAGGTAGTGCTCTACCTGGCGGACGGATTGACTTTTCCCATGAACCGGCGTGATGCCGTCGACAACCTGATCAGCTACGCCAACCGCTCCGGAGTCTCCTTCTATACCATCGACACCCGCGGATTGAATGTGGAAGATCCCATGATGGACGCTCTGGCAGCGCAACGTCGCACCGGAGCCGAGAGTGTGGCGGCAGTGGTCGATCCTATCAACGCGCACCGCGAAGACGATGACGTTCAGTTGACCGCAGTCGCGAGCGGCCAGCTCAACATGCGGGAACTCGCCGAATCGACCGGCGGATTCGCAGTCACCAATACTAACGAAATATCCCTGCCCATGCAGCACATGATGGAGGACATTCGTACCCATTATGAACTGGCTTATGCTCCGACTTCGACCAATTACGATGGGCACTTCCGTAAGATCGAAGTCAAGATCAGCCGCCCCAAGGTAACCCTCCAGACTCGAAAGGGCTATTACGCCGTGCCGGACTTGAATGGAGAGCCGTTGCAACCCTACGAACTGCTGGCGTTGAATGCCATGAAGGCACGGCCGGTCTCTTTTGAGTTTCCCTATCAGATTTCTGCCATGAAGTTCCGGCCGCACGAAAATGCGGTGCAGTACGAAGTCGCGTTTGAGATTCCGCTCTCCGGTATCAAACCCGTTCCGGATAGAAAGACCGGTGAACTCCGCGTACGCGCGGCTTTGGTCGCGTTTATTCACGACTCCACGGGAGAGATCGTGAAAAAAGTAAGCCGCGAGGTGCTTCGAAAGGTAGCGAGTGCAGACGCCGCGCAACTGCAAAGCGATCGCATTCTCTACGCTGAACCCGTCGACCTGCAGCCTGGGCACTACGTCATCGAGACGGCGGTGACCGATGAAACGACCGGCAAAACATCGACCAAAAGTGTTTCTCTGTACGTCGACCCGGGCAAGAATCTATCGCTGAGTTCTCTCGGATTAGTGCGTCGTTTCGAACCTCTGACTGGGCCGCCCCGCCCGCTGAGTCCCTTCGAGCTGGAGAATGGCCGCGTGACTCCCACACTTGCCGATTCCGTACCCGGAAACCCGGTCAGCCTGTACTTCGTTGTCTATCCCGCCAAGCACCCAGATGGCGAAGCCCCGAAAGTCACCTTGAAACTTCTGCGCGACGGTAAGGAGATCGCGTACAAGCCCTTGAATTTGGACCAGCCCGGGCCCGATGGATCGATCCCCATGCTGGTACAGCTGACTCCCGGCCCAGGGCAATGCGACGTTCTGGTCACAGCAAAGCAGGGATCGTCCGTTGCGGAGTCAAGCCTTTCTGTGAGAATCGAATAAGAGGATCGAGAAAGCGGTTAACGCTGTTTCCGATTCGGGGCTACATACCCTGATAGCGAATATTGACATTTGATCAATCGCGACCTGGGGTAAAATTACGCCACTGGTACAACTCGTCGGCAGCTGGGGATTGCATGGTCGTATCGGTCTTGCTCCAAGCACGTGTTCTTCTCCTTACAGCCGCTTTGTGCGTGGGCACGGTCGGCGCGCAGATCACGATCATGGGATCGCAGGCTCCCGATACTCTCGATCCTCATCTCGATCCTCAAAAAGTTGATTCGCAGACGGCAGAAGCCAGCGACCTTGTCTTCCGCCAAAACGTGCGCCGAGTGGTGGTCGACGTAGTCGTTTCAGACTCGAAAGGTAAGCCAGTTTCCGGGCTCACCGCCAAAGACTTCTCGATCGCCGAGGACGGCAAGGCTCAGCCGATTCGTAACTTCGACGTCCATGACTTCGATCTGATTTCAGACTCTTCTCTCAAAGCTCCCAGTTCCCTTCCGCTCAACACTTTCGTGAATGTTCCCGATGGCCCGGAACGCGGACCGCTTTATGTTTTGCTTTTGGACCTTCTCAATATGGAGGTCGACGACCAGCCCGCGGCGCGCCAGCAACTGCTGAAGTTCGCCCGCAGCAAGCCGTTGGGTACCCGCTTCGCCGTCTTCGTTTTGAGCGATGGCCTTTATCTGCTCCAGGGTTTTACCGAAGACCGCAACCGGCTCGCCGATCTGCTCGATCCTAAAAATTCCCATTCTCATTTGCCGCGAATCTTTTTGTATGCCGATAACTTTCGACCGGCGATTTCAACCCCAATGGCGCTCATGAAGATCGCGCAATTCCTGGCGGAGCTTCCGGGACACAAGAATGTGATCTGGATTTCGGCGTCGTTTCCTTCGGCCACCATGCCCAGTTCCGATCCCGGCAATGAGGGCCTCAGCATCAGCGATCAAATCAAGGAAACGACCGACGCGCTGGCTCGCGGACAGATCGCCGTCTATCCCATCGACGTTCGGGGCGTGGCCGGGACCGGCGCCTCGGCCTCAGATGTGTCTAGCCGTTCGAATGCCTCTACGAGCAACAGCGCCGACTACGCTTTGAACGCCCGCCACATGACCGAAGAGGAAATCGCGGACGCGACTGGGGGCCGCGCCTTCTACAACACGAATGACCTGGCCAGCGCACTCACCGAAGCGACCGAAACCGGCGCCCACTATTACACGTTGACTTACTCTCCCAGCAATCAGAACTACGACGGAGGGATGCGTCATATTCACGTCGCACTGGCCAACCGCGGCTATCGCCTGGCCTATCGTCACTCTTATTTTGGAAATCCCTCGCCGCCGCCAGAGCCCGCCAAGGCGCTTCACCCGGCTTCGGACCTGGAATCGGTGCAAACGGCGCAGCCAGCCGATTCGTTGTATCCCAACATGCAGCATGGCGCTCCGCTCGCTCATCAACTACTATTCCGCGCGCACATTCACGCCGTGGCTCCGCCCCGAAAAGCCACGCCTCAACAGATGGCAAATCTGGCCGATCAAGCCTCTTATTTTCGTGCTCGCAGCCAAAAGCATCGTGACAAATCACTTCGTCCCATTCAACTACAGACCTATGAAATCGATTACACGGTCGCCGCTCGCTATCCCGCTTTGGAGATAGCCGCCGCAGCTTTTGACGAGGACGGAAAAATGGTAAATGGCATGGTCCAGCGCGCCGCCCAAGACCACGACCAAATCTTCGCTGGAACCAGACGCGATGGCATCTATCGCATTCAACAGCATTTCGATGTGCCCATGTCAGCCGTCTCTGTGCGACTCGGGGTGCGCGATATCGCGACCGACAACGTCGGAGCGGTAGAAGTGAACCTGCCGCTCGATCCCGAGCCAACCACCGAGGCCAAGATGCACTCGGATTCCTCCCATGCTTCCGATCAGGCCGGTTCAACGCAGCAGTAGCGAAGCTGCCATCTCACAGGTTCCGTCGTATCCGGGAATCCGCCCTTTCCAGCATGTTATATTCCTCTTCATCGAGTAAAGCCGTGGGATTTGGGGAAATGACCGCAATCAGGGGCTGGGTAAGGCGATTCAGTTATTGCGCTTTTCTCTTCGCGTCGCTCATTTTGGCAAATTTCCAGCTTTCCTCGATTGCCACAGCCCAGATTGCCGATGCCCAAACGAATTCCGCCAGATTTTCCGATATCGCTTCGAAAGCCGTAGCCGCCCGCGACGCGAACGATATTCCCGCCGCGATCGAACTCTACCAGCAAGCCTTGAAACTCAATCCGAAATGGCCAGATGGATGGTGGTTCCTGGGTTCTCTGCAATACGCATCCAACGCGTACGCGCCCGCCCGGGATGCCCTTTCGCACTATCTCGAACTCACTCCCAACGCCGCGCCTGCATTAGCCATGCGCGGACTCTGCGAATTTGAGATCGGCGACTATCAGGCATCCCTCACGGATATTCAGCGGGCTCTTGCAAATGGCGCTGCCAATCAATCCCGTAACGAGAAAATTCTTCGCTACCATGAAGCCCTGCTGCTGACTCGAACCGGCCGCTTCGAAGAGGCTCTGCGAAGCTATGCCTTTTTCGCCAAAGATAAAAATGACGACTCCAACCCTGAACTGTTAATGGCGATGGGACTGGCAGGCCTTCGCACGCCACTGCTCCCGAGAGACTTGCGGGCAGATCAGCAGGAACTGTACATCAGCGCCGGCAAGGCCGCCTTCGATTTCATGAAAAAAGACACCGAAGCCGCGCGGGTGGACTTCCAGCATCTCTTCGAGCGCCTCCCCGAGGTGCCCAATGCTCATTATCTTTATGGCTATTTGCTCTACGCCACCGACCCTGACGCGGCCAAAGTTGAACTCAAAAAAGAGTTGGAAGTCGATCCCAAGAGCGCAGTCGCAGAGGTAATGCTGGCCTGGATTCCCCTGCTGAAGAATGACGGCGCCGAAGCCCTGCCCTACGCCCGTCGGGCCGTTGCAGAGGATCCTTCACTTTCCAGCGCTCAACTGGTGCTCGGCCGCGCGCTCACCGAGACGGGCGATCCAAAGGGCGGCATTGAGCATCTGGAAAAAACATTACAGGTACAGCCCGATAATCTTGAAGTCCATTTGGGGCTGGCTAAGGCGTACTCAAAATCCGGCCGCAAAGAAGACGCACGGCGCGAGCGCTTACTGTGCGTCGAGATGACGAAGAATGATCAGCCGGCCACGCATCCTTAACCCGTTCGCGCAAATCGCGATTTTCGTCGCCGCGATCTCGGCCGTTTCTCCGCTGGCGGGCGCGCAAGGCAAGACCGAATCCGCATGCGTGTCGTGCCACCGCGCACGCTCCGAGACGCAGCCGCGCACGCCGATGGGGCGGGCGATGGAACTTCCCGCCGAGAATCCAACGCTGCACGCACATCCTAAACTCACAGTTCGCAAAGGCCCGTACACCTATACCGTCGAAACCCACGGCGAGCAGAGCATATACAACGTGAGCGATGGCGCGCGCACGATCTCAGTGCCCATTCACTACAATTTTGGCGAGGGCGCGCAGACCTGGGTTTTGGACTACAACGGGAAACGCTATGAGAGCGCGGTCAGTTATTATCCGTCGATTGCGGGGCTCGATTTCACTACCGGCGATGAAGACTTGAAGCCGCGAAATCTCGAGGAAGCCATCGGACGTCCCATCGAACTCCGCGAAACCAAAGTGTGCTTCGGTTGTCATACGAGTAACGCTGTCACCAACGGCGAGATGAGGTATGACACAATGCGCCCCGGCGTAACCTGCGAGCATTGCCACGCCGGCACCAGTACTCACATCGCCGACTCGTTCAACAACGATTTCAGTTCCACCCCGCCCGATATCCGCAAATGGTCTTCGGAAGACATCTCGAATTTTTGCGGCCAGTGTCATCGCAGCTGGGAGACGGTAGTTCGCAATCATTGGCATGGTGAACTGACGGTACGCTTCCAACCCTACCGTTTGGCCAACAGCAAGTGCTTCGACGGCACGGATCCCCGCATCAGTTGCATTGCGTGCCACGACCCTCACCAGGACGTTGTCGTCCAGGATTCGTCTTATGACCGCCAGTGCCTAGCCTGCCACTCCGTTCCGTCGGCGCCGGCAGCTTCTTCCGTTCCCATAGCCAGCGAGGTCGAGACGTCCGTTCAGAACAACGGGCCGATCCATGCAAAAATATGTCCCACGGCCAAATCGGATTGTGTGAGCTGCCATATGCCCAAAGTCAAATTGCCGAACGGCCTCATGACCTTCACCGATCACGAGATCCGGGTCGTAAAGCCGGGAGAGCCCTTTCCCAACTAAGCGGAACGTGAAACAACTGGTTAATCGAAAGACTCCACGATCGTCCGATTTCCCATATTTGCTCGGTCCGAATATGGATGTAGAATAGCTTCCCCTGAAGTCTTAGCTCGGACTTGAGATTCGATTGATACAGTTAAGGCAGACTCTTCATGAATAAGCGTGGCGTCATTGCTCTGCTGACCCTCATTCTTCTCCCCTGCGTTTACGGTCAGACGAATCCAGTTCAAAGTCCGCAGGTTCCGACGGTCGTCTCCAACGCCGACGAGGTCACCATCGATCTCGTGGTTCGCAGGAAGAGCAAGCCGGTCATGGATCTCAAGCCCACCGACATCGCCGTCAGCGATAGCGGTGCTCCCGTTAAGCTTTCGGATCTTCGCCTCGTTGCGGCCACATCGGCCGCCGATCATCGCATCACGCTGGTCTTCGATCGTCTGGAACCTTCCGCCGCGAAGAACGCGCGCAGCATCGCGGCCAAGATTCTGAAGATGGTTCCCGCTAATCAGTTTTCATTCGCTGTGATGAACGTGGAGGGCCGTCTCCGACTGTTTCAGGACTTCACTTCCGATACTGCCGCTGTGGGCAGGGCCATTGAAGGCGCAACCGAAGTCCGCGAAGGAACCTCAGATGATGCCGCCGCGTTGCCGGAGAAAAATCTCGTAGCCGCGGCACAAACGGGAAAAGATCCCGCAGGAAAAGCCCTCAATCCGAAAGACCGCGAGACCGCCCGCGTGATGCTGGCCACACTCGAAGAATCGCAACATATTGTGCAAGATCAGCACTGCCGGCCTTGGCTCGCCGGATTACTCGCCGTCTCGCGCATCCAGCGCCAGATTCCGGGTCGAAAAGTTGCGATTTTTTTCGAGCAGGCGCCGCAACTGGATTCGAATGCAAAAGATATGCTGCTCTCCATTGCAGGCGCGGCCAATCGCGCCAGCGTGAGCATTTATGCCGTGGACGCAACCGGCATTGACGATCAGGCAGGTCAGGGGCTACTCGCAAC
The DNA here is from genome assembly GCA_036500765.1 of Candidatus Sulfotelmatobacter sp. Taxonomy (NCBI): domain Bacteria; kingdom Pseudomonadati; phylum Acidobacteriota; class Terriglobia; order Terriglobales; family Candidatus Korobacteraceae; genus Candidatus Sulfotelmatobacter; species Candidatus Sulfotelmatobacter sp. The sequence continues at coordinate 170,965 of DASYBM010000015.1, forward strand.
CCAAGCCATCGGAGGAATGATGGCGTCAGGCCACGGCCCAGTCGCACCCGCGGGGCTAACGGCGCAAAACGCCGCATCGACACCGATGCCGCCCGCCGGATCGATTACAGCAGGCGCCGATTCGCTGAACCGGCTTGAAAACGAAGGCCTCGCGGGTTACAAGAGCCCGCTCGGCGAACTCGCGGTTAGCACCGGCGGCGCGTACATCACCGCTACCGATCGTCTCAAGAAGCCGATGCAACAAATGGTCGAAGACATGACCACATACTACGAGGCCTCGTATGTTCCGGCGATTGAAGACTATGACGGAACGTTTCATCCCGTTGCGGTAAAGCCCATCCGCAAAGGACTAAAGATACACGCTAAGGCGGGATATCTTGCACTGCCGCCAGAGCCCACTACCGGAATCAGGCCTTTTGAAGCGCCGCTTCTGAAGCTACTGACCGAGTCTCAACTCCCCATTGATTTGAAATTCCACGCGTCCATTCTGCATTTAGGCGACCTGCCCTCCGGCAACGAGAATGCTCTGGTGGTGGAAGTTCCCATCGCTGAACTGGAAACACGCGACGATCCGAACTCCAATCTCTATTCGCTGCATGCTTCGATCGTGGCGCAGGTCAAGAACAAAGCCGGCGAAGTAATCGAACATTTCAGCGAGGATGTCCCTCGCCACGGCTCCCTCGATTCCAAAGGAACTGCGCTCTCGGAATCCATCACCATGCAGCGTCATTTCATCGCCGACCCGGGACAGTACGTACTGGAAGCCGCAATTCTTGATCGCAACAACGAAAAGGCCGGCGCGCAACGCATGGCATTCGAAATTCCGGCCGAAACTGCCGCACCGTCTCTCAGCGATGTGGCAATCGTGCAACGAGTAGAACCCCTGCCCGCGGAAATGAATTCGGTCGAACCCCTTCGCTACGGAAGCGGGAAGGTCGTGCCCAGCATCTCCGGCCGCGTGCCCCATGGGGCTAAAGAACTGTCCTTCTTCTTTGTAGTTCATCCCGATCCTGATTCCACCGAACCACCGACCTTAGAAATGGAAGTTCTAAAGAGCAACGAGTCCATCGCACAAGTCCCGCTGCGCCTAATGAAAGCGGTGGGACCAGGCTCTATCCCTTATCTGGCGTCGATCCAGTCCGCGTCGCTGTCGAGCGGTGACTACCAGGTCATCGAGAAGCTTACGCAGGGAGGAAAAACGACTGAGCGAAGCGTAGCCTTCCGGATCGAGGGACCGGAGTTGGCGGACGCCACTACTCCGAATAGCACCAGCAAATCGCAAACCGACGACGCCGATATTGCGACTGCTGGCCCACTGCCCACTGACATCGACGGGCACAGCAGCCGTCATCTCGTCATCACTACCCTGCCAGCCGGCGCCGTTCCTCCGCCCTCGGCCGATGAGCTGCAAGCCATTATCGAAGGCGCCAGAAAACGGGCGCTCGATTACAGCAAGTCTTTGCCAAATTTCATTTGCGTCGAAGTCACGAACCGATCGGTGGACCAGTCTGGCAATGGCAACTGGAAACACCGCGACTCGATCGCTGAACTATTGACCTATCATGACAATCAAGAGACGCGCAGTACGCTCGAAGTCAACGGCAAACGCAGCAGCATCAAACGTGCCGACATGAATTCCTCGTGGCCAACTTCTGTGGGAGAATTTGGCGCATTGCTCAACCTGGTTTTTGCGCCTTCTTCGAAAGCCCAGTTCGAATGGAAAGAGGCTGGAACCCTGGGCGATGGATCGGGAGTTTTGCAGGTTCTGAGTTATCGCGTGTCTCACGAAAATGCCACGCTCGATCTCGCGGAGAGCAACAACACGATCGGCGTCGGCTTTCACGGCTTGGTTTATATCGACGCCCCTACTAGCGGAATCCGGCGGATCACGGTCGAGGCTGATGGCCTGCCGCGTACTTTTTCGATGCACGCGGCTGCTATGACGGTGGATTATGACTACGTCGCAATCTCCGCGCGCGATTACCTGCTGCCGGTGCATTCCACGGTGAGCTTGCGAAGACACCAGAAGCAGATTGAGCTCAATGAGATCGCTTTCCGGAACTATCGACGCTTCGCGTCACGCACCAAGATCAAGATGATTCAGTAACCGCTAATTTATAAATATTTCACTGCGCGCCCTCGCCCGGATAAATCGCAATCCGATGGTTGCGCACCCGCGGCTTCAACTTTCTCCCATTCGTGTCGGAGACTAGCAGTTCCGACTCCTGCAAGGGCATGTGACAATCCACGCAGTTATTGGCAATAGCCGCGCCCAGCTTGGGATAGCGGCCACAAGCCTCGACCTTGTGGCAACTTAGACAATGCACTGAAAATGACGGCGCATCACGTTGGCGCTCATGGACGTTGTGACAGGTCGTGCAGGTCATCTGACTCGATTGGAAACAGCGGCTCTTCTTAAGGAGTTGTATCTGATTGCCATGCACGTCGACGGGAACATCTTTGTCAGAGACCGGTATATACAGATACTCGTCGATCGGTTCTCCGGGCACAAACGACAGCGGAGGCGCGATCGCCTCAGCTGCGCCTGCGTGGCACAATGAACAGGTGTCGATTTGCCGGTCGCGTGGGAACGAAGCTGGGTTTAGAATCGACTTCGATGGCCCTGGACCGGATTGTCCCGGACCGGTTTCTCCCCGACTCGGACGATTCTTGGAACTGTGGCGCGCTACATGCTCGCGCCCCGGTCCGTGACACTTCTCGCACGTAATACCCAGCACCAGACTTGTCTTGATATATCGATTGGCCGGCGGGGGCACCCATTGGAACGAAGTCCCATGACATTCCAGACATCGCGGGACGACCGGCTTATCGAAATGCGGCGAGCCGTCGGGATATCCCGGGCTGTTGATCCAATTATCCAACTCCGTCCAGTAACTCACGGGCAGTTCAAAGAGTTTGTCGCCTTTCCAGAACAGAAAAGTCTGACCCTTGCGCCCGGAACCGATCACAACATCAATCCGCTCTGTATGAGAAATCGTTTTAGAGGGCGAGAGTTCTTCCACCGCGCTTTCAAAATATCCATCTCTAGTAGCGGTCATCGAGTACGACAAATACGGATTGGAAGTTTTCAGAACGTTGGAGCCGGGAGTGAACTTGCCGGCAATCGAATTCTTGCTGGGCAGGCGCGAAGTAAGGTGGTGCGCCGTCTCGGCGTAGGCCTGGGCTTCTTTCTGATGACACAAACTGCACGCCTTGTCGCCGACGTACTCTTGCCGCGAAGAAACCCTATTCGATGCGGCTGAAACACTGGATTCTTGTCTGCCGTTTGGCAAAGCAGCACGGGGTAATTCGGACGCCTGAATCAGGACCGCGCCCGAAGAAAAAAACTTCAACGGCAACAGAAATACTAATAACGCAACTAGCAATCAGTTAGTTGAAGATGGCCGCGTGCACCAGCTTCTCTCCGTGTTCTGCCGCCCCCAGCTTCTGCAGGCTCAAAACTTGCGCTCAGGTTGCAGGTCCACCAGTGGCTCAATTATGCTGCATTTTACGGAAGATGGCATCTGCCGCCCAGAGCCAACCGACGAACTGACCAACGAAGAGCCGACCGACGAATGTCAATGCATCTCAAGCTGCTTAGGGTGGGTCTGGCGCTGGTGATTTGCGTGAGCGCGACGCTTTTTGCCGGCGCAGTCTGCACCGGTCCTCCGGCGCTCGAAGCAAAAATAAAAGCTCAGCCCGACGCCGACACTTACGTGGAACTCGGTGGCTGGTTTGGCGATCACCATCAGTACGGCTGTGCCGTGGATGCCTATCGGGCTGCGCTCAAGTTGGAACCCGGCTCGGCGAAGCTTTCTTATCTTCTGGGCTTGGGGCTCTACTTCGCCAGCCAGCCAGAAGAAGCGGTCAGCCCGCTGCAACAATCCATTCAACTGATGCCCGAGGAAATAAAGCCGCACATCATTCTGGCCCGAGTCCTCAGCCAATTGCATCGCGGCGAAGAAGCGAAAGCGGAGTGGGAGGCGGCGCTGAAGATCGATGCCACTTCGGCGGATGCGCTCGATGGTCTCAGCAAGTCATTGATCGCAGAAGGCGATTATCGCTCCGTTATCGGCCTCTTGCATTCCGCTCCGCCCGCCGAGGACCTGACCCTGGATCTCGCTCGAGCCTACGATATGGCCGGAATGCTCGACGAAGCGGCCAAGATGCTCGACGCTGCGGTGCATGCACATCCTTCGTCTTTGCGTCTGAGCGAAGCGCTGGTGATGATCCTCGCCCGCCAGGCTCATTTCGAGCAGGCCGCGGAGCTGGCTGCGAAAAGAGTTCGGTTGCATCCTGGCGATCTCGCGGCGCAAGAACTCTATCTTCACGTTCTGGTCCTGAATGATGATACGAAGACGGCAACGCCGCTCGCGCGCAAATTGCTCACCCTCGCCCCGCACGATTTCGGAGTGCTCTATCTGAACGGCGTTCTGGAACGCGAGTCCGGCCAATATCCTGCCGCGCGCAAACATCTGGAAGAGGCCATCGCTCTCGATCCCAACCATTACAATTCCCGCTATAACCTGGGCGTCGTGCTGGCTGAACTCGGCGATCCTACGGGAGCTCGCGAGCAACTGGAGAAAGCTCTGGCGCTCGGAGCCAGCGAGCCCCAAATACGCTTCAAGCTGGCGTCCGTTCTCCGCACCCTCGGCGAAACTCAACTGGCGCAGGAGCAACTCAAGCTCTATCAGGAAGAAGAAAAAGCCAAAGCCGATCGTACCCTCGCAGCGAGCAAAGCTGCACAAGCGGCCAAAGAATTCGAGGGCAAGAATTTCGCAAAAGCCGCTCAGCTCTATCGCGAGGCTCTCAACGCCTATCCCAAAGACGCGTCGCTGGCCTATAAACTGGCGATGGCTCTTGACGGCGCTGGAAATAACGAAGAGGAGCGCACGGTCCTAGAACAGGCGGTTCAACTCGACCCCGACTTCGCTTTGGCGCAAAATCAACTGGGCTATCTTGCTTCGAAAGGCGGCGATACTGCATCTGCCGAAGAGCACTTCCGTCAGGCGGTGCGCTCCTCTCCCGATTACACTCAGGCGTGGATCAGCCTGGCTGCAACTCTCGGCATGGAGTCTCGCTTCCCCGAGGCCCAGCAAGCCGTCGCCAGCGCTCTGCGACTTGAGCCCAATAACTCCGAGGCACAACAACTCCGCAAGGATCTTGCGGCTGCGCAGGCGCAGCGTTGAGCCTCGATTATTGATGTACGGGAGAATGTACCTGAGAGGATGCTGCCTGCGATGAGTACCCCGAAGTCGGGCCCCTGGACGCGGCGCCGCCTGCTGTCCACAATTCCGGCGATTCTCACGCCCGCGCTGATTCCGGCAAGGCTTCGAGCCTTGCTCGCGAGGGAGAGGCTCACGACGGACAAGCTCGCAGCAGATAAGCCCTCTCCCACCAAGCAATCTCCGTTTTCCCGCTTTGTCGATGTTGCCGAAAACGCAGGCCTCACCAAAACCGTCTTCTACGGCGATTCCACCAAGAATACATACATTGTCGAAGTCAACGGGACCGGTTGCGCATTCTTTGACTATGACAACGACGGTTGGATGGACGTTTTCATCCTCGGCGGCCGCCGTCTGGAGGGCGTTCCCGCCGGCTCCAGCAATCGCCTCTACCGCAACAATCGCGACGGAACTTTCACCGACGTCACCGAGAAAGCCGGTTTGCTCGAGCCCGCCGGATGGGCCTGCGGCGTTTGCGTGGGCGACTATAACAACGACGGCTTCGAGGATCTCTTTCTTACCTACTACGGCCAGAATCGCCTGTATCGCAACAATGGCGATGGAACCTTCACCGACGTTACCGCGAAGGCTGGCCTACTGTATCCGCAGACTCGCTTCGGTTCCGGCTGCTGCTTCGTCGATTACAATCGCGACGGCCTGCTCGATCTCTTCGTTTCCAACTATCTCGATGTCGATCTCGCAACCCTGCCCAAACCTTCCTTACAAGTTCCCAACTGTAACTACGAAGGCGTACCTACGAATTGCGGCCCGGCCGGCCTCGCCGCACCGGTTCATTTTCTCTATCGCAACAATGGAGATGGAACTTTCACCGATGTTTCCAAAGAGTCTGGCGTGGGCGCAATCAAGGGCTCGTTCGGCTTCACTGTCGTTGCTTTCGACGCCGACGAAGACGGCTGGCAGGACATCTTCGTTGCCTGCGATTCCACGCCAAGCCTGATGCTGATGAACAATCGCGACGGCACGTTTCGCGAAGAGGCCCTGCTGCGCGGAGTTGCCCTCGGTTCCGGCGGCGAACTGCTTGGAGGAATGGGTGTCGGCATCGGCGATTACGATCTCGACGGTCATCTCGATCTGGTGAAAACTCACTTCCAGGGCCAGTCCACCGGCCTTTATCACAACAACGGCAAGGGCGAATTTGATGATGTCACGGCCAAAGCCGGCTTTAGTCCCGAACGCCGCTTCATCAGCTGGGGCACAGGCCTGGTCGATTTTGATAACGACGGTTTCCCCGACGTGCTGGTTGTCACTGGCACGGTATATCCGGAGCTGGAAAAGTTCTATCCGAAATATCCCGCGCTCACTCCGCGCCTTATGTTCCGCAATCAGGGCAATGGAACATTCGTAGAGTTGGGCGATGAGGCCGGACCCGGCATCTCCGCCCGCCACATGAGCCGGGGCTGCGCCTTCGGCGACTTCGATAACGACGGCGACATGGATGTGCTCATCATGAATCGCAACCAGCCGCCGTCGCTCCTGCGCAACGATGCGCCTTCCGGCAATCACTGGATCAAAGTGCGTCTGGAGGGAACGAAGAGCAATCGCAGCGCGATTGGCGCGCGTGTGCTGGTGCGCTACGGCGGAAAAGTGCAGGCTCAGTGTCTGACCAGCCAGTCCAGCTTTCTATCGTCGAACGACCCGCGGCTGCACTTCGGGCTGGGGGCCGACACCAAAGCCAGTATAGAAGTGCACTGGCCGATGGGCACAACCGAGACCTTCGCCGACCTGCCTTCGGATCAACTGATCACCATCCGCGAAGGCCAAGGGATCGTCAAGGGTCGGCCATTCCGCTAGCGATTGATATTCCAGGAGTGATTAATTGGAGTGAATGATATCCGGTCGCGTTTACGGCGTGACGCATCCGGCCTTCGCCGACGAGATCCCCGCTCCCACTCGGCAGTAGTGGCGTTTGGCACCGTCGGCAGAAAGAGCCCAAGTCGATTCACAGCTCCAAAAAAAACTGGCGGAGAGAGTGGGATTCGAACCCACGTTAGAGTTTCCCCTAAACACGCTTTCCAAGCGTGCGCCTTCAGCCACTCGGCCATCTCTCCGGCGTGAATCGGACGGAAGAACGGCACCCCGCGGAATTTCTTCAGAAAGCTGAAAATCTGACCATCCCGCGGCTTTTCTTCTGCGTTCTTATCGATGCGTTCTTATCGATTCTATGGGTGAAGTCCTAGAACCGCAACTTGAAAGCCAGGGCGAACGATCCTCGTCGGAGGACAGAATGCGATTGTAGTCGGAAAAGAATCGGAGAGAATAAGAGGCGTTGAACCTAGGATTGCTTTCCCGGATACTCCGCGCTCACGTGGGACGCGGCACCAGAATTGGCAACTGGCGCTGAGGCCACGCCGGTGGACGACGCTCCGGCTACGGCGGCATTCGCAGCATGGCCATTTGTCGGAGCGGTCGGCAACGGAGGTACTTTCGTATTGTCGACCACATGATGATTGAGGCAGTAGAGCGCTAGTTCCAGACGATCGGCTACTCCCAGCTTGTCGTATACCTTGCGCAGGTAGTTCTTCACCACCTGCTCGGTGGTGCCCACGCGCAGTGCAATCTCTTTATTCTTCATGCCCTGAGTGACGCACGAAACAATCAGCGTTTCTTTGGGCGTCAACTGCACCTTCGGACGAGAACCAGCGGGCCGGTTCGTCTGATTGCGAAAGGCTTCCATCACCCAGCGTACGCCTTGAGAATCGAGCCAGGTCTCTCCTGCCACTACTTTCCGCAGGCACTCTACCAATAATTCCGGTTCCACTTCGCGCGACACGATGCCGTGCACACCCTTGCGGAACAGATCGAGGGTTAATTCTTCATCTGCGCCCGGAGTTACAACCACAACGCGAAGCTTTGGGCTCTGGCGCATCAACTCGGCGACTGCTTCTACCGGATCCGGTGTCAAGGCGGATTCGAAGATCAGCACGTCCGCGCTAAACTTCACAGCGGCGGATTGCGTTTGCGCCAGCGTCTCGGCCTGGCCCACCACGCGAATGTCATCCTCGAGCGCGAAGACTTTGCGCAAGCCGGCGCGGAAGATGGCCTGCGTATCGGCCACGATCACGCGGACGAACTGACCTTTGCCGTCGTCCTCGCCTGCTCCGAAATTTTCTTCCACGCTCACCGGAATAGTAGCCATTCAGTCCTTGCGACTACGCTCGCTCAAAATGGTATTCGTCAATCACTACGCCCACGCCGCGGCGGCCGTTATCTTCGAAGCTGCGCACGACCCGGCCGCGGCAATCAATCTGCACATCGCGACGCGCGCCCACCACGTCAGCCGGCAGTAAAATCGTGAAGTCCACCATCGATCCCACAGGAACATCCCTGTCCATGGCGAACAGCACACCGTTGGCGGAAATGTTCTCCGTCTCTGCCGCAAGCGCCGTTCCCTGACTCGTAACCGATGCGGCGAGATGCAGTGGAAACCTCGGCGCGCTCTGCATGTCTTCGTAGTGTCCCGTTCTCGCCTGCGTCCCGGTCATCGGTGCTGTGCCTTCTGCGGCCACGCTGTGAAGACCCTTCCTGCCGGGAGCGTCGTTTCCGCTTCCCGAACTCTCATGCAACTCAACGCAGCGTACACCCGCGAATCTAGTGAAGAAAGTTACCGAAGTCATTGAACGAGCGGGGCTTAACCGCTTTTTTTTGAATAGATTAGAAGGGATTTACAGGTGCAGGATGGACCCTCAAATAGCCGGCCCAAAGCCGTCAATTAGGGGTGAAATACAGGTCGATTCCGGCAATTATCGGAGACAATCAACGGTAGAAAACTGAGGTTTGACACTCTTGCTCCGAAGAAGTCCGGCAAACTTTTCTCTCGAATTCTGCGACGCCTCTCAGAACTTCGTCACTTCGGTGAAGTTGAAGTCTTTCACTTTCATCGCGGGCACCACCATGTCAAGCGATTCCTCTCCACAGGATCGCACCGGCACGCTCATCGCTTCCACATTCGACAGCATATGAATCAGGCTCTCGTTAAAGCGAAAATTTCGCACACCGCCCTGCACGCGCCCGTTCTCGACATAGAATGTGCCGTCGCGGGTCATCCCGGTCAGCATTTTTTCAAACGGCTCCACTTCCCGGATGTACCATAGCCGCGTCACAAGCACTCCGCGCTCCGTGGAAGCGATCATCTGGTCGACGCTCTGTGGGTCGCCGACCGGCGCGAAGACGATATTCAGAGGCATCTCTCCCATTTCGTTCGGCAATGGGAACCCGTGGCCGGTCGCTTCGACCGGACCCACTTTATCTTTGTACTCCGATCGTTTCATTCTCTCGGCAGTCGCGCGGGCATAGACCACTCGCTTCACTACCCCATTTTCCACGAGCCCCACTCGTTGCCGCCGCATCCCTTCACCATCGAACGGAGAGCCCGTCTGCAGGGGATGCGCCACATCGTCCCAGATGCTGATGTTATCTCCGAACAGTTTCGTGCCGATTCGCCCGTTCAGAAAAGAACGCTGATCCAGAATCGCCATTCCCGAGTAATCCCAGAACATGAATCCCACCATATCGAGCACTGCCGCGGGCTCCAGGATTACCGTATACTTCTCCGCTGGAATCTCCCGCGGATGCGCCGAATCGGCCGCCTTCTGCGCTGCCACTTCGGCTAGCGCCAGCGCATCAAGATTCGCCACATACGGCGAATTCGCTTTCTGCCAGCCGGATGAGTCTGTCCCGAGCATCGTTATGGAAATCTCCGCCATGGTCTGCGTATGCCACCGGGTCAATCCCCGCGTATTGAAGATTCCATCGATCGATTCGGCGCTCGAAAAAACTCCCGCAGTACTGAGTTTGTGCCGTTGCGCCACGCCGACGATTTTCTTGACACCCTCGGCTCTCGATTCAGGAGTGATACTGGCGGTCGCCGCGAAGTGCCGCGAAGCTGTCTCTGAGGCGCGGGTGTTCCCGCCCGCCTTGCCCGCGGCCTCGCGCGCATCCGGCATCGGCAACAAATCCGGATCCGCATATTGCACCCGCGCCAAACTCTCCGCCGACCGCACTACCTGCCGCAAACTTTCATCATCAAACTTGTTCGTAAACGCCCGCGCTGTCTTGCCCCCAAAAGCCGCGCGCACTGAGACCACATGATTCTCCTCCGCGACGTTCTGGTGAACCACATTGTTGGCGAAGCGAGTCAATGCGAATTTCCCGCCCGAGAAGAGCACTTCCACCTCATCGGCAGTCGAGAGTTTCTTGATGCGATCGAAAATGTCGCCAGCTTGTTCTTGGGTAAGCATTCAGCTTGCTTGCTATTTCTCTGTGACTCCGTGTCTCCGTGGTGAACTAACTCTTAAACGCAGTCCCCACCTTGATCCCGTGAAAGCGCGACGGCGCCGCGCCGTGTCCCGTGCCCATCACTTGCTGCGGCTGGCCCTTCCCGCAATTCGGAGTTCCCCATAACGTCCATTCGTCGCGCGAGCAAATCGCATCCAGTGAATTCCAGAATTCCGTCGTGATTCCCGAATACGAGGGATTCTTCACCATGCGCGCGCGTTTGCCGTTCTTGATCTCCCATCCGATCTCGCAACCGAACTGAAAGTTATACCGCTTGTCGTCAATCGACCACGAGCGATTGGTCTGCATGAGAATTCCGTGATCGGCCGACGCGATCAATTGCTCGAGACTCAAAGGTTTTTCCCCCGGCAGCAGACTAATGTTCGTCATGCGAATCATCGGCAGCCGGTTCCATCCTTCCGCGCGTAACGTTCCGCCCGACCGGCTCTCGCCAATGGTATGCGCCGTTTCGCGCGAACTGAGATATCCCGTAAACAGCCCGTTCGTGATGATCGGCGTACACTGCGCCGCCACGCCTTCGTCGTCGAAACCGAACGTCCCCAGCCCCGGGCCATGCTCCTGCCGCGCATCGGCCACCACATTCACCATCTCACTCCCGTAGCGCAATTTTCTCAACTTGTCGATGCTTAAGAACGAAGTGCCGGCAAAATTCGCTTCCATTCCCAGCACGCGGTCCAGTTCAATCGGATGCCCGACCGATTCATGAATCTGCAACCCTAGCTGCGAGCTGTCGAGAATAATGTCGAACTTCCCTTCCGGACATTGATCCGCCTGATGAAGCGCGACCGCCTCATCCGCAATACGCCGGGCATTCTCCACCAACTTTAATTCTTCAATCAGCTCATAGCCTTTGTTCTGCCACTGCCCGCCATACGAATTCGGATAAGATCGTTTCTGAATCTCGTTCCCGGCAAAGGCATACGCCGCATATCCCGCGCCCGTCGAGAGTTTGGTCTGATGAATGTCCGCGCCCTCCGACGACACAAACCACTGCTCTTCGCGGTTGAAGTTCAGATTCGTTTCGGCAAGAGTAATACCGGAAACGGAACGCAACTCCGCGTCGATCTTCAGTAACAATTCAATATTCTGTTCCACTGAAACGCTGAAGGGATCGATTTTGTAAGGCGTGCTCCACTCGGCGACAGCAGCTTTTTCGGGCGCGAGTCGCACATCTTCTCGCTTCACTCGCGACGAAGCGCGCGCGATCTCAACTGCCAGTGCGGCGGTGGCCTCGACTGCGCCGCGCCCTAACTCCGAAGATGACGCAAATCCCCAAGCCCCGTCTGCGATCACGCGTACACTCATCCCGACCGACTCCGCGTCTGACGCGCTGCCCACCTTCCCGTTTTTCGTCGTCAGAGCACGGCTCCGCTGCGCGACTACGCGTACATCAGCGTAGCTAGCTCCACGCAGCGCCGCAATGTTCAACGCCCAATTGGCAACATGTTTCATGGAAGAAGTTTAAAATCTAACACACAAGACAGTTATCCACAGACGAAGGTAAGCGCTGGGTGACATCCATCACAGCCACACTACCGTCAATCTTCATATCCTGTGCTCGCTCAACAAGAGGCCCGGAGGGCCGAACACAATTTAGCCCAGCGCTTCAAGCGCTGGGTGAGCCGGGCAAGGCTTGGAATTAAGTCCCGGAGGGACGACGCAATGTCGCATACCTACTCCAGCAATCGCGTCCACGTAATCTTCAGCACGAAGGAACGCAAGAAAGCCCTATCTGATGAATTTCAACCCAAGCTCTGGGCCTACATGGCAGGTATCGCCCACAATCAGGGCTTCGAAGCAATAATCATCGGTGGCGTGCGCGATCATGTACACGCCCTCCTCGTCTTGCCGCCGAGCATACCGTTAGCCAAGGCCGTGCAGCATCTCAAGGGCAGTTCGTCAAAATGGATCAACGAAACTGCAACCGAACGTTTTTCCTGGCAGGAGGGATATGGAGCATTCAGCGTCAGCGCGTCCCAAACCGAAGATGTCGCAGCCTATATCCGGAACCAGCGCGCACATCACGAAAAGAAGAGCTTTGAAGAGGAGTTTATGGAGTTCTTGAAGAAGTACGGAGTAGATTACGATCCAGCTTATGTGCTCGGCTGATTATGCCGTCCCTCCGGGACTTATTATTTCTTTGCACAATACCCAGCGCTGAAGCGCTGGGCTAAATTGTTTTTTCCCCTTCCGCGGCGCGTCACTCTACGGCGTCGCGTGCGCCGCATCCAACGCCCTCTTCACCGCCAGCAATTCTTTCAACACGCCGCGAAGTTTCGTCGACTCCAGCGCATTCGCCCCATCCGACTTCGCTTCCTTCGGATTGTCGTGAACTTCCATGAACACTCCGTCCACGCCCGCCGCCACCGCCGCGCGCGACAATACAGGGATAAACTCCGGCTGTCCTCCGCTCACCGCGGGACCATTTCCGTCCGACTGCGACGAGGGCAACTGAACCGAATGCGTCGCATCGAATACCACCGGCGCAAACTTGCGCATGATGGCCAGCGACCGCATATCGACCACCAGATTGTTGTAGCCAAAACTGGCTCCGCGCTCGCTCAGAAAGACTTGCGTGTTGCCCGCATCGCGGCACTTCTCAACCGCGTGGCGCATATCCCAGGGCGCAACGAATTGTCCTTTCTTGATGTTCACCGCGCGACCGCTGAGCGCCGCCGCCACCACCAGATCGGTCTGCCGGCTCAGGAACGCCGGAATCTGCAACACGTCTGCGACCTCGGCGACCTTGCCCACGTCCGCCGTCTCGTGCACATCGATCAGAACCGGCAGTTGCAGTTCATTCTTGATCTTCTTCAGGATGCGCAACCCTTCCTTGATTCCCGGTCCACGAAAACTGCGCATCGAAGTGCGGTTCGCTTTGTCGTAACTCGCCTTAAAGATGAAGGGAAACGCCAGAGCCTTGGTTACGCCCTTGATGATCTCCGCCATCCGCATTGCGTGCTCTTCGCTCTCGATCACGCACGGCCCCGCGATCAGAAATAGATCGCCGGACCCAATGTGAATGTCGCCGACTTGGAATGCTGTAATCAAACGCGGTCTCACCCCTAAAATCATTTCATCACGGAGTCACAGAGCCACGGAGAAAACAAGATTGAGTTTCTCTGTGTCTCCGTGCCTCCGTGATGATTATTCCTACCGATGCGCTACTTTCTCCGGCCGGTGGAACATTTCCACTGCCGCCGTTTCTTTTTCGGCGCGCCGTTTCATGCCATACTCATACGCCGCGCCCACAAACGAACTGAACAGCGGATGCGGTTCTAGCGGCTTCGACTTAAACTCCGGATGAAACTGGCACCCGATAAAATGCGGATGGTCGGGCAACTCCACCATCTCGACGTAAGTCCCGTCCGGCGTCGATCCGGAGATGCGCATGCCCGCGGCCGTCATGGGCTCTTCATACTCGCGATTGAACTCATAGCGATGCCGGTGCCGCTCGCTGATCTCCAACTTCCCATAAATCTTCTGCGCTAGAGTGCCGGGCTCAATTTTGCACGGCCATGCCCCCAGTCGCATCGTCCCGCCGAGTTCTTCCACGCCGCGCAACTCGCGCAACTTGTAGATGACGCGATGCGGCGTCGCCGGATCGAACTCGCTTGAATTCGCCTCCGCCAGGCCCACGACATTCCGGGCAAATTCGATGCAAGCCGTCTGCATCCCCAGACAAATTCCGAAGTACGGAACATTCTTTTCGCGCGCATAGCGGATCGCGAGCAGCATCCCTTCGATACCGCGCTTGCCAAATCCTCCGGGCACTAGGATTCCGTCGTAGCCCTCGAGCTGCGCTTCGTAGCTCTTGTCTCCCTCGGCGCTCTCCAGTCCTTCGGCCTCAATCCAGTTGATCTGGAGCTTCAGGTTATGGGCCAACGCCCCGTGCACAAGAGCCTCCTTCAGCGATTTGTAGGAATCTTCATACTCCACATACTTGCCGACAATCCCGATCGTCACCGTATCTTTCGGGTTGTAGACGCGATGGACAATGTCCTCCCACCTCGACAGGTCTCGATCCTTCGCTTCCATATGCAGACATTTCAGCACTAGGCTATCGACACCTTCATTAGCGAATACCAGCGGCACTTCGTAGACGGAAGCCACGTCTTTCGCGGTGATCACCGCTTCATCCGCGACATTGCAGAACAGCGCAATCTTCGACTTGATATCCTTCGCCAGAAAGCGATCGGTGCGGCAGAGCAAAATATCCGGCTGAATTCCAATACTGAGCAACTCTTTCACAGAGTGCTGCGTCGGCTTGGTCTTCAACTCCTGCGCCGCGGCAATAAATGGCACCAGCGTAACGTGCACAAACAATGTATGCTCGCGCCCCAGTTCCTGCCGCATCTGGCGAATGGCTTCCATGAACGGCAGCGACTCGATGTCGCCGACGGTTCCGCCAATCTCGACGATCGCGATATCCACATCCTGCGCGACCTTCTTCATCGCGGCTTTAATCTCGTTGGTAACGTGGGGAATCACCTGCACCGTCTTGCCAAGATAATCCCCGCGCCGCTCCTTGGCGATGATCTGCTCGTAGAGGCGTCCGGTGGTCCAGTTATTGTCGCGAGAAAGTTTGGCGTGGGTGAAGCGTTCGTAGTGGCCGAGGTCGAGATCGGTTTCCGCTCCGTCGTCGGTCACGAAAACTTCGCCGTGCTGAAACGGCGACATCGTCCCCGGATCGACGTTCAGATACGGATCGAACTTCATGATGTTGACTTTCATTCCCCGGCTCTCCAGCAGGCAGCCGATGGACGCCGCGGCCAATCCCTTGCCGAGTGAAGACACAACTCCGCCCGTCACAAAGATGTACTTCGCTGGCATCTCTTCCTCGCTTTAAATTGTCTTTGAAAAATGGTGCAGGTGGGGTGCACGATCAATTATGCCAGAAGTGAGCTGTGGAAAGAAACGGAAGAATTTGGTGATGGCAGTTTGCGCTCTTATAGAGCCGTCCAATCAAATAAAGCAGTGTCATCCTGAGCGGAGCCGTTTTTCAGGCGAAGCGAAGGATCTCGCCCTAATCCGCCATCGCGCGTACGCCAAACTCCTCACAACCCGCGTTGACTATCCGCGCGCTGTCAGCGAGAATACTTAAGGCTCGTCCGCAACGGACGATTCGCAGCACTATCCCCAAACAGTGGGCCTGTGGCGCAGCTGGGAGCGCGCTTCCATGGCATGGAAGAGGTCGTCGGTTCGATCCCGACCAGGTCCACCAAATTCCTCTCCCGCAAATCAGGCCGTACCGCCGAATTTCAATCGTCCAGATCATCCGGATCGAACACCGGATCGTCATTCGACACCGGACAGATTCGCTGCGAAAGCACCGTCTGCGGCAGAGGCGTCTGCGAATAGTTGAACGCATCCTGCAAATCGTTGGCAATCGTGTCCGCTCCGCCCAGGTTCGGCAGCGCAAATGTTTCTTCCATGAATCGCAGCACGCTGGCAAACTCGACCTGCGTGTGATACACGCCTTGAATCGCCCATGGGCTGATGATGATGAACGGCACTCGAATGCCCATCCCGTACTGATCGCGAAATGGGGGTGGGACGTGATCGTAGAATCCGCCAAAGTCATCCCATGTGAGAAAGATCACCGTGTTCTGCCACTGGGATTGCGGGCCTTGCATCACCGCGTTGATCTGCTGCACGGTCCAGTTTTCTCCCACGCATGCGCTGTCGGGCGGATGGTCGGTGTCGATACTCGGCGGCGTGACCCAACTGAGCGCCGGCAAATTTCCTGCCAGTGCATCGGTAATGAAATTCGATTCGGTCACGACCTTGGTCGTCCAGTCGGCCGTGTTATAGATCGCGCTGAAGCTGCGGTACGGGTTATAAACGTAGCCGCTCTCGCCGTTCACCGACGTGTAGGCTTTCCACGAAACTCCCGCCGTGTCCGCCAAATTGCCCAACGTCGTCGCGCTAAAGCACGGAAATACCGGCGACACGACATAAGTCGAACTCATGGCGGGGACGTTCGTGCCAGCGACCGCATCGCATCCCCATTGCTCCTGAATCGAACTCCGAGGATTGTCGATCGTGGTCTGCGAACTTCCGGAGACCAATTGCAGGTGCGCCGGATACGATCCCGACTCGACACTGCTGAACGTCTCATCCGCCAATGCGTAGTTCTGCGCGTACGCCCAGTAATTCGGAATGTCCGCTTGATACAACTGGCTCAGGCACAAATTGTCGCCGTTCACCGAACACATATACTCCAGGTCCCAGCGGTCCATGCGGCCGGCATCGATGTTGCTGTGACTGTCGGTCCATTCGTGGCCCATATCATGCTTCGGCTTGTCGGGTGTATGGCCCAGCGTTTTGACTTGTCCTGTTGAGAGCGTAGCTGTCGTGGCGCCGTTTGCTCCCGGAAAGGTTCCAAAGTATTGGTCGAAGCTGCGGTTCTCTTTGACGATGAAAACTACATGCTGAATGTTTCCAAACGACGCCGTGCTCGGTGGCACGCTGATGAAAGGCGTGAACTGGCTCCACACCGTGCCATAGCCGGGAGACTTGTTGTAAGTGGCGACAATTAGAGCCGACCCGGTGCCAAGCATCGTTACCAGCCCTGTTTTCGATACCGTGGCAATTGTCGGTTCGATGCTGGTCCACACTGAGGTCTTCGTCACGTCAGCTGCGTTGGACGCCTGCAAATACTTGTAGGCGTGCATCTGAAGCGTCTGCCCTTTTTTCATTTGCGCCTGCGGTGGCGTAACCACGATCAACTGTGCCGCCGACACTCCGCCGAACAGCGCACTGGATAGCAACAGGGAAGCCAGCAAATTTCTCATAAAGCCTCCTAGCCTGCCGAGTGAAGAAACGACTTTGGTCCCTAATCCTCCAGATCGTCCGGGTCATAAACCGGCGCGTCCTTCGACACCGGACATGTGCGCTGCGACAGCACGAGCGGCGGCAGCGGCGACTGCGAATAATTGAATGCATCTTGCATGTCGTTGGCGAACATATCGGCTCCGCGTAAGCTCGGCAACCCGAATGTCTCTTCCATAAACCGCAGCACGCTCGCAAACTCGACTTGAGTGTGATACACGCCTTGCACCGCAAAGGGGCTCAGGATGATCATCGGCACTCGAATACCGAGACCATACTGATCGCGATAGGGTGGCGCAACGTGGTCGTACAGTCCACCAAAATCATCCCAGGTCAGAACGATTACCGTATTTCGCCACTGCGTGATCGGCCCCTGCATCACGGCGTTGATCATCGACACCGACCAGTTCTCGCCCACACAGGCGCTGTCCGGCGGATGATCCGTATCAATACTGGGCGGTGTCACGAAACTCAGAGCCGGCAGATTCCCCGCCAGCGCGTCGGTGATGAATTGCGACTGGTCGACAACTTTCGTCGTCCAATCCGGACCATAAAAAATATTGCTGAAGCTACGAAACGGGTTGTAGATATAACCGCTGCCGTTATCGATGATGGTGTACGCCATCCACGACACTCCCGCCGAGTCCGCCAGGTCGGCAATCGTAGTCGCGCTAAAACACGGAAACTCGCTCGACACCGTCTCGGTCGCCGTGAAATACGGCACGTTCGTTCCCGCGACTCCGTCGCATCCCCACTGCGCCGGCTCCGAACTGCGCGGATTATCCAACACGTTCTGCTCGCCTCCCGACACCATCGCCAAGTGAGCCGGATACGATCCCGAGGCCACGCTGCTGAATGCCTCATCCGCTAACGCATAGTTTTGTGCGTACGCCCAATAATTCGGAATGTCCGATTGATACAACTGCTTCAGGCATTGCATGTCGCCGTCGACCGAGCAAGTCAGCCCCAAGTCGAAGCGGTCCATGCGCCCGCCATCGACGTCGTCATGACTGTCGGTCCACTCATGTCCCATATCGTGCTTCGGCGGATCGGGAAGGTGACCGAGAGCGACGACTTGCCCTGTACTAAGCGTGGCCGTCGTGGCGCCATTGGCTCCCGGATAGGTTCCAAAATATGAGTCGAAGCTCCGGTTCTCCTTGACAATAAAAACGATGTGTTCAATCCTGCCCGCCGATGCGGTGCTGGGGCGGACTTTGATGAAGGGTGTGAACTTGTTCCACACCGTTCCATAGCCTTTATAGCCCTGATACGTCGCCTTGATGAGAGCCGTCCCGGCGCTCTTCATCGTCACCAATCCGGTCTTCGTGACCGTCGCGACCGAGGACTCAATGCTCGACCATGCTACCGTGCCGGTCAAATCGACGACACTTCCGTCCGAGTAATAGCCATAGGCGTGCATCTGCTGGTTGTGTCCCGGGGCGAGCAGCACCTCAGGAGGCGTAATGATGATGATCTCAATCCGATTCTCGACGGCAAACACATTGGCCGAGAGCAGCAGCAACACAAATAAATATTTCATCACTTCTCCTGCGCCGCGAAAGTCTGAGCGAACCCCTGCTGGAAGTCAAGATGAAACGCCGTTTCTACCCAGTGCGAGCCGCATTTTCGAGTCGCCGCCCTGGACCTGTGCAAGATCTTGCAAGCAACATTGCAGGAACTTGCATGCTGCATGATCTTTCCCGCCGCGAATGCCAAGCCTTTGAAAATCCATGTGTAAAGATTTCTCTAAATCGATTTTCCGGTTTACATCCCGCACGAGTCTGTCGTAAGCTCGTGCAGCTTTCTCGCTGATTCCCCCCGATCAGACCGCCGACCAGCCGCCGAAAAAAAACGTTCCAAAGGAACCTCATGCCATTTCGTCAACTGTGTACCCGCGCTGCGCTCGCAATTTGCACCTTCGTCCTCTCCCTATTGTCTCTGGCCGCCGGTCAGACTGCGATTACGACCTACCACGTCGATAACAACCGCACCGGCTGGAACTCTCACGAGACTGTGCTCACTCCGTCGAACGTTGGGAGTTCTTCGTTCGGTTTGTTGAAATCCGTTGCGCTCGACGATCAGGTCGACAGTCAACCGCTATTTGTTCCCGGCGTGACCATTAGCGCGGGAGGCCACCAGGGCGTGCATGATGTGGTCTATGTCGCCACCCAGGGCAACAGTATTTACGCCATCGACGCCGAAGCCGGCACCGTGCTGCTGCACCCGAACTTTGGCACGCCGGTTACCTGGCCGTTGGGCTGCAACAACAACGGCCCGCATGTCGGCATCAACTCCACTCCAGTCATTGATCTCACCAGCAATACTCTCTATGTAATGATTTACACACAAGACTCGACCGGTCCGGCGTATCGCCTTCACGCTCTCGATCTCGGCAGCCTCACCGACAAAGTCGCTCCGCAAGTGGTGACGGCCTCGCACACTTTGAACGACGGCACTACGTTCAGCTTCAACGCCACTTACCAGCGCCAGCGTCCCGGCTTGCTGCTGGCAAATGGCAGCGTCTACGCCGGTTTCGGCAGCTTTTGCGATTACTCCGCCAATCTATCCCGCGGCTGGCTGCTGGGTTGGTCCACCGGATCGCTCACGCCGCTTCCAGGCAACCAGCTTCTCGACACGCAGGCGTCGTCCAGCAACAATTTCTTTCTCTCTTCCATCTGGATGTCCGGCTATGGACTCGCGGCCGACGACTCCGGCAACATTGTCTTCGTAACGGGGAACTCCGATTATTCCGGCAATAGCTACGACGGTGTGAGTAACATTCAGGAGAGCGTCGTCAAAGTTTCACCCAATCTCGGTACTGTTCTCGATCTATTCACGCCAAAGAACCAGGGCTCGCTCGATCAGGTCGACGAGGACTTCGGCTCTGGGGGAGCGCTCGTCCTGCCCGACCAGCCCGGTTCTACCCCACATCTGGCAGTCGCCGCCGGCAAAGCCGGAACGCTTTTTCTGATGAACGAAGATCACCTGGGCGGATACTCGACGACCAAGAACAACGTGCTCGGAAGCTATAACGTGGGCGGCTGCTGGTGTGGACAATCGTACTTTGTCGCTCCCGACGGAGTCGGCCGCGTGGTCACCAGTGGGGGTTATAACGTGCAGGCGTACAAGATCCGAACCTCGCCCAGCCCCGCGCTGTTCCTGGCTTCCACGTCTCCGACGGTCGCCAACGCGCAAGATCCCGGCTTCTTCACCAGCATCTCTTCCAGCGGAACAGCCAATCCCATCATTTGGGCGGTGTCGCGGCCCTCGGGTACGGGAAATCCTATCTACCTGTACGCCTTCAATCCGCAAGTGCCGGTCGGAAGCTCCATGAAGCAAATCTTCAGCAGTAAAGCCGGCGCCTGGCCGAACCTCAACGGCAACTCCAACCTGGTGCCCGTCGTTGCGAACGGCGAAGTGTTCGTTGCCAGCTATGCCAGACTGACAATCTTCGGAATCAAACCTGGCCGCAAGAAGTAAATTCGAGAAGCGAAGAAAAGGCCGCGGACGAAGAGTCCGGCGGCCTTTTCTGCTGGAGGGACAACGACAATTTTCAGTAGGAGTACTATACTATAATGTCGATTGGTTTAGTATATATAGCTAAAAGAAAATTTAGCGCTTGTGAATTAGGGTTGGATCTCAATCGGAGCCCCATCCGCCACCGCCAGCCAGATCTCGTCGATCTCCTGATCCCTAACTGCGATACACCCATCCGTGTCAGAACCACGCCACACAGCAACCAAGCCGTCAACCCATTAAGATCCCGGATGCGCATGCCGGGGATTTTATCGCCCCAATTCCACAAAGTGCTACGCTGATAAAGTGAGCTTCTCGGATCAAAGAGTAAAAAGCTGTGGAAGAAAAAGACTCCTGTGGCGATGGCCGCCCTTCGACAAGCTCAGAGCTTGCCCTGAGCCTGACGAAGGGGCAGGCTCTTGGCCGTCCCGCCAGGGCGAAGCCCGGCGCTCCCGTGGAAGCTTCGCCCTCGTAGTGAGCTTCGTCGTATCGATAACCGCCGTCACACTCCCCGCCTCAGCCGCCGACTGGACCGTCCACGCTCTTCCCACGCGTCTCGTCAACGGCGCCCCGGTCCTGTTCCAGGTCAAGCCGCCCGTCAAACTCGAATCCCTCACCGGCACCTGGCGCGCTCACCAACTCGCCTTCAGCTACCAACCTTCCACCAAAACTTGGTTCGTGCTCGCCGGTGTCCCCTTTGAAACCGAACCCGGCAAATACGCGCTGGAATTGTCCGGCGAACGCTCCGCGACGAAGACGCCAGTGACTTTCACGCGCAGGTTCACCGTCGCCCGCGCCAAATATCCTCAAATCAAAGTCGAGCTCACGGTCGAGAAAAAATTCACCGAGCCTTCTCCCGAGCAGGAACAGCAGATCGCCGAGGGCGTGAAGATCAAAGAGGAGTACCTGGGCCGTGTAACCCCAACTCGCGAGTGGGAAGGAAAATTTACCGCACCCGCCAACGCCGCCATCTCCGACGTCTACGGCTCCCAGAGGATTTTTAACGGCAAAGCGCAACGCCCGCATTGGGGACTCGATTTTCGCGTCCCCACCGGAACCCCAGTCGCCGCCATGAACGACGGCACGGTCCTGCTGGCGCGCTTCTTGTACTTCGAAGGCAACTGCGTTGTCATCGACCACGGCCAGGGTCTGCTGACGCTCTATTTTCATCTTTCGGAATTTAAAGTGAAGGAAGGAGACGCGGTAAAACGCGGCCAGACTATTGGACTCAGCGGCGGCACCGGCCGCGCCACCGGCCCGCATCTCCACGTCGCCGTGCGCTGGCAAGGCATCTATCTCGACCCGGCGCCATTATTCGAATTGGCTCTGCCTTGAACCGCACGACAAATTTCATCGAAGAATATTATCTTCTACTACGCTGAGAACTTCCGTCCTCGCAACACATCCAGCAACGCTTCTTTCAGTCCCAAATTCCGAATCAACCGGTGCAGATAATTTGCATGCACTCCCAGGATCGCCGCCGCCTCCACATAATTCCCCCGCGTCTGTTCGACCGCATCTAGGATCAATTGCTTTTTTAATTCCTTTACGCTGGCATGGTATTTGCCTTCATGCATCTCCGCCGCCGATTCCTGCTCCAACAGGGATTCCGGCAAATCCTCCAGCAGCACGGCAGCGGACGATCCCATCACCAGCGCACGCTCAATCGCATTCTCCAGTTCGCGCACGTTCCCAGGCCACTCATAGTTCACCAGCGCCGCCATAGCTTCGCGCGACACCGGCTTCGGTTTTACCTTGCTGCGCTTCGCATATTTCTGTACGAAGTGGCGGGTCAGCATCGGAATGTCTTCCCGCCGTTCGCGCAGCGGCGGCATCGTCAGCCGGACCACGGCCAGCCGGTAATAAAGATCCTGGCGAAACCGGCCACTCTTCACGGCTTCGTCCAAATTGCAATTCGTGGCCGCGATTAATCGGATGTCGACCTTAATGGGATGCGTTCCCCCCACGCGTTCAAATTCCCGCTCCTGCAACACGCGTAACAACTTCACCTGAAGCGCTGAAGCCAGTTCTCCAATCTCATCGAGAAACACAATGCCGCCGTCGGCGATCTCCAACCGTCCCCGCTTCAGCGAGGAAGCGCCGGTGAACGCGCCGCGCTCATGCCCGAACAGGTCGCTCTCCAGAAGGGTCTCGGGAATCGCTGCGCAATTGATGGCCACGAATTGCTTGTTCGCCCTGGGGCTGTTGCGATGCAACGCGCGCGCTGCCAGTTCCTTGCCCGTGCCGCTCTCGCCCTCAATCAGCACGGTCGATTCGCTGGGCGCGACCCGCGCCACAAACTGAAAAATCTCTTTCATTCGCGCGCCTTCACCCACCAGGCTCTGTTCCTGCCTGATTTCAGTGGTAAGCCGCTGATTTTCCTGTTCCAGCCATTGCTGGCGCCGCGCATTGTCCAGCGCCACCGCTGAAATCGCGGCAATCGCAGCCATGAGTTGTAAATGATCTTCGTTGAACCGGTTCGCTATGTCGGTGCTGTCAAGGTAGATACAGCCAATCACGCGCTGAAACACGGTCAGCGGTACGCACAGCAGCGACCGCACCTCCGCGGCCACCAGGCTTTCTACCGCGCGCAGCGCGCCAGTGGAAGGAACGTCGACTCCCAGGATCGCAACATTTTCCTGCATTACCTGGCGCGCTATCGTTCGGCTCACCCGCACCAGTTGCGGTTGCCTCACCTGCCGTGTCCGCGCATACTGCGAGTTGAATTCCTGGCCGCCCCCCTCGGCCAGCAGAATCGCGCCGCGGGAAGCCGGCACCAGTTCAAAAATCAAATCCAGCAACTGCGCTTGCAGTTCCTCTAGATCCCGGATGGCATGGACCACCCGGCTGATCTTGAGCAAGCCGCTCAAATTACGCGCCACCTGCGATGTTGCCGGCAACTCCCGCAACAAGCGGTCCGGCTGTAGATAAACCACTTCCCTGGGATGAATCAGCTTGGTCTCAGCCGTCGGATGGCTGTCATCAAACTCGATGCGGCTCGCCGGAAGCGCCTGGTCCTCATCGTCCACCAGAAACAGGAACACGGAGTCGCCGGTCGCCACCTCATCCCCGTGGCGCAGCCACTGTTCTTTTACCGCCAGTCCGTTGACCAGCGTTCCGTTGCGGCTGTCCAAATCCTTGATCTGGAAACGGTCGTCTTCGGCGCGACGCAGCAGGCAGTGTCGTCGCGACACCGATGTATCGGGCACCGACACTGCGTTCGTCGCATCGCGCCCCACCGTGGCTTCTCCGTCGGGCAACGGAATGGTTAAATCTTTTGCAGGGCCGGCTATCACCAGGAGTCTAGGGCGCAATCAGGGGTCTCCCATTCCATGCAGAACTTCTTATCACAGCTTGGCCAGAAATGCATGCTCTTCGCGACCCTTTTCCGATATCCGAACGGCTAGTTCGGCTATCCGATCGGATAGCTTTCGATGCCATTAGTGGGCGGCGAGTAATCCTCGCACCACTAATCTGAGTAAGTTCTAACTTGCAGGAAAAAATAACGTTACACCGCACACGCCGGGCTGCAGAACGCGGTTCGGCTGCCCTTGGAAGTCGGCGTGCAGTCCAGTGTTATGCGGGTGCTCGGCAAAAGCGACGGGGGAAGCGCTTTCGATCAGTTCTAGCCGAGGATCGCTAGTCAGGAGTTCGGGAGACCCCCTCATCGAACTCCTGACTTTTTTCTTTTTGAAATTGAATTGTTGAATTGAATCGAAATTAGGATCGGGGATTGGGATTGCTTTGAAAGGGCGCGGCTTCTAGCCGCGCCCGGATCAAAGAAGCGCCGCAAGGCCACTGTCTGGTGCTAGCTCCGATGACTGCGCCGTCCAGGCGCTGGGCATCGCGAAGTGGGGACCAGGCTACAAGTGGCCGATTAGCCTCGCAAAGTTTCGAAGCACTGTTCGGTTCTAGCGTTACGTCCTGCACGAACAGCCGAAAAGGACTTCCCCTAAAAATCATTAAAAAAGGAGTTCCACAAAACGAAAAGATTGCTAATTGTGTTTCTATTCCTGTCCGCCTTGTGCTTAGGTCAAGCACCGCCCCCACAACTGATAGGTGACAACTACACCACCACAACAGCGTACACCGTAATCAATAACCTCGGCAATTGTGTCACACATAATTGCTTTTTACTTAACAACAACAAAGACACCGGAGGTACAATTTCTCTTACTCAAGTAACCTCGGGTTTGGATGGGTATACGGTTGGCGTGACCTCGACCGGAAGTGTTTATCAACTACCCTTTGCAGTAAGTGGGGGACCGCTATGGACTTCCCAATCCGTTTATGGAACGGGTAACCAACAGATCGCTTTCCACACGCAGGCAGAAGTATATGCACTTCGGGCTAACTCCAACTGTCCGGGTTCATATGGTATGTATCGGTGGAATAGTGGTTGGGCCTCGATCCACCAGTGCGCCTCTTCTAGCCTTTCAATCAGTCCTAACAATGTGCTAACTGCCATCACTTCGGCGGGAGTACTTGTTTACAGCACAAACCCGACCGACCCAACCCCAACTTGGAGTTCTTTGTCCAGTGGGCAATGGTCGCAGGTGTCGGTGTTTGGTGTGTCTGTTGCGTTTGGTTTAGGTTTTAACACGCACTCCCTTTACAACATTAACCTGAGTACGGGTGCATTTTCGTTGTTCACTGGCGCACCAACGGCATCCGCGGTCAAGGCTACTGGAGATGGCTATTTGTTTCTTCTGTCCGCCACGCCAGGACCAAATGGAAATGTGTACTACCTGAATCTGTTTGCTCAATCACCGACATGGGTAAACTTAACCGGGACTTTCACCGGATTGGGGGGGTTGACTGGAGATACGTTCTTTGCTTTGAACAACACTACACCCTACCATTTTTTGTTGACCGCTCTACAAGCAACGACAATAGCGAGCGGGAACTATATTTGCCCTCCAGGGGGCTGTCCCCCTGGCGCTTATCACACCATCACTGCAACCACCAGTTTCCCGGGTGGGTACTTTAGCGGAGGGCATAGTTCTGCAGCAGGGGCCCCCGCTGATGTTATCAGTGCTTCCTATTTTGATATCGCTGGGGGTTGTGATTTGATTTACGGTGACCCAAATGACCCCACTTGTACGTCGGCAGGTACCGGTGAAGTTGATTGCTCGCAAATGGGTAATGTGTATAGCGGGGGAGGTGGTGGTAACATAATCCTATTTGAGATTGCTTATACGCGAGTACAAGCAACCGGTGGTCCCAGAGGAAGTTGTACTCCCGTTGGGGGCGCGTTGTACTGTGCATATCCGGTTCGCAATTGGTGTACCCCATCAACGACCCCGCCGGACAATGATTACACCGGCCGCACAGTATCCGACCGCACCATTTACGGATATTGGGAGACGTTTACGCCGGGGGTAAGCATACTTGGGGGACCGTGGGAATTTGCCAACGGACAAGCCTGGGGCACAAATGCCCCGTTGGATTACGCCAATTGCACCCGCAGTAATTAGCGAGTACGCTTCCCAAAGGGATTTGCTATGACTGTTGAACTCAATGAACTAGAGATGATGTTGATTCAGCAACTCTTGAATCAACACATTGTTGCTAAGGTTCGTGCCAAAGAGGAAGTCCCAACCGCATCGCAGCTGCTTGAAAGGCTGCATGACATACGGGACGCTTCGATCATTGCAGAAAGGGCTGCTCAGGAGCCCTCCAACAGGTAAACCAAAAGGAACTTGCAAAGCTCTGCCCCAAAAGACTGTCTTTGGGGCAACTTCTTTTTGGAGGTGTTGCCGATCCTCAGTACCCACCGGGGCAAAACCCCTAGAAAGCCGGGGTTTCGTGACAAAGGTTACCCCCGGGAATAAAAATGCCGTTTTAAGGCGATTTAAGCCCCCGTAAGTTTCCCACCTACCTCGGCACCCAAAATTGAATTATCTTCGGGAAATCGAAGCCCTGTAGCGGCGTTGGCCATTCTGCGCGAAGGAAAAACCTGGCGACGACAGTTGAAACACGGAAGCACGTGGACGAGGAACGTTGATGACAAACGTTGGTATAACTGGTACATGGAAAACTCCCGTAAATACTCGGGTTGTCAGCAAGTTAAGACGACGAGTGATTTCGGGGGTAAAAGTCACGAAAGTCGCGTACGCCATTCACGACAGTCGCGCCTTTAGGCGCTGAGGTCGCTTCACACCTGCGAACTACCCTAACTCGCCGCAGCCTCTGGCGCGATCGCCTGCTCCGCCACAACTGCAATCCCATCGCGATAGCTCACGGTCCTGCCGGAAATCGCCGGCACTCTCTCCCCCGGCACCAGAATCCCAACCAAATTGAGCGGATCGGCCGCCGACAACGTGATCGTGTCGCCACTGAGCGGCAGGCCGCGCATGGCCCGCACCGACTCCACTGCGACCGGCAGCGCGAATTGTTCGCCGAGAAATCCATCGACAAAGCGCCCGCCCCGAATCTCTCCCCGATCTTCGAGCCGCCGGAAGGCCATCAGCAACTCGCGCCACGGCGGTAAATTCGACTCCCGCGCCAGCAGATCGCGAATCACGATGCCATAGCGCCGTAGCAGCATCCAGCAGGCCGCCTCTACTGCGCGGGCTCTTTCCGCAGCCACGTCCGCATGCAGGAGCGCCCATCGCCCCGCGCTGTGCCGCGGACGCGTGCTCTTCCCGCTTCCCTGTCCCGCCCGCCGCTTGGGATCGATCAGCGCCCGCAGATTGTCGAATCCATCTGCCGTCACCAAACCCGCCGCCACCAGTTCCCAAAGGCCAGTTTCAATCTCCGCTTTCAGCTTCCCTGTGCCGCGCACCATATCGGCAAAGAACGACGCTCCGCGCTGCCGCAGAAACTCCAACACCAGTTGTGCGATATGGCTTAACCCGCGCGTCTCAGCCTCCTCGCCAGCTGCGTGCCGCGGAATCATCCAGTCCGCCTGCTCACGCACAAAAAATGTGATCGGCGCCACACTTGTCGGAACCACCCGGCGCTGTCGCGCCTGCGGCGCATCTTCGCTCACGGTAGGCTTTACTCTGGCATCGATCGTCGCCGGATGCGGCGACAATCTCCCCCATCCCACCGCCCCGGTCAGGCAAAGCTGATCCAGCCACTTCGGATCGTAGTCGGCAACTCTTCGCGCCAGCACCTGGCGCTCCCACGCATTGGCCGGAATCTCAAATCCCTGCAACTGCTGTAACACTTCCAGCGTCCCACGCTCGCCCAAAACCTCCGACCCCGGAGCCAGGTGCTGCCAGCGCAACAGCCACCGCATAAACCCAGCCGCCGTGATGGGCTCAATCTGCTTCCGCAGCATCCCCACGGTCAGCCGATGAATTCGCGCCAGCAACCGCCGCTCACACCACTCCGTCTCGCCGGCTCGTGGAGGAGCGGACGCCCCCGTTCGCCCGATCGACCGAAGCTCGATCTCTTCTTGCGCCGTCTCCTGTGGCGCGGGCACTCCTGCCCGCGAGGCAGCGCCACTAAAGCTTCCCCGCAGTACAGTCCCGGCAGCTTCCATGCGCAGCAAAGCCTTCTCAATATCAGAAGCCGCTATCCCCACCATTTCCCCAAGTCCAGAAGCAGTCACTGGCCCCACATGCGACATCCACCCGGTAACCAGCGAAAGCAAAGCGTCATCGCGCGAGATGTCTCCAGTCTCCACGTCAGCCAGAGTCTGTTCAAATTCCCCTGAAGGAAACAAAGCCGCGAAGCTGCGAGCCCGTTCGGCCGCAACCCAGTACCGCCGGCCCTCGAACGAAGTCACTCCAGCGCGCCCTTCGTTCACCAGTCTCTCGAAGTACCCATGCCATTCGGCAGAAATCATGTGGGGACAGCCGCCCTCGGCTGTCCGGTTCAGCGAAGCTGAACTGTCTTGGCCGAAAGCTTCGGACACTCCTGCGGCAAGGATAGGTCGAGCTTCGCTCGACCGGACAGCCGAGAGCCTGCCCTGAGCTTGTCGAAGGGGCGGCTGTCCCCACATGAGTTCCAACTCCTCCGGCAGCACCACCAGTGTATGCAGCACGTCATGCAACTCATCCGCATCCCGCACATCCGGCCAAGCCTCCTGCCGCACCTGCGCAATCGCCCCCGGATCGAGCCCGCCCACCTCTTCCAGCACCGATTCCGGCAGCACCCGCCGCATATTCACTGCACGCGCCCGCCGCTCTTCCAGCGGCGCGTCATCCAGATACGCATACGGATTCGCATTCAGAATCTCATGCGAAAACTGCGACGGCACCGGCGTATCGACCGCAATCACGCGAATCGCACCCGAAGCCATGCCCCGCAACAGTGACTTCAGTCCTTCCACATCCATCGCCTCGGTGAGCACATCTTTCATCACCTCGCCCACCAGCGGATGGTCCGGAATCTTTCTTTCACCCTCGATGTTCTCGAAACAGGCCGCCGCGTCAGGAAACACCGACGCCAGCAGATCGTCCGACCGCATTCGCTGAATCTGCGGCGGAACTTTCTTGCCGTTTTGAAAACGCAGCAACGCCAGCGCCCGGTTCGCATCCCAGCGCCAGCGGGTAGCAAAGATGGGAGAATCAAGCGCCGCCTGCTCCAGAATCGGCTGCACCGTATCCGCTTGCAAGAATTGAAAAACGTCGCCCAGCGGAAAACTGTGCTGCTCGGCCAGCGCAATGTTCAATCCGTTGTCGGTCGCCGCCGCCTGCAACTCGAAATTGAACCCCACGCAGAATCGCTTGCGCAGCGAAAGTCCCCAGGCCTTGTTAATCCGCCCTCCAAACGGTGCGTGAATCACCAACTGCATCCCGCCGGCCTCATCAAAAAACCGCTCCGCGATCACCGTCGTCTGAGTCGGCACCGCTCCCAGCACCGCCCGACCTTGCAGCACATATTCGATCATCTGCTCCGCGCCGGAATCATCCAGGCCGCACTGATCCTTCAGCCATGAAACCGCAGCGGCCACTTCCGGCTGCGTCGCCGAAAATCCGACGGAAGAAGTATGCGGCAGCATTTCGCTGATCTTTTCTCGCAGCTCGCCCACATGCGCCGACAATTCCTGAGTCCGTGCCGGAGCTTCCCCGCGCCAGAACGGAACGTTGGGCGGCGCGCCGTGCGCATCCTGCACCAGCATGCGTCCGGCATTGGTCTCGATGCGATGAATCATCCACGACGTGTTTCCCAGCAGCATGATGTCACCGCGATTGCTCTCGACCGCAAAATCCTCGTCGACGGTGCCGACGACCACGCCGTCGGGCTCAGCAACCACCGTGTAGAGAGAATTGTCCGGAATCGCTCCGCCGCTGGTGATTGCCGCCAGCCGCGCCCCTCGGCGTGCCCGCAACTTCCCATTCACCCGATCGCGATGCAGATACGCCCCATAGCGCCCGCGCCGCGCCGCAATCCCCTCCGACAACATTTCCAGAATCGAATCGAACGTCGCGCGCTTCAGAGCACGATAGGGATAAGCGCGCCTCACAAGATCGAAGAGTTCCTCTTCGTCCCATCCGTCATCACCGGCGTCGCTTCTCGTAGCGTCGTCGGCAGCGCCACTCTTTGTAGCGCCGGCGTCCCCGCCGGCTGTCGCGGGGCCATCCTGGCCGCGAAGCTGGAGTTGAGGCGCAGTTGTCGAGTTTTGCCCCGCCGCCGCACAAGCCGCCACAATCTGCTGCGCCAGCACATCCAGCGGCGCCTCTGGAATCATCAGTCGATCCAGATCCCCCTGCTTGATCGCGCGCACCAGCGCCGCGCACTCCATCAAATCATCGCGAGTCGTGCAAAAGAACCGCCCCTTCGGCACCGCTCCCCGCCAGTGTCCCGACCGCCCCACGCGCTGAAGAGCAACGGCGATCGCCCGCGGAGAATTAATCTGCACCGCCAGATCGACCGTCCCCACATCGATCCCAAGTTCGAGCGACGCGGTCGCAACCAGCACTCGCACTTGACCTTCTTTCAACTTCTTCTCCGCCGCCAGCCGCAGCTTGCGCGACAAACTGCCGTGATGCGCCGCGACATTCTCTTCGCCCATGCGCGCGCCCAACTCGTGACACATGCGCTCCGCCATCCGGCGCGTATTGACAAACACCAGCGTTGATCGGTGTTGGTTCACCAACTCGACCAGCCGGTCGTAAATCGTGTCCCACATCTCATTCGACGCCACCGGACCCAGCGGCATGGGCGGCACTTCGATCCCGAGATCGAGCTTCCGCTTATGCCCGATATCAACAATCACGGGATCGGGCCGTGTCGTCCCAAGTTCAGAACTCCCCATCAAGAAATGCGCCACTTCCTCAATCGGCTTCTGCGTCGCGGAAAGCCCAATCCGCACCGGAGGCCGATGCGTCAGCGCCTCCAGTCGTTCCAGCGACAGTGCCAGATGCGCCCCGCGCTTGTCATCGGCCACGGCATGAATCTCGTCGACGATCACCGTCTCCACATCGCGCAGGATCGCACGGCTCTTATCCGCAGTCAGCAAAATGTAGAGGGACTCCGGCGTGGTCACCAGAATGTGCGGAGGCCGTTTCAGCATCGCGCGCCGCTCCGGTTGCAGGGTGTCACCAGTGCGCACC
Source organism: Candidatus Sulfotelmatobacter sp. (assembly GCA_036500765.1). Taxonomy (NCBI): domain Bacteria; kingdom Pseudomonadati; phylum Acidobacteriota; class Terriglobia; order Terriglobales; family Candidatus Korobacteraceae; genus Candidatus Sulfotelmatobacter; species Candidatus Sulfotelmatobacter sp. Next base: position 202,367 of record DASYBM010000015.1, read on the forward strand.
GCCGTGCGAATCTCCGGCATCAGCAGCCCACGCTCGCCCGCCAGCGCGAGAATCTCCCCGAGTGGTATCTCCAGATTTTTTTGGATGTCGTTGCCCAACGCCTTGAGCGGCGAAACGTAAAGCACTTCGGTGCGATCGGACAACTCGCCCGCGAGCGCCTTGCGCACCAACCGGTCAATACACGCTAAGAATGCAGCGAGAGTTTTTCCGGACCCGGTCGGTGCCGAAATCAGCGTGGTCCGCCCCGCGAGAATGTGCGGCCACCCCTGCTCCTGCGGCTCCGTAGGAGTCCCAAACTTCCCCACAAACCACTCCGCCACCAGCGGGTGAGCCCAAGCCAGGGATTCAGGAAGGAACTGCATCAGGACATTCTAGAACGAAACGGGATTTTCGCCAAGCATTCGCCTCGCATAGCTTCTAGCTCCTGGCTCCTAGCCAAAAGCAAAAAAGGCAGAAGGCGCCAAGGACCTGATAATTGTTTCTTCAGTGCGCAAGATGCTCTGATAACTAAAATCCTCTGCGCCCGGTCTTCGTGATTTTGGTTTGGTTCAGGTTTTTGTTCTTGGCTAGAAGCTAGTAGCTAGGTGCTAGAAGCTGAAAACAAAAACCCATCGGATGCTTGCTTGGGGCGTGCTCGGGTCAGCATCCGATGGGCTACCGTTTTCTCCTTACTCACCCTGTTGTTTTCAGGAGTATGTTTAAAAATTAAACACCCGATGCGCGCGAAGTTCCGTCTAATTTTGTAAAGCTTTGTAAAATCCCGCTCAGATTTTTTTTTCGAATTTAATTTGATTCCGTCAGCGCCGGAGGCTTTGCCGCCATGAGTTCGGTAAAGCGCTTATCTTTTCGCAGTTCCGCAAATTCCGCGTCGTTGTACACGCTATTAAAATCCTTGTACCCCGCTTCCAGCGCCTTCTTCAGATATTCCAGCGACCGGTCGGAGTAACCCATCTTGGCGTAGAGTTTGGCAACCGTGAAGTCGTATCGAGCGCGATCCCCGGGACTTGGCAACTGTGCCTGCACGCCGCCGCGCGACGTTCGCTCAAACACGTCGGGATCGATTTGCACGGCGCGCTCATACGCCAGCACGGCCGGCTCGAATTCCTTCTTGGCAAATAGCGCCGCTCCCAGATTGCTGTAAAACGATGCCGAAGTATTATCGATCGCAATCGCCCGCCGGTAGTCCTTAATTGCCGCCCCGTATTTCTTTTCTTCGTAGAGCGATACACCGCGATTGTTATAGGCATCGGCATATTTGCGGTCGGCTCTGACGGATTCATCGAAACACTTCTTCGCTTCACGATTACGCTGCAACATCAGATTCGTAATTCCAATCTTGTTGAGCAAGTTCGCGGAGTTCGGATGCTTGGCCAGCGCCGCGCGATAGTAGTCGAGCGCGTCCAGGTAAAGTTTGGAAGCGCGCAATTGCTCGGCTCGCGCCTCCAGTACCTCCGCAGTCGCATCGGGCGCCGGCGGGTCGATCGTCCGCAACATGGGCGGTCTAATCTGAACTTGTTCGGAGTGCGCAGCCTGACCCCACATCGGACTCGAAATCAGGCAAATAAAAACGGTGAGAAACGAGACGGGAACCAACAGTACTTTCGGGCAGGACGACATTGGCCACCCCCCAGCTATTGCACACATTCTGGCACAGTTTCAGGCAGCCGGCGAAGATTTTATCGCAACGGGTTTGAGCGAAAGGCCTGAAATCTGAGGTCCACGCCTGACGCCGTTTAGTGCGGCACAGTCTGCCCGCTGTCTATAGGCTTAGACACCGGAGCCGGGTTTTTGTCATCCTTAAATATTCCCGCTATCTTGCCGAATAAACCCTTCTTTTTCTTCGGATCCTGAGGATTATTGGGATTATTCGGGTCCTGACCGGCTTGGGCCTGGACGGGCTGCACCGGTTTTTCGCCCCCAAACATACGCGAGAAGAACCCCTTCATCCCATTTTGCGCATCGCAGGTATCGTGCGGCTCCGTGCCCGCCACGAACGCCGAGACATAGTCGTCGGTGCAGTTGGGTGTGGCCAGGCGGTTCGTCGCCTTGTCCAGCTGCACATCTACTACGCCGGTCGGCTGCTGGAATGCCTTCATATCGGAGTATTGCGGCAGCGCCGCCGCCTTCTTCATGAACTCCGCCCACATCGGCGCCGCCGTCAGTCCACCCGTGATTCGTAGATCGCTGTAATCGTCGTATCCCACCCACACAATGCACAGCAGGTTCGAGGTGTACCCCGCGAACCATCCGTCGTGCGAACTGCCCGTCTTTCCCGCCGCCGGAGGCTTGAATCCCCGGCCGCGCACCGCCGAAAATCCGAGCCCGTTATTAATCACGCCCTCCATCATGTTGGTCATGACGTAGGCGACCCGTGGATCTAGGACCTGCCGCTGGTCTGTCGTGTAATTCGCGATCACGTCGCCCTTACCGTTGCGCACCGACCGCAGCAGAATGGGCGACAGCCGTATGCCATTGTTCGCAAATGCCGTGTACGCTCCCGACATGTCCAGCGGTGAAGCGTCATACGATCCCAGCGCCATCGCTGGAGTCGCCTTCACCGAAGCGATCCCCGCCGATCGCGCCAGGTCCGCCACTTTGTCGTAGCCCACTTCCTCCGCCACTTTCACCGTCGCGTTATTCAACGACATCGCCAGCGCATACCGCAGCGTTACGTCTCCGTGATATTCCTCTTTGTAATTTCTCGGCTCGTAGATCTGGTCGCCATAGGCAAAGCTCGCCGGCTCGTCGGTCACCGTCGACGCCGGGGTCAGCACGGCCTGCGAACCATCCAGCGCGGTATTCATCGCCGCGGCATAAACAAACGGTTTGAAAATCGATCCCGTCGGCCGCTTCGCCACCGCATGATTCAATTGGCTCCAGCCGTAATCGCGCCCGCCCACCAGCGCCAATATCGCTCCCGTATGTGGATCGAGCACTACCATCGCCACTTGCGCCTGCGGACCTGTCTCCACCTTGGTCTCAAACTTCTTGCCCACCTTTATTCGCTTGGTCCGCAACTTCTTCACTTGCTCGTCGACCAGCTTGATCCCCATCTCCACCGACTGCGCCGCCGCCTTCTGCAAATCCGGATCGAGCGTCGTATAAATGCGATACGACTGGTCGTTCAACTCGTTTTCGTTGAACTTGCTGATCAGCTGATCGCGCACCATGTCTACAAAATACGGCGCGTCGCTGGCCTCCACGTTCGGGGGAGCCAGTTTCAGCGGCACCGCTTTGGCTTTGTCCGCTTGCTCGCGCGTAATTACGTGAGTCTCCACCATCGATTCCAGCACCAGATTCCGCCGCTCCAGAGCGCGCTCCGGATGCCGGTACGGCGACAAATAACTCGGCCGCTGAATCAATCCCGCCAGCAGCGCCGCCTCGGGCAGCGTAATGTCCTTCAGATCCTTATTGAAATAGGCTCTGGAAGCCTCCGCGAACCCGCTGATCGCAAACGATCCCCGCTGCCCCAGGTCCACCCAATTCGCATAGAACTCGAAAATCTGCTGCTTCGAGAACTTCTGTTCCAGTTCTTCGGCGATCAGCATCTCGGTCAGCTTGCGCCGGATCGTCTTCTCCGGAGTCAGAAAGAATCCTCGCGACAGTTGCATGGTCAGCGTCGAGCCGCCCTGGTCGTGGCGTCCACGCGCCACGTCGATCCAGGCCGCTTCCGCCATACGCAGAAAATTTACTCCGCTGTGTTCGAAGAAGCGCCGGTCTTCAATCGCCAGAACCGCCTGCACCATGAGGGGAGGAATGTCGTTGTACTTCACCAATTCGCGTTTCGACCGCTGCTCCGCGTCGAACAGCGCGGTCACCAACTGCGGCTCCAATTCATACGCCGAAAGATCGTTGCCGTTACTGCTGATCTGGTCCACCTGCCCGTCGTGGATACTGATTCGCGCCGCCTCCGGACTGTGGTACGACTCCGGCCCCGGCGCGATCTCGATGCCGTCCTTCAGCATGCGGAAGCTGCCCAGCTTGGACTCATTTTCTCGATCCGCATACCCGGCCCGCCGCAGCTCCGCTGCAATTTCTTTCACCTGAATCTGCTCGCCATCCCGCACGATCTTGGGCAGGGCATAAATCTTTGCCGAATTCGCGAAGATCGGCGTGCGAAACCGCTTCTCGATAATTCGGTCGTACTTGATATAGAAGTAAGAAAACAGAACCGTAAACGACATCGCCAGGATCAAAAATGCCACCAGCGCCGCCCGCAGCACCGGATCGCGCGGCAGCCCGCGTATCTTCTTGCCCGGTTCGCCCGTCCCCGCCTTCGGAATTTTGATTGTGATCGTCACTTTTTAGAACTTTCGCGGTTTCGGTACACTACCAACGAAACTGCTCCTTATCTTTCAGACGTAGGGACCGACCAAAAGGTTTGTCTACCCGCACGTTTCCTCAGTTGGCACATCAATGAAAACGCAAGGATGCCTTCATTGTACCGCTCGCGCAGAAATGAAAAGAGACCCGCAGTACCTGCGAGTCTCTAGACCATCAACTGTGAAAAAATATAAAAGCCGCCTTAGTCGGTCGCCGCAAACGGGAAGTTGCTGGTCACGGACAAGTCGGCTATGTGCGTTAAGACTCCGGTGGAGGTGCTTGCGCCATTGACGGTTAGTGTGGACCCAAACAGCGAACCAGCGCAGAACAAAACCGTCCCACCCTGGTCGAATCGGCATCCCTCAGCTGTCGGCACTCCAGTGAAGATTCCCATTGAAGCTAACGCGCCGGTTGAGGAATTCAACGTGAAACCCTCGATTGGCGCATCCACACCTGTGCTCGGTACAGCCTCCAGAGCATAGACATACCCGCCAGTGGGAGAGATGGCGAAGTCAAACGGCGCATCTCCGGTGCCGGTGAGAAACGGCGAACCACTCACCGCAGTCGGAACCCCGGTGGTCGTGTTGATGCTGAACACATAAATGTGCGGGTCGGTCGACCCGGTGTGGCCGTCTTGGATTTCCGCAGTCCCAAGCAGCAGTTCCGCCGTCGGGCTGGCATGCAATTGCGCGACTCCCAGAGGGAAGGCCGTTCCCAGCGACGTCAAAGCACCACTCGTCTGATCAATCGAAAAACCGGCAACTCCCAACGAAGGATCCGTCTGACCTGCATACAGGAACGTGCCGCTCGCGTCCACGGTCATCTCATCCGCAACGAACGTCAAGCCCCCAGTGAACGGAGAACCCGCCGTTGCCGTCAACGCCCCCGTAGATGAGTTGATCGTGAATACCCAGATATCGGGAACGCTCTCGCTTCCCACGAATAGAAACCGGCCTGCGGGATCGGTCGCTACATCGTCCGCCGTCACCGAAGTGCCAGCGACTGTAAACGGACTGCCTGGAATTACCGTAAGCGCCCCCGTCGACCGGTCGATGCTGAACCCTTCCACCGTCGCATCCCCCATCGGAATAAAGAGGAACTGCTTGTTCACGACGATCATGTCGTCCGCTACGTTGCTGGGCAGTGTAGGAGGGACATAAGAAGTCAGAGTCTCGAAGGTGCCCGAACTGGTAACCCCCGCAGCATCAATGGCCGCAGCGTTGTAATAGACGAGCGCCAGAGCCTGGGAGGCATCCACGGTGCTTCCACCGCCGCCTCCTCCGCCACCACCGCCGCCGCCGCTCCCACCGCCGCCGCCGAAAGTCGTTCCGCCCGACGAGGTACACGTGGAGCTGCCGAATGTCGCTGGACCGCACCCCGGCGCACCCCCGCAACTCGCCAGCAACAGCGCCAGCAGGATGAGCACGAGACTCACGATCGCTCGATAGAAATTCTTCATGAACTGCCTCCGCCCGACCGCAGCGCCGCCCGCATTATCCGACCGCGTGCGTCAGGAGATTAATTCGTGATTCCGGATGGGCCGAATTCCCGCCGCAGTCGCTATACTCGCCATCGGCAACCGAGCGATGAAAAGACTCTTATCCCTTTCCGCATACTAGGAGGCAGTTAGCGCAGTGACAACGTTACGAATGTCACTGGCCTATGACGATGGATCACAATGCACTGACGGCCGCCGCTGAGCATGCCTCCAGCGACACCTCTCGTCACTATTAAATGAAAACGGAAAATGCAGCCGCTTCCTCACAGCTCTGTACTTGAACGGCCGCATGAGCTAAGATTCCCGGAAGACGCCCGCCACAAGCTGACTGCCGCCTTTTCCGGTCCTCTGCGCCGATTCGTTCCGCCTTCCACTTACTCCAAATGATGTTGCACTCTGTCTCCAATGATCCGCCTTCAGACTCCTCGCCTCACTACACGCACGTAACCTCGCATGATTGCATCGCCGGAATTGGTCGAGCCCTGATCATCATCGGCATTTCGTCCTGTATTCATGCGGGTGAAATCGCGATCGGCACACCTCGAACCTGCCTTTCTGCCCCACACTGTGACCATCGGACGTGAACATTGGTGTCTTGCCCCCAAAATTAGAAGCTGACAACATGCGAATTGAAATCTTCGCGGAGGATTCTTGCCAGTGAAACGCACAAAAGTTCTCGCCACACTTCTCATTGCTCTTTCGCTCGCCACGAGCGGCTGCGGCAACTCAGACAGCATTAAGTCGCTCTTGCTCACCTCGACCGGAACCTCCAGCGGAAGCACTTACAACCTGCCGGGCGTCGATTCCACTCTTCAGTTGAAGGTCTGGGCTGTTTACAACAGCGGAAAACAGATCGACGTTACCAATAAGGCCACTTGGAACGTGGCGACCGTGGGAACGGACGATCAGCACAATCCGCTGCCTCCCTACGGCCCGGATTCGGTGCCCATCAACGCCACCGGACTGATGACGGCGATCGCGCAAATTTGCACCTGGGCGGACACAATGAATACCACGGCCACACCTCCGGTCCTTTGGAACCCGCCAGTCTGGGTCTACACCGGCTACTATCAAACCACCGCCTCATATCGAGGATTCACTTCGCAACCCATTGGTATTGGCGTCGGCGTGACCACAAGCAACGCGCCCGCAGGCGGTTGCGGCCCTTCGTAGTCTCGCGGCTGCAAAATAATTCGTCAGCAGAAGCGATTTCCTAGTGCTTCGATCCACAGTGCAGCCCCGCAAGGGCTGCACTCGCGCTTTTCGCCTTCTATTTCCATCAGCCACTTTCGATTCCACAGCTCTCCTGATGCCGTCGGCCACGGGCGTCGCAGTTGATGCGTGAAAGGCTGGAGGAAGCATTCCCTCTATCGCTCTGAAATCGAGACCAGCATAAAACCCCGCGGGGCTGCTTCAGGCAAGAACCCAACTTCGATACGCAGACCATCCCGATCTTCAGATCAAGAGATCGTCGAAGTGCTCCAAGGCTGAGTGAATTGAGAGGGCAACTGAGATGGGTCAACCGACTGCCAAGCAAGCCACGCGACTCCCTGTTCGGGTTCGCTTGCGTTTACGAATTGACTCTCGGTTCGTGCGGCATGGCGCAGGCGGTGAGCACAAGATGTTTCTTGTGACGCAGCTATGAAGTCCCGAGGTTCATGTCTGAGGTCTGAGGTCTGAGGTCTGAGGTCTGAAGCCCGACGCCTGAGGCCCGATGCCTGACGCCCGCTCCTAGAATCCCTTGTTCCCGCTGGAAGGACTGAAATGCAGAGTGAAGGAATATCCAGGCAGACTCACCGGGACACTGTACTCCGCGGCCACATACACCGCCGGAGAGCCCGGCGTGCCGATGCGCTGCACCGTCACCGCCTCGGGAGGCAGCGTGATCTGGTGGTCCAGGGCTTTTTTCACGACCGAATCAATCAACTCCTGGTCGCTGGTGTGCGGATTGGCTCCGCCCATCACAGCCACTTGCCGCAAGTCGTCCTGAAACGAATAGTTCGCCAGCTCCGGCGGCACAATCTCAAACCCGGCGTAGACCGCGGCAATCACAACCAGAAATCCGATGATGGCTTTGACTGTTCCCATGTCCCACAATCTGCTCAGCGGGACCGGAAACAACTTTACTACCCACTTGACCTAGATTCAAGTGACCCAGTCCGGCCGAGCAACTCCCGAAAAGTATCTACAACCGCCGTGATCCTAACATCGCGTACCTCGCGAGTCGAGCGTAGAACGACCTCCACGGTACCTTCGGTAACTTTGTTCCCGACCGTGATTCTAAAGGGGATACCGACCAGATCGGCATCCTTGAACTTCACCCCCGGCCGTTCGTTGCGGTCGTCGAGAATCACGTCGAAGCCGGCCTTCTCAAGCTGTTGAGCAATATCCTCCGCCGCGGTTTTCACGGCTTCGTCCTTCACATTGACCGGCGCAACGACAATCTCGAACGGCGCTATCGTCGGCGGCAGCCAGAATCCATTCTCATCGTTGCTTTGCTCGACCGCCGCCGTCAGGATGCGCTCAATCCCGATCCCATAACTCCCCATAATCGGCGTGACTTCCTTCCCATTCTTGTCCAGAACCCGCGCGCCCATCGCTTCTGTATACCGGTAGCCCAGCTTGAAAATGTGCCCGATCTCTACCGCCGTATCGATACGCAAAGCCGCCCCGCAATTGGGACAAGCCTCGCCCGCCGTTACCGCGCGCAGATCGACGTACGCCGTGGGATGAAACTCTTTCCCAGGGGTCAGATTCTTCAGGTGATAATCCTCTTTGTTCGCGCCAGCGATCAGATTCGTGCGCCCTTCCAGCGCCTTATCGACCAACAGCACCGGCTTGTCGCTGTCTTTCTTTCGATCCCTGGCCCACTCGATCCCCAGCGGCCCTAAATATCCCGCCGGAGACTTGAACAAAGTCTTGATCTCATTCTCATCCATCGGCCGCGTTGTCACTCCGACAGCCGCGTTTAACTTCGCCTCGTTTAGCTGATGATCGCCGCGCATCAGGACGACAATCGCGCGAAGCTTCGTCTTGCCCGCCTTCTCATCTTTCTCTTCCGCCATCAGCGCCAATGTCTTGATCTTGTTCTTCGGCGACACTCCCAGAAACCTCGCCACATCCTGAATCGTCTTCTGGCCGGGCGTGTGCACTTCGAGCGGCGAGCCATCGCCCTCAGCCGCGAGGTCCACAACCGCTTCCAGCCTCGAAGTCGCCTTCTCCATGTTCGCTGCGTAATTACACCCATCGCAGCTGACAATCTGATCTTCTCCTGCCGGCGTCCGCACCATAAACTCGTGCGACTCCTTCCCGCCCATAGCGCCCGAATCGGCCTCGACCACCATGTACTTCAGCCCGCAGCGGTCAAAAATTCGGCAGTAAGTTTCGTAATGTTTCTTGTAAGAAACATCCAGCCCCTCCGCGTCGATGTCGAACGAATAAGCGTCTTTCATCATGAACTGCCGCACCCGCAGCAGCCCGGACTTCGGCCGCGGTTCGTCGCGAAACTTCGGCGCAATCTGATACCAGATCTGCGGCAACTGCTTGTAACTGCGTAATTCTTTCAAGGCGATCGAAGTCATCACCTCTTCTTCGGTCATGCCCAGCGCCAAGTCTGCTCCCTTGCGGTCTTTCAACCGAAACAAATTCTCTCCCATCAGCGCCCAGCGCCCGCTGGCCTCCCAAATCTCTCGCGGATGCAGCGCCGGCAAGTAAAACTCCTGCCCAATCTTGTCCATCTCCTCGCGGACAATCCCCATAATCTTGTTGAATGACCGATTGCCCAGGAAAAGATAAGAATAAATCCCCGCCGCTAGCTGTCGAATGTACCCCGCCCGCACCAGAAATTTATGCGAAGCCACCTCCGCGTCCGCCGGCGCCTCGCGCAATGTAGGAATAAACGACTCTGACCATCGATGCATAAGTGTGATATCCAAATGAAAAGAGAATCTCAGATTGTAAATGATGGAGTCACCAAAGCTCATGTGGGGACGGGCGCATTCGCCCGTCCAGCCGAGCGCAGCGAGGCTCAGCGCCACCTCTGCGGCCGGAGGACAATGCTAGAAGAGGACGATGCTAGAATCCGCAAGCGGAACGTACGTAACATCCGCATGCTAGAATTCTTCAGAAGGCGCCAACTATGCCGAAAGCGCGTTACCACTACAACATCATGCTCCGGCCCGAGCCCGAGGGCGGTTACACCGCCCTAGTTCCCGCGCTGCCGGGTTGCGTTACTTATGGGCGGACATTGAAAGAAGCCCGCGAAATGGCTAAGGATGCCATCTCCGGCTACATCGCGAGCTTGCGCAAACACAACGACCCAATCCCCACCGACGAGGAAACCTTGGTCGCTTCTCTTGATCTGGAATATTCGCGCTAGCTATTGACATCCGGTCGGTGTGATCCTAACATGCGCCACCGAACATGCCGAAACTACCCGCTGTCAAACCGCGGCAATTAACTGGCTTTCTGGAAAAGAATGGCTTCGTTCTCGACCACACCTCCGGCAGCCACTTCGTCTATTACAACCCGGTATCACGTCGACGTGCCGTCGTGCCGCAGCACAATCGCGACTTGCCGAAGGGAACCCTGATGTCACTGCTGAGGGAAGCCGGCTTCACGCGCGACGAATTGGTCGACTTTATCACTTGAGGCTGAGCGAGAGGCTACGCGGGATATTACCCCGCCAACTGCACCAAAATCTCTTTCCCCAGCTTCTGCGCCTCGCCAAAAAACTTCTGATACTCGAGAAACAGCCGGTTCAGTTCCAAAGCTTTGTCTGTCGAAGGATGTTTTCGCAGGATCATATCCCGCACATGCACGGGATTCGGCAGTGTCGCATCCTCAGTCAATTCTTCCAGCGCCGTATTGGGATCGTAGTGATACATAGACACCTGATTGAGCAATTTTGTAATTGAGTAATTGTGTAATTGAAACCAAAATCGTCCAGCAGCTTCTTTCAATTACACAATTACCAAATTACCCAATTACTAAATCTCTTTAAATCATCTCCGTGCTCCACAGATCATGCAAGTGCACAATCCCTTCCAGCTTCCCCCGTCCGTCCACCACCATCAGCGACGTAATCTTCTTTTCTTCCATCAATGCCAGCGCGGTGGCCGCAAATTCGCTAGCGCCGATCGTTTTCGGATCGCGCGTCATCGCTTCGCCTGCGGTCAAATCCATCCCATCTTTCCCGCGCTTCTCGAGCAACCTCCGCAAATCCCCATCGCTGATGATGCCTACCAATTTCCCGCCTTCGACCACCGCCGTTACGCCCAGCTTCTTGCGCGACATCTCATAAATCACGTCCGGCATTCTTGTCGAGGGCGCTACCCGCGGCAACGCATCCCCTGCGTGCATCAGCGACTCCACCCGCGCCAGTCGCTTCCCCAGCTTTCCCCCCGGATGCAGGTTGGCGAAATCTTCTTCTTTGAATCCGCGCCGCTCACTCAACGTCACCGCCAGCGCATCTCCCAACGCCAGCATCGTAGTCGTCGAGGCCGTCGGAGCCAGCCCCAACGCGCAAGCCTCCTCTGTGATGGAACAATCCAACGCCACATCCGCCGCCGCCGCCAAAGTGGAGGCACGCGTAGTGCGGACACTCCTGTCCGCTGCCTTCGACTTTGATTTCCTCGCCGCCAAAGATACCGAGGCTGCACCAACCTTCGTGCTTTTCGAAGGGAGAGAACCAACACCTATCTCATCCCCCGTCATCGCAATCAGCGGCACCCTCAGCCGCTTGATCGTCGCCAGCAACGCCAGTATCTCTTCTGTCTCTCCCGACGCCGAGAGCGCCAGCACCACGTCCCCCCGCACCACCATCCCCAGATCCCCGTGCAGCGCCTCCACCGGATGCAGATACAACGCCGGAGTTCCTGTCGAGCTCAGTGTCGCCGCAATCTTGCGCGCAATCAGCCCGCTCTTCCCCATCCCCGTGACTACCACCCGCCCCGCGCAACCGAACATCAACTCCACCGCGCGCCCAAATGCCTTCGCCATCGGACCGGCAATCCGGTCGGCCAGCGCGCGCAAGGCGTCCGCCTCAATGCGCACCACATTTTCGCCCGTATGTCTTTTCATTGGATGGGGATCGAAAAAAGTGATGTTAGCACGCATCGTGGAAGAGCGGCCCTTTAGGGCCGCGTTAGAAATCGCGAGACTTCGGCTTTAGCCGCTGTGGTCATCCTCGCGTGCGTCACACTGTGATCGGTCGGAGGCCTTCAGAAATGATCCTCGCCCATCGGCACCGGAACCGCCGCCTTCTGCCCTAATATCGCCAACCCGCGCGCCTGGATCACCCGATCCCACGGTCCCGCCTGCCAGTTGTCCCGGGCCTTCTCCGCAAACCTCCACGGCGGCAGCGTCAGCATCAGATTGCGACCGGTCGAATGCGCATACGGTTCATACATCGACCGCAACTTCGCTAGTTTGTCCCGCCCATAATCGTCGCTGCGTAGCCGCAATCCCGCCGCCGCCAGCGCATCCTTCAACCCCACCAATTCCGCCTCCGGCAGGCGGTTCGGGGCCCCCGCGTCGTATCTCGCATTCACCACCTGCGCCAGATCCACCGCCGCGTGCCGGGCCATGGCGAATGTCAGCTTCGCCTGACCCGGATGCACTCCCTCAATTCCGGTCAGAAGCAGCGAAGTGACATCGAGCATTGTAGTCAACGCTCCCAACCACGACTGGTTACTGTGCTGCGACCGGAAAAAACTCAGCACCGGATACGAAATCTGGCTCTCCAGCAACTCCGCCGCCCAGCGCTCCCAATCCCGCAGTACTTCATCGAGAACTTTCTGATCCACGCCAGGGTCGTCCGACCTGCCCGCCAGTCGTATTAACAACTCCGCCGCCGTCGGAGGCGATCCCGCCCGCGAATCCAGCATCGAAATCTGAATCTCACGTCGCGAAAATGACGCGTACACGACAGGAATGTAACCGATCACCGTGCCCAGGAACCCAAAGCCCATGCCCGCTTCCAGCACCGACAAGAAACGCGCCAACGCCGATGTCGGCACAATATCGCCATACCCGAGCGTAAAAAAAGTCTCGCCGCTGTGATAAATAATTTTGCCGAAAGTAAGCCGTTCTCCGGTGAGTTGCTCGTGCCCGCCGATGCCGTATTGCAGCAGGGCGAAACCAAAGATCAGTCCCGCCGCCCAGAACACGAGCAGCAGCAAGAGCGACAGCGGCCCAAAATATCCCAGAAAATTCTGCTGCCGTGAAACCGGCTTGATCCGCTCCGCTATCCTGCGCCACGGAATCCACGTCCGCCGAATGAACCAGGTCGTTAGTTTGAATTGCCGCGTAACCCGCCGCGGCAACACCACGGTCTCAAAAGCGTCCTGCAACACCACACAAATGATGACGATTCCAAACACCATCCCGACAATGCTGCCGTGCAAATTCATAAAGGAATCGGACATCGACCTCAGCCGTCGGACCCCAGAGTTCGAATCGGGGTGCTGGAGCTGAAATGTAGATGTGCTTGGGAAGATTAACAGATTCGATCAAGGGAGGCTGCGATGTCGGGAGGTCCAAGGTCTCTGAGGTCTGACGCCCGCTACTGCGGTTTCGCGGGTGCTGTCGTCGCCGGAGGAGTCTGCGTCTGTCCCGGTTTGGGCTTGGCCGTCGTGCCCGGCTTCGCTGCCGGCTTCTTCTTCGCGACCGGCTTCTTCGGCGGCTCGGTGTCGTCGACCACAATTTTCTTGGGCGGTTCGGCCACGGCCTGCGCCGACTTCAACTCGGTCCGCAGCCGCACAATCTCAGCTTCCTTCCCTGCCGACAAGGTCTCAATCCGCTGCGCTAACTGCTTGCGCGTATTTTCAAAGGCGCTTAGATCATTCGAGAGAGACTGGAAATCGTCTTTCGATCCAAAGGCCCCCGCTCCCTCTACCACGCTTCCCACAACGTCATATAGCGCGTCGAGATTGCGATAAAGCTTAAATGTCGTGGGGAGATCTTCCGGCCCAGATCGTAATTCGGAAATGATCGCCGGCAGCGCCCCCTGCAAGTTCCGCTGAATCGAATCCACATTCGTCAGATTGGCTTTCTTGGACGCGGTGTCGGTCTTCCAATGCTCGATCCGCAACTTCACGAGGTCGGACTGAGTATTTTTCGAAGTCGCTTCCAGCTGCGCCAGCAGCCCATTGAGCTCAGTCACCGATGCGTAGGAAACCGGCTGGCCGCTTTGCGTACTTACCGCAGTCCCGGTCGGCGCCGGCCCCGACTGTCCCACCGCCGGTGCCGAGGACAGCATCAGAAAAAAAGAGAGAATGAACAAGATGACAGAGAATCGTTTCATTGTTTGGAGTAGTCGCTTCGCGGCCATCAGGATACTACAGTTGCCGCCCACCTGTGGATCGGGTGAAGCATGCAGGGGCAGACGCCTCGTCCGCCCGTCGAGCAACGCTCGACCCGCGTCCGCCATCACACCATTCGACTCTTCGTCCGAGACGAACGATAATTACAGAATTAAACCAGAACCCATCCGCGATCTCCATGCCCGCAAAACCCACGTCCGCGAAAGCGCAAAGAAGAATGTGCGTAACCTCTCAACGTGCTTTGGGCCGAGTGATCCTTTCCTCCGCGCTCGCCCTCGTGCTCGCCATTCCCACCCTCTCCCAGGATCTCGCCCACCGCCTTATCCTGAAAGACGGCTCCTATCAACTGGTCACGAAATACGAGGTCAAAGGCGACCGCGTCCGCTACCTGAGTGCCGAACGCGATGACTGGGAGGAACTACCCACTTCGCTGGTCGATTGGCCCGCCACCGATAAATACGAAAAAGAACGCGCCGCCGGAGCTGTCCCCGAAGCCGTTCAACTCGACAAAGAAATTGAACAGGATCGCGATCGCGTTGAGACTTTGCTTCCCGAAGTCGCTCCCGGACTCCGCCTTCCAGAAGACTCCGGCGTATTCTTACTAGACAACGTGCAAGGCGAACCGCAAGTTGTCGAAATCCAGCAAACCGCCGCCGATGTCGCCCACAACTCCAAGGCCAACATTTTCCGCAACCCGCTGAATCCCGTCGGAGGCATGAAAGAAACCATTGAACTGGATGGCGCCCACGCCCTCGTGCAATCGCACGTCGATGTTCCATCGATCTACATCAACCTGGACGCCGCGCCCGACCAGCCCGGCACAACGAAAGACTCCAACGCGACCCCTCAAGGGCCTCAGCAACCACAACAACCTCAAGGGCCCGCCATTCCCTATGATCGTTTCCGCGTCATCCGCACAGAAGTTAAGGGCGGACACCGCATCGTCGGCGACATCAAACGCCAGGCCACTGGCAAAGTCAGCCAGGACCAGCACGCCGTAAAAACCACCATCACCCGCGTCACCGGAGGCTGGCTTAAAATCACCTCCACCGAGCCCTTGGCCACGGGAGAATATGCGTTGGTCGAATTGACCGGTGCGGAAGATGTTCTGGGAAAACAGGGCATGAATCTTTACGTCTGGGATTTCGGCGTGAATCCTAAAGCCCCCGCCAATCCGAATCCCTGGAGGCCTGAGGCAAGAACCGCAGCTCCGCCCCCGTCGAAGTCAGATAACTAGAAGATCTTGGATCCTGGGTCTGAAATCAGAATCTGAATTCTGAAATCAAAAGCCCAGATTCCTAAAGTCGCAGCTATTACCCAACACCCGCTCTCCTACTCCTTCAACATCCCACGCTGCGCGATACCAATATTATCCCGGCTGGAATTCTTCACCACATACATCATCCCATCGGCCTGCCGGATCACGTCATGCGCCGTGCGCGCGTCGTGCGGATAGGTTGCCAGCCCGATCGAAGCCCGCACATTCAAGTTCAATCCCTCTTCGCGGCAGAAGCAACTCGCGCGCAACCCGTCGCGCAAGCGCTTCGCCACCACCAGTGCCTGATCTTTCGAAGTCTGGGGCAGCAGCACCACAAATTCATCTCCGCCATACCGAAAGGCAAAATCAATCAGCCGCAACTGCGCCTTCACCAGATAGCCGATCTCCGCCAGCAGCTTGCTCCCGACTAAATGCCCATGCGTATCGTTGACCGACTTGAAGTGATCCAGGTCGATGAACAAAATGCTGAATTCGTATCCAAATCGCGACGACCGATAAACCTCTGTCTCCAGCGTCTTATAAAGATGCCGCGCGTTGTACAAGCCCGTGCAATCATCGGTGATGGTCAACTCCTGAATCTTCTCTACCCAGCGCGCATTCTCGATGGCGATCGCCGCGTAATCGCACAGGGACTGGAGAAAAAACAGCTCCGCGTCTTTGAATGTCTCCAGGTCGACGTTCACCAACTGGATCACGCCCAGCACGCGAAGCTTCGAGCGCAGCGGCACGCAGATCACCGATCGCGTCTCCCACTGGATCGCTTCATCCACGCGGCTGGCAAAAAGCGGGTCAGCGCTCACATCCGGCACCACACGCGCTTCGCCATGCTTCGCCACCCATCCGGCAATCCCCTCGCCCATTTTTAGCCGGACGTTTTTCAGCGCCTCGGCCTTGTCTCCCACCGCAATCGCAAAATAAAGCTCGTCCTGCCGCTCATCCACCATCAACAACGACCATGTATCGGGACGGAAATATTCCGCCATCTTCTCCATGATGGTTTGCAGAATCGAGTCAAGATCCAGCGACGACGTCAGCGCCTTAGCCACGTCGTGAAAGATCGTCACTTCCAGGTTCTGACGCGTCAATTGAGTGCCGGCCTCAGGCATGCGGAAAATACCGTTGTTCCTCGCTAGACGAATGGTGTTCAAAAATTATAAGCGGCACTTTCGTACACGGGCAATGACCGTTGGTAACCGGTCTCCCTAAAACCAACTACATGAATACTTTCCCGTCCCGGGATGCGCGTGCATCGTTGAGAATGCGACCTAAGAATTCGATTATGTGGGACAGATTTGATTAGCGGGGAAATTTGATTAGTGGGAAGGGATTTTGATTATGTGGGGACAGCGGCCCTCGGCTGTCCCGGCCGAGAACAGCTCGGCTCGCTCTGGTCCGTAGCTCTGCTCTTGCGGTATCCTAAACTTATGCGCCGCCTCAGCTTAGCCATCTTCGCCGCGCTCCTCCTTCTTCTCATCCCACGCTCCCCCGCAGCCGCTCAAACTCCCGACCCTCATGCCGTCCCCGTCGTCGACGGCGGCATCGGCCAATGCTCCGTCGATTTCACCATCAATGACGAAGGCGGCTCTCCCGTTTACGCCGCCCAAATCAAAGTCCATATCGCCTACGGATTCATGTACGCTCGCAAACTCGATCTCGAAGTTGGCACCAACACTGACGGTAAAGCCCGCTTCACCGGCCTTCCCGATCGCGTAAAGCACGGCCTCTTTTTTCAGGCCTCCCAAGCCGACCGCACCGGCAACGCCTTCGACGATCCCTCCACCACCTGCAAAAACCAGTTCACCGTAGTCCTGCGAAAAAAACCCTAATATCGTCTTGGTACCGGAAGCAAGCGGAGATCATCCGAAACGGAACCGGGTGGTTACCCGCGTCTAGAACTCTCGGCAGTGGCAACCCCTCCCGGCTTGTCCTATGATGTTTCCACGTAGGGACACACAGGGAACTCAAGTGGGAGAATTCGGCGACAAATTCCGCAAGGCACGCGAGAAAAAAGAACTCTCGTACGATGACGTTTCCAACGTCACCAAGATCAGCTCGCGCATGCTGCAGGCCATCGAAGAAGAACACTTCGATCAGCTTCCCGGCGGCGTATTCAACAAGGGATTCATCCGCGCTTACGCCAAGCATCTTGGCCTGAATGCGGAAGACGCCATCACCGACTACCTCGCCTGCTTGCGCCAGGCGCAAATCGACGCCCACGAAGTCTGGGATCCTCAACCTACCGCAAAGTCCCCAGCAAAACCCCACACCGCTGCCCCAGAAAAAGTTCGCGCCGAAAGACCTCATTTCGTCGAGCCCGCAAAGCCCGCAGTGGAATCGCAAGTTCCGTCTGAAGTCCAGGAACTCCCCGAGTTGCAACTTCCTCGCGCCGAACACGTACGCCCCGGTCGAAAAGACCTGGCACTCAAACCGTCGCGCGAACTTCCCTGGGGAATTCTCGCCGTCGCCGCACTTATTGTCGTACTCGGACTCGTACTCTGGATTCGCCACACTCACACCACAAACGCCGCCACACGTTCTTTTTCCACCAATGCGGCGCCATCGAATACCACAGCAGAAAACCTGGCGTCAGCAAAGCCAGCACCGGACGAGCCCGCAACAGAAAAGACGGCGCTGGGAAAGTCCGCGCCGGTAAAGCACGAACCGGTAAAGCACAAAGAAGAAAAGCGCGGACCTGACGCGCCCGCTCCTCCTCTAGTGTCCGTCTCCTCCACGCCCGCGCCGCAGCCGGCGAGCAGCGCTTCCGTCAATGCTCCGCCAAGCTTGACGCACGGCTCTTCCAATTCCCAACCACTCGCAAACTATTCGGCAGCCACGCCCAGCGCAACCTCCCCCGCCGCCGATGCCAATGGCGTGGACAGCGATAAGAACGACGTCTCCGTTCGTACCTTCCCCAAGTCGACAGCGAAACTGTCCGTCAAGTCTGTGCCTCCGCTCACGCTCACGATCCGCGCCACCGAGACTTCCTGGATCTCCGTCCTCGCCGACGGACAACCCGTAAGCCAGGAAACTCTCATCGCTCCCGCGCACACTTCGGTCCGCGCCACCCGCGAAATCGTCGCCCGAATCGGCAACGCCGCCGGAGTCACATTTCTCTGGAACGGCCACGAAATCTCCGCCGACGGCGCTGAGGCCGAAGTGAAAACCTTCGTCTTCGACGCCAATGGCATGCGAGTCCTTCCGCAGAACCCCTGAGCCGCGCGGGCCGGACGGGCCTGTCCGTCGTCTTGATCTTAACGCCAGTCGTTCGGTTTCAAATCCGCGCTGCCATTCCGCGCCCACTTGCGCACCTTCGAGCGCAATCCCGGATGAGGCCGCCCGCGGCCGCTAAAGAGCCGACTTTTCACGTTCCAGCAAATATCGCCGCAGAGCATCTTGCCACACGGGCAGGATCACCCCGTATGCTTGCAGACTCTTCGTCGATAAGACGGAATACGCCGGACGCGGCGCTGGACGGGCCATTTGCTGGCTGCTCACCGCGCGCACTTCGGTGGGAAGGCTCCAGCGCTTGACGATCTCGCGCGCGAATTCATACCAGGAACATTCCCCGGCATTGGTCACATGCACAATACCGCTCGCGCCACGGAGGCATAGTTGAATGATGGCTCGCGCCAGGTCCAACGTATACGTGGGACATCCGCGCTGGTCCTCGACTACATCCAACGACGGACGGTGGGCCGCCAGTTTCAGAATCGTGTCGGGAAAGCATTTCCCGCCGATCCCAAACAGCCACGAGGTTCGGACGATGCAACACTCGGGCGCCACTTCGAGCAAGCGCGTCTCTGCTTCTGCCTTCGATCGACCGTAAACGCTTTGCGGATTAGGAACATCGTCGGTTTCGTAGGGATAGTTTTTTTTCCCGTCGAATACGTAGTCGGAACTCAGGAAAAGAAGTTTCGCGCCGCTCTGCCGGGCGGCCCGCGCAACATTCACCGCGCCGTCCCGATTCACCGCAAACGCCAGATCGGGATGGCTCTCGCAGTCATCGACATTGGTGTAGGCGGCGGCCAGGACAACCCATTCTGGACGATTCTTCGCGATCGCGGCTCGCACTTTCTCCGCGTCGCGAACGTCTGCCTCGCGCGAGGCCAGACCGACAATCTCGTCGCCGCTCCACTCCCGCAGCAGCGCCTTGCCCAGCAGGCCCGAGGCGCCAAAGATCATCGCTTTCATGGGATGATTCCACTCCAAGATCTACGCTCTCAGGATTCTTTGCGTAGCTATTCGAAGGTTTCGGCATCGCGCAGAGCGGCGCCGCGCTGGTCCTTGACCGATACGATGGGATCGCCTTCCAGTTCCCAATTAATCTTCAAGTCGGAATCGTTCCATGCCAGCGTGCGTTCGTGTTCGGGAGCGTAGTAGTCGCTCGCTTTGTACAGCACTTGGGCCTGCTCGGAAATAACGCGGAATCCGTGCGCAAATCCCGGCGGAATCCAAAGCATGCGCTTATTTCCGCTGGACAGTCGCACCGCTTCCCATCCTCCAAATGTTGGAGAACTGCGGCGCAGGTCGACCGCAACATCCAGCACTTCTCCCTCGACTACACGCACCAGTTTCCCTTGCGGCTGCCGGATCTGATAATGCAGGCCGCGCAGCACATTCCGCCGCGAAGTGGAATGATTGTCCTGCACGAACCGCTGCTCGATCCCCAATTCTGCGAATATCTTTTCGTTATAACTCTCGAGGAAAAAACCCCGTTCGTCGCCGAACACGCGCGGCTCGAGCACGACCACGCCGGGCAAAGAAGTCGAAATTTTCCGCATCGCATCCATCGCGTTCGTTTTCATCGCCGGCCGAATTCCTGAAACTGCCGTCATGTCAGAATACCTTCTCCCGCAATAGCTGGAGGAGATAGGCTCCGTAACTGCTGCTCTTCATTCTGATGCCGTTCTCTTCCACCTGTGCCGCAGTAATGTAGCCGGAACGATAGGCAATTTCCTCGGGACACGCCACCATCAATCCCTGCCGCTTTTCAATGGCCTGAATGTACAGCGACGCATCCATCAACGATTCATGCGTGCCCGTATCGAGCCACGCCATGCCCCGACCCATCACCACCACTTCTAGTTGCGCCTCTCGCAAATAATGTTGGTTGACATCGGTAATTTCAAGCTCGCCGCGGGCGCTGGGTTTCAGCGATTTCGCAATTTCCACGACGCGGTTATCGTAAAAATAAAGTCCGGTGACGGCGTAGCGCGATTTCGGGTGCTTCGGTTTCTCCTCGATGCTCAGGGCCTGTCCGTTGGCATCAAACTCCACCACGCCGTAGCGTTCCGGATCGTGAACCGGATACGCAAAGACCCGCGCTCCCTGAATTTTACCCGCCGCCTCCCGCAAGTCTTTCGCCAGATCGTGTCCATAAAAAATGTTATCCCCCAGAACCAGGGCACAGGGACTGCCATCCAAGAATTTTTCCCCGAGTAGAAATGCCTGCGCTATCCCCTCAGGCTGGAGTTGCGTCTGATATTGCAGGCGGATTCCGTACTGGTTGCCATCGCGCAGCAGCGCCTCAAACTGCGGCGCATCCGCGGGAGTGGAAATCACCAAAATGTCGCGGATTCCCGCCAGCATCAGCGTGCACAGCGGATAATAAATCATGGGCTTGTTGTACACGGGCAGCAGGCTTTTCCCTATGACCTGCGTCACCGGATACAAGCGCGTGCCCGCCCCGCCCGCTAGGATAATGCCTTTGTAGCGCGTGCTGGCTTTCATAGTACTTTCTGGCATCGTGCGCTCGTTCATCATTCAAATCGAATAGTGCGTCCCGACCCATTGGCGATAGGCGCCACTGGTCACATCCCGCACCCACGCCTCGTTCTCAAGATACCAGCGAACGGTCCTGCGAAGGCCATCTTCAAACGTGGCCTTTGGCCGCCATCCCAGTTCGCGCTCGATCTTGCGCGCGTCCATAGCATAGCGGCGGTCATGTCCGGGACGGTCTCTTACATACGTGATCAATTCGCGGCGGGAGCGCGCCGGCGGTGCCATCTCATCGACGAGATCGCAGATCATCTGGACAATTTCAATGTTCGGCTTCTCATTGCACCCGCCGATGTTGTAGGTTTCACCGGGCCGTCCGCCGCGCAGCACGGTCGCGATGGCCTCGCAGTGGTCCTCCACATAAAGCCAGTCGCGGACGTTCTTGCCGTCGCCGTACACTGGCAGCGGTTTGCAATCGCGCGCGTTGAGAATCATGAGTGGAATCAGTTTTTCGGGAAACTGAAATCTTCCGTAATTATTCGAGCAGTTGGTTGTGAGCGCGGGCAGGCCGTAGGTGTGATGATAGGCGCGCACCAAGTGATCGGACGCCGCCTTCGACGCAGCATACGGACTGTTGGGAGCGTACGGAGTTTTTTCGCTGAAGGCAGGATCATCCGGTGCGAGGGATCCGTACACTTCGTCGGTGGAAACATGCAGGAAGCGAAAAGATTTCTGCTCGGTGTCGGGTAGCGCGCTCCAGTAGGCGCGCGTCTCTTCCAGCAGCGCGAACGTCCCGTCGACATTGGTGCGGATGAACTCCTCGGGTCCGCGGATTGACCGGTCAACATGGCTTTCCGCGGCGAAATGAATAATGGCACGTGGCTGATGCGCTTCCAGGAGTTGCCGGACCAAACCGCGCTCGCCAATATCGCCGTGGACGAACGTGTAGCGACGGTCCGACGACATGCTCTCCAGATTACGCAGGTTCCCCGCGTAGGTCAGCTTGTCCAGATTTACGATCGACGTAGAATCGTCCTGCATCTGCTGCAGGATGAAGTTCGATCCGATGAACCCCGCGCCGCCAGTGACCAGAATAGTATTTCGCATGCGGACGCGACCGGTCCGAGCGCCTATTTCGCACGCATCGCCGGCCACGCATTCGATTGTAATAAAAAAGGACGGGTTCGCCCCGTCCTCGGCTTGAATGTCGTTACTACTTTCGGGTAGACAACTTTCGCGGTCGGCCCGGCCGCTATCCGGCCCGCCGTTTCATATCGTCGCCTTCGCCGTCTGAAACAGCGCTTGCGTTCGGCTTCTTCGCGGACGCCTGCATTGCCTTCTCCCCCAGCATCGTGAAGTAAACTCTCTCGATCCCCTCGGCGACTTTCTGCCACTGATACTCGCGCTCGATGCGCTTCCTTGCCGTTCTTCCCGCGGCTTCCCGCGCGGCAGGGTTCGCGATAAGGAAGCGCAGGCGATCCGCCAGATGTGCCGCATTCCCCCGCTCGAAGGTAAATCCCGCGCCATCGACTACTTCCCGATTTTCGGGAACATCGCTAGCCAGCACGCACAGGCCCGCCCCCATCGCATCCAACAGGGCCAAAGACAGGCCCTCCAGATCCGACGGCAACACGAATACCATGGCATTGGTCAGGAGTTCGTCTAGGGTCTCGCCCGAAACCCAATCGAGCATGCGAATGCGATCGCTGGCGTGGGTCCGAAGCTCACGGCTATATTCATCGCAATAACTCGCGGCCCCCGCCATCACGAGCTTGACCTCCGGGTCGATCTGCTTCTCGATCTGCTCGAACGCGTCGACCAGCAGATGGCATCCTTTTTCCGGCGAGAAACGTCCCAGGAATAGAATGTACTTGCCCGGATCGAGTCCCCACTCCAAAATCTTCCGCGGCTCACGACGTTCGCGCAGAAGACCACCGTTTGGCACATAAAAAGCCTCTACGCCATGGGCTTCGCGGTAACGCCGCCGCAGAGCCTGCGATACCACCATGGTCGCATCCGGCAACCGTACCGACGCGCGCTCTCCCAGGCGCAGCACCGCCGACGCCAGCCGCCCCCATTTCTTCCGCTGCCAATCCAATCCTTGCACCGTCACAGCCGCCTTCTTCCCCAGCAATCGCGGAAGAAATGAAAACAGCGCCGGCCCCAGCGCGTGATAATGCACCACATCGTACTTCTGCGTGAGCGCGTGCGCGCTACTGAGCAGCGTGTGAATGACCGTCTCCCAGTGCTTCGACCGGATAGTGGGCAACCGCACCAGCCGCATGCCTTTGTGTTCCGCCAGAGCCGGCGTGAAGTAATTGCGGCAGTAGACCGTGACCTCATGCCCCATCTGCACCAGCCGTTGCCCGACCTCCTCGTAATAAGTTTCAATGCCACTGTATTTTGAAATCACTCCGCGCCCGCCAATAAACGCCACCCGCACTCGCCGTTCCTGACCTGCGGCAACGTTCTTCATTCGGACAGGCGTCGTCCGGACAGGCTTCATTCGTATCGGAGATGTCCGGCCGTCCGCGTCCGTCGCGGTCTGCCGAGCCAGCCTCTCATACAAACTCAACAGCTTCTCATAGTGTCCCTGAGGCGTGTGGCGCTCCCGCACCGTCTCCCAACCGGCACGCCCCATCTTCGCCGCTAAATCCGGCCTAGATCCCAGGGATCCGATGACGCGCGCGAGTTGATCGACATCGCCCACACGATAAAGAAATCCCGTCTCCCCTTCGTGAACCAGTTCCCGTCTCGATCCCAGATCGGAAGCGACCACCGGCCGCCCTTCGGCATACGATTCGAGGATGGTCTTCCCCAGAGTCTCGTACGCGTGCGATGGCAGCACGGTAAACCGGGACTGAGCGATGAGCAAATCCCGCTCCGCGCCCCCAACATGGCCCACAAATTTCACGTTAGTTAACCGCAATGTGGCGGCCAACTCCTGCAACTCTCGCCGCTGCGGTCCGTCGCCTGCGATGACCAAGTTCATGTGCGGCACTTTCTGCATCGATCGCAACAGGTCGTCGATGCCCTTCTCCGCCGAAAGCCTGCCAAAGTACAGGAGCGGACTGCCATCCCCCGGTGCCGCCGGCAACGTGTGAAGCTTCTGAAAATGCGGCAGTACCTCGAACTTGTCGCTGTCCCAGCCATGCTCCAGGAACTTGTCGCGCACAAACTGGCTTGGCGCCAGGAACAAGTCTACGCAGTGCCGATACGTGCCCACACAACGGTGTACATACGCCTCGGCAGCCAGCAGAATGCGTGCAGCTAAGCCCGGATAGCATTTCGACGTCACCACATGCCGAAATGATCCGCCCTTACAGGCCTCGCAAGCCTCCCCCTGCGAAACCAGGTTGTAGCTCGGGCAGAGAATTTTGAAGTCGTTGAGGTGATACAGCACAGGAATCCGTTGCGCCTTGAGCTCCCACAGAATCGACGGTGAAAGATGGTGATAGATGTTGCGCACGTGCGCCACATCCGGGCGGAAGTCTGCAATCATCGCCCGCATCCTGCGGCGCGCGTCGGTGGAATAGATCGCATGGCCGGCCCGCTGTGCCTTCTGCCACCATCCGGCCTTCGCTTTGAAATCG
The DNA here is from genome assembly GCA_036500765.1 of Candidatus Sulfotelmatobacter sp. Lineage (NCBI taxonomy): Bacteria > Pseudomonadati > Acidobacteriota > Terriglobia > Terriglobales > Candidatus Korobacteraceae > Candidatus Sulfotelmatobacter > Candidatus Sulfotelmatobacter sp. The sequence continues at coordinate 227,102 of DASYBM010000015.1, forward strand.
ATATGCGGAACGAAGTGCCGATCGTACGGGGTCGGTTCGCCGCGCCCATCGGTCATCGAAAACAGCGCGACTTCATGGCCCTGCGCGCGCATCAGATCCATCAATTCGAACAGGTAGGCCTCGGTCCCGCTGAAGCGATAGTTATATTTGTTGCAGTACAAAATTCTCACGAGGAACGCTCTCCGTCTGCGGTGCGACCCGCTGTAGAAACAAGTCTCCGAACGATTCCAGATTCCATTGGCGGTTGAAATTGTGACGTACATACACTCGCGCCGCGTGCCGCACCCAATCCAGTTGCCGCGCCGCCGAAGGATTCGAATGACGAACCGCATGATCATGCTGAGCTGTCATTGGCGAACGAACCATCAGGGACCGAATGAAGAGCAGTCGCTGGACAAAAGAACTCAGCGAGCCCGGTTCGTACAGGAATCCTGTCTCGCCCGGAATCACCAGCTCGGGAATTCCCGTGATCGCCGGCGCCAGCACGATCTTTCCGCGTGCCATCGCCTCCATTAGCACCAGCGGAATCCCTTCGCTTCGGCTGGTCAGCACAACCGCGTCCGCCCGGTCATAAAGCGCGGTCATCGACGAGCGCGCAACCTCTCCCAGCAGCGTGACTCGCTCTTGCAACCCATATTTTTGAATCAGCGCTTCGAGCTGTCTGCGCTCCGGTCCCTCTCCCGCAATCAAGCACGTGAAGTCGGCGTTGAGGTCTCTTAGTTGGGCGCATGCTCGAAGCAGGAACGCATGATCCTTCACTGCGTGCAGTCTTCCCACTGCCAACAGCACCGGCGGCTCACTGTCACGCATTGCAAGCGCGAGAGGCTCGCGCACCGAAACTTCCACACCCATACGACTCACAATTACTTTCGCAGGATCAATACCGGCATAGTGCTCCAGAACGTAATTCCGGTTGTACTCCGACACGGTCAGGCAGAAAGCACAGTTCCGTAGCTTGGCTTCGAGAAACGTTCCATGCAGAAGCAAGTCCGATCCGTGGAGCGTCATGCTGAATTCCGCGCCCACCAGCCGCGCCGCCACCATTGCAATCCACGATCCGAAATAGCCGTGGTGCACGTGGATGTGATCTACGCCGTGTTTTTCCAGCCGCACCGCGTAACAGGCTCCCAGCCACGTATGCGCCAGCGCCTTCATCCGCTGGTACGGCCCTTCAGGACCGCGATAGAAAACCCATGCCATCAACGATGAAATCCGATTCCACCGCGCCACGCAGAACCATGCCGCTCGCAGCAGAACAATTGCTGGCAACGCCTCCAGTACCACTTCCGGCATACATCCAATCCCGAATTCCGATTGCGTCTTTGGCTTTCGTACGCTGCCCGCGATTACTCGAACTCCCCGCCTGCGCAATTCCTCGATCTCTTCCACCACGTAGGGCTCGACCGGCGACGGAAATTGATTGGAAAGATACGCGACCGTCACCATGAACGAGCCTCCGACGCCCTGCGCTGCTGCGCCGCCAGCATTCCGGCCAGCGTGAATAACAGGCCATTCACAAATTGGTAGCTCATCACTACCATGGCCGCGTTTACCCAATACACTGCGAGCACAATCGGCCACACACGATGGAACTCCCGGTCGAGGAATCCGCTTTCCTCCCCCATTGGAATCGCACCGCGACCCAGCCGCCACATCTCCCACATCAGCCACAAATACAGCGCAAGTCCCACCACTCCAAACTCCACCAGCAACTCCAGATAGGTATTGTGGGGATAGAGCACTTTTTCCCGGTATCCGCTGACATGGCGCGGCAGCTCCCCCGGCATCTGGTGAAAGCCCCAACCCGTCAGCGGACGCTCCAGAAACATCTGCCATCCGCCCGCATACACTGCCTCGCGATAATCCACGGGGCCTTGTTCCGTCAGCCGGTCGCTCAGCGCGTCTGCCATCTCCCGCGAGCTCAAAACCATGGCGATCGCCACTCCCGCAACCAACAACACGCCCAGGCACACGCGGCGTAAGGTGCGATTACTCGTTCGCGTCCTCAAGAACTTCCTCGACAGGAAGATCACAGCGACCACGGTTCCCGCGAACGACAGCCAGATCGCCCGCGTCATCGTGGCCAGAATTGCAACCGGCACCGACGCCAGAAGCACCACAATCTTGATCCCCCGTGCGCTTCCCCGTTGGTATGCATGCAGGGCGAGCAGGCCGAGAACGTTCAAAGACACTCCATTCGCGACGGCCTGCAATAGCGGCCCCCGCGCCCGATCGGCATGAAACCCAAGGCTTTCGTCGAGAATGAACCGCGGAAAGATCAGCGCGTGCGCACCCGATAGAAACGCGATTGCCGTAAAAGTTAGATACGCGAGCACGATCAGCGCATACACTTCGAACTGCCGGATCCGTCGCTCGTTCGTGAAAACCAGTGCCGCCAGATGAAACAGCGCAAAGGGAACGATGAGCTTCGACGCGAACAAGCTCCAGGTCTCATGATCGAAGGGTTGCGCCAACACGCTGGCGAGCGCCAGGAGGATCAACCCGATCATCGGCCAACTCACGCGTTCCAGCACCAACAGCCGTTCCCGCAGCACGATCGCCCGCGCCCCGACCCCCACGATCAAAAGGCCGAACGCCACGCGGTCAATTTGATAAAACGCCACGTCGGGATGCCGCAGCAGCATCGCCGTCAATGCCGTCACGAACAGCAGAGACGGCGCCGCCATCAATGCCTGTAGCGGACGCAGAGCCACCTGCCCAGCCCAGACCAGGAGATCCGTCCCGGCTTCCAGCCGCCGTGCTGGTAGCGCGGTCGCCGGCATCAGTCTCCGCTCCCGCACAGCACCACTCGAACCGTTTTCAGCAAAATTCGCATATCAGACCCCAGACTCCAGGTGTGAATGTATTCCCGATCCAGGTCCATGCCGCGCTGAAACGACGGGTCGCGGCGCGCCGTAACCTGCCACAGCCCTGTAATCCCCGGCGTCACATCCAGCCGCGCCAGATGTTCGATCTCATAGCCGGCAACGTCGTCCAGCGGATGCGGCCGCGGACCCACCAAACTCATCTCTCCTTTCAGAACGTTCCAGAGCTGCGGCAGTTCATCGATGCTGTAATGCCGCAGAAACCGTCCCAGGCGCGTGATCCGTGGATCGTCGGCGATTTTGAAAAATGGCCCGGAACGCTGATTATTTCGCCGCAAAGGCTCTTTCAACGCGTCCGCATTGCTTACCATGGTGCGAAATTTGTAGCAGCGAAACCGTTGTCCTTTGCGGCCGGCCCGCGGCGCGCAGTACAGCACCGGTCCGCGCGAATCGAGTTTGATCAACCCCGCAATCGCTGCCAGCAAGGGTGTGAGCACCACGAATGCCAGCCCCGCTCCGATTACGTCAACCAGCCGTTTCAACACCAGACCGGCCGCCGGCAATTGCTCGTTGTGCAGGCTAATCAACAGCAAATCTCCGAGCCGCTCCGTGCCTCCGCCGGTCTTGCAGCCGAACAACTCCGGGACTATTTTCAGATCGAGCCGCAACCGGCGCGATTCGTGCAACACTTGCCGCGTCAGCTCGCGGTTATGTGGCGACGCCAGAATGACCTCGTCGACAAATCCCATGCGCGCGAGCCGCGCCAACTCGCGTACCCGCCCGATTACGTCATTGCCTATCGGTCTCTCGTCATCGAGGAAACCGCAGACAGTTCGGCCTTCCTCAGGATGCTGTTCAATATACGAAGCGATTCGCCGACCTACTCCGCCAGCCCCCACGACCAGCACGTTGCGGGTTTCGGCGCTCGCTGGCAGATGACGCTCCAGCCTTGCTCTTTGTCCCCGCCAAGTCCACAACGCGACGAAATGCAGCATTCCAGCGGCGCAGAATAGAGCGCTCGTGCCCCGTGTAGCCCCCTGCAAGCCATAAGTAACGCAGAGCACCGTGGTCGCCCACAGCACCGACTTCCCTAGAATGCGAACCTCTCCCCGCAAGCCCGTTTCTTCGGCATGCAAACCTTCAGCGTAGGCCACCAGCGTGATCAACACCGCGTGAAGAAAGGCCAGACCCAGCAGCCAAGCGGGCGCGCCGGCGGCATAATGGAACAGATTCACATGGGGAAAAAGCGCGCGCAGCGGTACCAGCAGAGCCCCGATCAACAGCCAATTTAGTGCTACCAGCGCGAAATCTGCCGCCGTGGCGCGGATCCATTTCCAGGCCATCTGCCCCTGTAGCGGATGTGGCAACAAATACGTCAGTGAGCTCTCCGTTGTGTATGCGGCCGCAGTCTGTGCCACGATCTGGGCCTGGCTTCCCGGCTTGCGACCTGGCGTGCCCGGCCGGACTGACTGCACCGGCTTCTTTCCATTTCTGCGAAACTCTGCTTCGCGAAGGCCGGGTTTGCCGAGGCTGGGTCTGCCGAGGTTCGGTCTGCCCAGCCCTGGAGTCTGACCAGGAATCAGACGCGCCCAGTCAACCGCCGCCGGATCCGGTTGCTCCGAATTAAAAAAAGGAGAGCCCAACTCTACCCACTTTCAATTCGCTATCTTGGATCTCAATCGCGAGCAACCGTGATTCTTACAGTCTCCGATAAATGCCCTGCGGAATGGGAAAGACCCGGTCGCGAAGAACGGTTCCAAGGATTCGCACGTGTGCCCCATCCAACGTCTCTTTCATCTTGCGGGCCGTGGCCCGCCGCGTGTGCTGCGCCGACAAGACCAGAATGATTCCGTCCGCGAATTGCGCCATAGCCATCGTCCCATTCCATTCCCCGGCGGGCGGCCCTTCGACGATCGAGTATTCAAATGTCGTTCGCGTCTCGCGCAGAGTCTCTTGCGCCAATGCAATCTTTCCTCGGTCGCCGTCATTTCCTTGGCCGGCTGGCACCAGCCAGAGATTGCTCCGCGCCCGGATCGCGGACTGCCGCTGCGCTTCACTGCCAGCGATGCCGTGTTCGTCGAAGGTATGATCCTGCATCTCAGCTTGAGCAACGGCGCCAGGGCATACAACGTGCCGATAATCTCCCACGATCGCCACAGTTCCCGCAGTTTCGACTGCCAGGGCCTCTCCGACCTGGAGGCAGAGACTCTTTACGTCCGTCTCCGCATCGACCGCGCTAAACACTACCTGGCGCACAATTCTCTCCGCACTTGAAAAGAAGACCTGCCGCACCAGGCCGTGAATCTGCTCCCGCTCGAAGTGCTCCGGATTCCAGTACCCGGGCTGAAACACACTTCTCACCTCGGGACGCACGGTCTCCCGCGTGCTTGCCTGCCCCAAGACCTCCGCGCCAATTATTTCGACAGTCATGCAGAAAGCTTTCTTCGCGACTTTCGCGGCAACGATGCCAGCACCGGTGAATTCAAGTATGTCAATACGTCGTCTGGCGTTCGGAAACCTGCATCCAGGTAATCGGAGGCAAAGGCCGCGCCTGTGCCCGCTGCACCAGCGGTAACGAATCCGATCGCGAGCACCGCCCAGGCCGACCACACCGGCAACGCCGGGGCCACAGGATGCTCTACGATGGCCACGTTCACGATGCCCCGCTCATCGAGCGCATCGTTCATTCGCGCCTCTTCCTGCTTCTTCACATAAAGCAGATAGTTCTGCTGAGCGGCCTTCTCCGTGCTGAACAAATCCCCCTGGACGATGGCCGCCTCCCCCAGGCCCCGCGCCGCGGCCCGGTATTCGGCCTCCTGCTTCCTGGTCGCGGTCTGACGCGCGAGCAGGCCATACACCTGCACTTGCGCCTGTTGCAGTTCCGATTTCGCCCACTCGTAGTGCGCGTTCTTGTCGGTGGTTTCGTCGCGCAACGGCAAGGCATTCTCCGCAGCGATAGTCGCCTCCGCCTGCGCAATCTGGTGGTCAACTTCCTGCACCAGGCGGTGACTTGGCTCGAATTTGGTCAACAGTTGGGTGCGCTTCAACTGCAAATCCAACAAGCTCGCCTTTAGCGCTTTCAGTAACTCGGGGTTATCGGCGATGCGAACCTGCGTGGTCGTGCGCTCCGGCAACTTCGCTAGCAGATTTTCCAAATCCGCAACCCGCTGTTGCGTCTCGGCCAGATCGATGCCCGTCTGCCGGTAGTTCGCATCCACTTCGCTCAACTTTTGAAGCGCTAGATCGCGCTGTTCGGTGGCCTCCACGACTCCGTACTGCGCGGCGAAATGCAGCAGCTTTTGTTGCGAATCCTCAAGCTGCCGGCGAGATTCCGCGGTCTGCTGCTCAAAAAAATTCTCCTGACCACTCGGGCGATGCACTTCCATATGCTTTTCCAGATAAGCCGCGGCCACTGCTTGCAGTACCTTCGCCGCGAGCCGCGGATCGTCTGCCGCATAGCTGATTGCGATCAAGTTGGTCTTCTTCATCGGCTCCACTTTCAGCTTCCTGCCCAGTTGCCGCGCCGACCGTTCCACGCGCTCGGCTTGACCTTCGCCCGGCCTCAGAAAATACAGCCAGTCGTCCTTTCCCAACCCCGTCTCCAGGGCAACGCGCCGCAGCACTTCATCATCCCGCAACAACTCCACCTCGGAATTCAGCTCCTCTTCTGTGACCGTCATCCGAGTCAGGTCCAGCGGAGCGTTCTCGCCTGTGCTCACCGGAGCATCGGCACGGCCTCTGCGCACCAGCACTTTCATGTTGGCCTGATATTTCACGCCGGCAAACGCGTACACTACCGCGGCCACGAGCACTAATCCCCACGCCCAGACAAAAACTCTTCTCTGGCGGAACAGCACCATCGCCAGCTCACGCATGGTTGGCGCTGCTGTCGCTTCTCGCTCGCGAGTTGAGTCTTGATCTGCCATGGGAGATGGTTTTCTAAAATTGCGTGGGACTGATGTACATATTCATAGACGGCTTGGTGAGGTAGCGTGCGATTTTTGAGATCATGTTCTGCGGCACAAACACCATATCCCCGGCCCGCAAGTGCTCATCTTCTCTCAGGCTGGGTTGCTTCAGCATTTTTTTCAGATTGAGCAGCCGTGTTTCCACCAGCTCATCGTTGACCCGCCGGAACAGCACTACCTGCGAATGCTTCGCCTGTTGGGTCAGTCCTCCCGCCACTTCAACCGCTTCGGATACGGTCGTGTCCGAGCGCAGCTCATACTTGCCCGGCTTGCCTACTTCGCCCCCTACGATGAAATAAGGCCGCTCAAAATCCTTCAGGGCCGCGGCCACCTGGGGATCGTGCAAATATCCCCGATAAGCCTTCTGCACGGCCTCGCTAAATTGCTGCAGGTTGAGGCCCTGCACTTCCACCATGCCCGCGTCTTTCAACATCACGTACCCATCCGGCTGCACGGTCAAGGTCTGGTTGAACTCCGGCGCGACGGTGAAACTAATATCCACTATGTCACTGGGTCGTAACCGGTAAAGCGGATGGCGCTCCCCTCCGAGTGTGGGGTTTCCCAGGCCATCCGCTTCTCCGGCTTTTGCGGCCGCTGTACTGCCGCCTCCCGCTCCAGCCCCGGTTAGGCTTGATCGGGAAGTCTCGTTATTACCGCCATTACCGCCCAGGTCCGTCCTCTCCACCTGCGCACACGCGGCCAAACCGCATCCGATCGCCAGCAGAGTGATTACGATGACTTGTGTGACTAGAAAATGCTGTTTCATGGCCCTCGTTCCGCTATCCTTGTTCCGTTATTCGGAGATGAGCTTCACCAGGCAGGCGTGACGCTCTCTACTCTGCGCACGTTAGGCTCACTGCGAAGTCCGGGCAAGACATGGGAAGTGGTGTCTACGAAAGTAGACTGTGTTCCTTTTTCAGGAAAACGCACGACAGAGCAAAGGTGCTACGAAAATCAGGCGCTTACGGGTGAACGGGGCCGGATCGCAGCTCCGAAAAGGGCGGGCAGGCATCTCCGTTGGGAGTACCCACGAAAGTAGACTTGCATGTTTGCCAAGTCACAAGAATAGGCGGCCAATTTTGCATCAACCGCCTCAGCCGAAGTTGACCTTCTGAATTCAATCCACCGGAACAACAGTATCCACGCGGTTTTTATCGATTCCAGGAAAGGCTCCGCGCCGTCGTTCGGTTCTGGCCCTTCCACAGCGCAAGCCTGTGTTCCTCAGATTCCCGCCAACCCAAAATCCTGATTCCCATTTTGAACGCCGTATGCGGATTTTGTGACGAGTTTCCTTGTGAACCTAACTTCCTGTCCCTACAATCGCCGCATCGCTTCTCTTTCGCTTCTTGGAATCGGCAGTTCTTGGAATCAGCAGTTCTTGGAATCGGCAGTTCTTGGGGACCTCTAGTTTTCGGGAGACCTGCTTTGATGTGTCCTTCGTCCGCCGCACCGACGTCGATTGCCATTGGTGTCCTCATCGCGGACTCCAATCGAATGCAGGCGCAGTTGCTCACCAGCGCGCTGCGCCGCCGTCCGGAGTTTCACATCACGACCTGTCCCATGGACAGTCTTGCGATTCTCCAGGCCATTACACAGAAGCCTCCCCGGATCGCAGTTTTGTCGGTGAGCCAGCCCGCCGATGTCGCCGAAACCGTGGTCACGCTGCGCCGCTTTCATCTCTCGCATCCGGAAATTCCCAAGGTTCTGCTGGTCGATAGTTGCGACCGCGAACTGGTGGTAAGTGCGTTTCGCTCCGGGGCCCGCGGCATCTTTCCCATCACCGACGCCAACCTGCGTCTGCTCTGCAAGTGCCTGCTCCGCGTAGCCTCTGGCCAAATCTGGGCCAACACCGAACAGCTCAACTACCTCATGGACCTGATCTCCGAGGTGCCCTCCTTGCGCGTGCTCAACTCGAGTGGAAATAATCTGCTCACGCCCCGCGAGGAACAGGTGGTCGCCCTCGTCGCCGAGGGCATGGGCAATCGCGAGGTGGCTCGTGAACTCAGCCTTAGTGAACATACCGTTAAGAAATACCTCTACCGCATCTTCGAAAAGCTCGGCGTCTCGACTCGCGTCGAACTCGTGCTTTATGCCGTCAACAATGGCGATCCCCGGCCCGCCGAGTGGTTAGCCGGGGCCTCCCGCGTTCCCGACGCCTAGAAAAGGCGCGAACCCCTTCTCGATTTGAAACCCGGACTGGCGACCTGTATAACTTGGGGACAGAACTCCTTGTCCGACGCCGCTTCTAACCCGCCCCCAGGCCCCAAATCGCGCCGCGGCAGCATTATTGCCGCCGGACTCCTGTTGCTCGCCCTGGCTTTGGTCGTGATCTACACCACCCGCTCCGCTTTCTACAGCCCGCTCGCCCTCGTAGTCGTTGCGGCCATCGGACTCGCGGCTCTTTTATTGCAATTGCGGCTGCGCAAAAATGGGAGCGCCCCGGTTGGTAGAGAAGTGCAGGCGCCGCTGTGGCTCAACGTAGTGGGACTCGTCTTTGCGGTTAGTGCTTTGGCAGCGGACTTCCTCCACCTCAGCGCCCGCTTCATGCTGGTCGCCACACTCGGAGCCGTGGTCTGCTTTGCCATCAGCGGCATGGCAGTCTTGCGCGCCCTGCGCAAGCTGAAGAACTGAACTGCGGCTTCCGGCTTCCGCAAAATCGCGACTTCCGGCGATTCCGCAACACTGCAATCCGAGCGCTCTGTGATTTTCCGGAAGCCGAGGGCCGGAAGCCCTACCGCTTAAACTCCACCGCCATGGTCGTCTCTACCACCGCCGGTTCCCCGTTCACGCGATAAGGCTCAAACTTCCACCAGCGCAGCGCGTCGATGGCCGCTGCGGCCAGCACTTGTGGACCATTCAATGCGCGTACCTTCAGCACTGAGCCATCGCGTCCTACGATAACGTCGAGCGCGACAATTCCCTCTAGGTTTTCTTTTCGCGCCTCCGCCGGATACGTGGGCTCGACCCGATGGATCAGCAACTTCTCCATCACCTCGGTGGAAATCTGCGTCGGAACCTTCTCTGCAGTCACAATCTCCGGGTTCTTTAACCCCGATTCCAGCTCCTCCCATCCGCGGTTCCATCTCCACCAGAGCACGCCGGACACAATCGCCGCGAGGATTAGGAAGACCAGAAAAATGGCCGTGGCCGGGACGGGTCGCTTCTTTCTCGGCTTCTGCGGCGCTGCCCCGATCGATCTCGGCTCGCTGGAAGGGCCGATTGAGGTTGGCCCGATTGAAGCTGAGCTCGCTGAGATCAGCCCACTAGCGCCGCCAGCATCTCCGCTCGTATTCGCCATTGCAGGAACCACACCTGCATTGGCATCGGTCTCTGCCTTCGCTTCTTTCGCCCAATCCCGAATCGTTCCACGCTGCTCGGCCGACAGCCCGACGAATTCCAGCCCGCAGCGCAACCGGTCCTGATAGCGCACCAGGGCCCGGGTACGCAGCGAATCCGCCGTCCGCGGCAGCCGCACTTCAATCCCCACCGTCTCGCCCGTAATCAGTTCCCCTGCCAGCACTGCCGCAATCCCGCGCTCGCACACATTCACCGAGCGCCCCGGCACAGTGTCCGGAATTCCCGAGCGCAGCACAGTCACATCCAAAGGCGCTTGCAACTGGAAGCGCGGCACCCGCCTCCGCGAGGTCCCACTCCACCGTCGAACTTGTGCTCCAGTTGCCATTCCACTCCGTTGGAATTGTTGATTGATAACTCTTGACTATTAATTGAAAATCGCAGCAAATATGAGTTGGGCTTTCGATCGACAATCAAGAATCAACACTAGCTTCTTTTCAACTCCACAATCTCACTCCCGTGAGCAATTAGCACGACGCTGGCCATCCCGATAAACAGCCCATGCTCGACCACGCCCGGCATGCCGCTCAACTCTCGCGCCAGTCCATCCGCATCCCGAATCTTCCCGAATCTGCAATCCAGAATGTGGTTCTTCTCATCGGTCACAAAGGGTTTCCCGTCCGTATTCTTCCTCACCGAAACTTCCGCTCCTAATGCACCAATCCGCTTCGCCACCAGCGCCTGCGCGAACCGGATTACCTCCACCGGCAGCGGAAACGCTCCCAGCATCGGCACCTGCTTCGACGCATCCGCCACAACCACCAACTGTTTCGTCGCCGACGCTACAACCTTTTCCCGCAACATCGCCCCGCCGCCGCCTTTAATCAGCCGCAGCTTCGGATCAACCTCATCCGCGCCATCGACCGTGACGTCGATCTCCTGGCACTCGTCCAGCGTCGTCAGCGGAATCCTCAAACTCTCCGCCAGTTCCTTCGACCGCACCGAAGTCGGAATCCCGCGAATCCGCATCCCCTCTTTCACCTGCTCCGCCAGCAGCTTGATAAAAAATGCCGCAGTCGATCCCGTACCGAGCCCGACAACTTGCCCCTCTTTCACAAACCGCAAACTCGCCCTCGCCGCCGCCTCTTTTTCCAGATCGTTCGCCATAAGGTCTTGTCCGTGGGGACGGGCGCATTCGCCCGTCCAGGCCGAGCGAAGCTCGGCGGTCTCGAGGGTGCATGCAGGGCTCAAACGCCTGGCCTGACGCGCCGTTCTGCTACCCCAAAATCTTCTCCGTATAAATCAAATACCCCGCCAGCGCCAGCCCAAACACCACCGTCAACAGCGTGATGAAGTCCAGCACAAACCCCGCTGGCTCGAACTTCATCGCCTCCAACTGCATTCGCGTTTTGCGATACCGCGCCAGCCCCGCCACCACCAGCGCCACTCCCGCGACAATCGTCCCTGCTCCCATCCAAACCGAAAGCCCCGCCGTCTTGATCGGATGACCCTGCAAGGCGGTCAACTGCCGCATCGCCAGCGAGAATCGTCCAATGGCGAATCCGAACACCACGATCGCCGCCCCGGTCCGCACCCACGCCAGAAACGTCCGCTCATTGGCCAAATGGTCGCGCGCTCGATTCGGATTTGGAGTTGAGTTCTCGATCACACTGTTCTCGGTCCCACTCAGAAATCTCTACATCTCCTGTCATTTCGAGCGTAGCAAAATGGCGCGTAAAGACGCGCCATTTTGCGAAGTCGAGAAACCTGTTTCTTTCTGCTCTCGAACCGTAATCGCAGCTCGCGAATATACGACGAATGCATCCAGGGCCACACGCTCCGCATTATTCCACAGCTTTCGCAATCGAAACGCTGGCACCCGCGAGATTTTTGATCAACTCCTCAGGCACGCCATGCCTCTCCTTCAGATACTCCGGACTGTTGTATGTCACCGAGACTTTACCAGCGCCGTCCTCCGCCACCAGCGCCTTCAGCGGCAAATCAATCGCCAGGCTCGGAGCGGCCACCATCAGCGGAGTTCCACCCTTCGGACTCCCGAAGATCACCACTTTCGTCGGAAGCATAGTCAATCCGACCTTCTCGGCTTCGCCATTGTGATCGATCACAGCAAACACCTGCATCCCCTTTTCCGCAAACGCCGCTTGCAACCGCCGCACAGTCTCGTCCACCGAATAACGGCTTGCAACCCGAACCAACCCGTTCGCCTGCCCCATCTGCTCTTCCTTTTGAACCACGATTCGCAACGCCAGGGATCGGTCGATTGTAATGAAAAGCGAGCGAATCGTTCCAGGAATTGCTGCAATCGACGTTGGCCCCCCGCTTCTTCCTAATTTTGATCCGACTGTTCGATTGGATTGCCCTGCTCTTACAATGGGTTCACCCGGCATTGCATTCACCCAGCATGTGTTGACCAAGATGAAAATCTCCAGCCGGAATCGGGAGCAGAAATTCTCCGCCGCGGCAAAGGCGGAAGCCGGACCCTCGCTGTCGCCCCGAACTACTGGGATCGTGGCGGTCGCCCTTGCTGCGATTGTTTTCGCAATTTATAGCTCCGCGTTGAATTTCCAATTTGTCCTCGACGATCACCGTTTCGTGGGCGATCCGCGCATACAGTGGCCCGGCCACGTATGGGAGTACTTCACCAGCTACGTGTGGGCTCAGGTCGCGGGTGGTCCGGCAAGTTTCTACCGCCCCCTATTCGTGTTGTGGCTGCGTCTGAACTTCATCCTCTCGGGAGAGTCTCCGTGGGGCTGGCACCTGCTCAGCATTATGAAGCACCTGACAGTAGCTGCTCTGCTTGCTCTACTGGTATGGAAACTGCTGCGTGATCGCGTCGCCGCGTTGCTCGCCGGCACACTCTTCGCACTGCATCCCGCCCAGGTTGAATCCGTCGCGTGGGTCACGGTCCCTGACCCAGTTATGTCCGCCGCAATACTCGGCAGCCTCCTCCTATATCTCAAGTATTCCGAGCCGTCATCCGCCGATCAATCCGTCATCGGAAGATCTCTCAAGAAATCTCGCCGCCGCAGACCTGCCGAGAATTCATCCCTGTGGATTGCCGGCTCTGCCGCGCTCTGTCTGGCCGCGCTGCTGACGAAAGAAACCGCCATCGTTTTGCCCGCAATCATTTTTGCCGTGACCCTGACCGCTCCACCCGCCAAAGCGAGCAATGAGGACATGGCGAAGGCGCGAAACGAAGCGCTTCGACTTCGCGCCGTTTCTGCGCTCCGCTGGACTCTTCCTTTCCTCGGCGCGACCGGCATCTATCTGCTGCTGCGAGTCAGCGCTCTCAATGGCCAACTGAGCCCTCGCACTCAGCACCTGCCTTGGAGTACGTTGCTACTCTCCTGGCCCGCCACTCTCTGGTTCTACGTCAAAGTGCTGCTTTGGCCGGTGCAGCCGCGGGCCTTCGCGGATCCCACCATCGCCGACTCTTTTTCTCTTCACGCTGTCCTGTTGCCGGGATTGGGCGTACTCTGCGCCGCAACGGTCCTGACGGCAGTTTGCGGCTGGGCTTGGCAAAAGGCTCGGCACGATCTCTCACAACCCGAGGCGGTCCGCATCCAGCTCGCGTTGCTGATCGGGAGCCTTCTCCTGGTGCTCCCGCTTCTGTTGACTTTAAACCTAAATTCCCTCGATCCCGGCGATTTTCTGCATGGCCGCTACACGTACCTTCCGTTGGCGGGACTCATGCTCGTTCTATCGGCCGCATACCACTTGGCCGGCAGAGGGCGCATCCTGCTTTTGTGCGCAGTTGGTCTATTAGCTGCCGCGTTCGCTGGATTCACGGTGCAGCAGGAAGCCATGTGGAAAGATGATTTGACAATCTTTACCGTAGCTCACCAGTACGCGCCCCACAATCAACCGGTGGCGCGGAATCTGACCAAAGCGCACGTGCAGGCCGCCCTCGAACTCGATGAAGAAGGCCAGTGCGATCAAGCCATGCCTATCTTCGAGCAGGCAATCGAGCAATTTCCCGAAGATTGGTTCGCATGGGCCGGTCGCGGGGAATGCCTGTTTAAGCTTGGCGATTTGCCGAAAGCGGAACAGTCGCTACGCCGCGCTTCCGAACTCTCCCATGAGCCCCGCGTGACCGAGGAATGGCAGCAAGTGCGTGCCCAGATGGGCCTGCCCTCCACACCGCCGCGCTAAGTCACCCCCATTCAGTAAGTAAAGCGAAATAACGTAGGGACGGACGCATTCGTCCGTCCGTCGAGCGCAGCTCGACCTACTTGCGCTTCCAGTCCGAGTAATAGGTGCCGCTCATGAGATAAGTCACGAGTTCCGGACTATTGCGCGACAGCGCGGTTTGCCATCGAAAGGCTCCCTGGAACGTGTTCTGTAGAAAGTAGTACGTCTTTCCCGCCTTAAGTTCCGTTTCAAATCCGTTCGCATTTTCCGACTGTGACACCAACTGATGCTGGCCCGGATCGAGATATGCGATGCTGTACGTTCCCTCTTTGTTCACAGCGATCACATGACCGTCGGCATGCAGCTTGAATTGATTTCCTTTTCCGGAATCGCGAGCAGCCAACGGCGGGCACACAACGACAATCGTTGCCTTATCCGGTTCGGCTTCGGGAAGGGGCCTTTCGCTCTTATTGATTTTCAGGGAATGCTTCGATTCAAAGTCGGCAAGGGTACGGCGATCGATGGGCTCCCCTTGTTCTTGAAATTCGCTCATAGTCACGCGGGAACCAAAAAGGCTCGTAGTCTTGTCGATCACTCTCGCAGACGAATCTTTCGGTACTTCGAGCAAAACTTGTTCGGTCTGGCCGCCATTCTTGTACTCGAGGTAGAGCCAGTAGTCGTTAACGTGCTGGCCGGAAATCACCGGCCCTATCATCGCGCCGGGAAGGCTGGCGGCGCTGATCAGCTGTGCCCAGCCTCCTCCTCGCATGTGAGTGGTCACCTCGAATACGATCTTCGTGACATCGTTATATGCAGCCTCGAATTTGTCCTGCACCTGGAATCGGTCATCGACAATACTCTTGTAAGAAAGTTTGTGATTGCCATCGTCAAAAGTGAGGACGCCGACCTTGTCCACCAGCACTCGGTCATTGGCACTGCGGTGGCGGCGAATCTTTACGTGGTTGAAGTTTTCTGTATCGGCTGCCAGGCACCCGGCGCTGACAGACAGTAAAGCAATCACGGCTGCGAATCGTCTCATTTTCCGTTCCCTCAGTGGTTCCTCCTCTCGTCCTCGGGTAGACTAGCCCGGGAGAACGAACCATGGCAACGCTTCCGCGCTCCACCAGCGCTAAGTATCTTATCGCTGTAATCTTCCTGGCCGGTGTAGTCGTCGCAAATTCTTTCGCCCAAACCGACGACTATCGCCCCACCCCCGAGAATCTGCAAGCCCGCCGTGAATTCCAGGACATGAAATTCGGCATGTTCATTCACTGGGGCGTCTACAGCGTGCTCGGCGACGGCGAATGGGTCTTCCACGACCGCCATCTCACTGTCGACGAATACAATCGCCTGCCTGCATTTTTCGATCCCGAAAAATTCGACGCCGCCACCTGGGTCGCTCTCGCCAAAGCCGCCGGCATGAAATACATCACCATCACTTCCCGCCATCATGACGGCTTCGCCATGTTCGACTCGAAAATCTCGGACTGGAACATCGTTGCCCGGACACCTTATAAGAAGGACCCTCTGAAACTGCTCGCCGACGAGTGCCATCGCCAGGGCATCAAGCTCTTCTTCTATTATTCGCAACTCGACTGGCATAATCCCGACTACTATCCACGCGGCCAGACGAACTGGAACAATGGCCGTCCCGACCACGGCGACTGGAACGCCTACCTCGACACCTACATGGACGGCCAGCTCCGCGAGCTGCTCACCAACTACGGCCCCATCGCCGGCATCTGGTTCGATGGCATGTGGGACAAGCCCGACGCCGACTGGCATCTCGCCAAAACTTACGCGCTGATTCATCAACTGCAACCCGCGGCGCTGATCATTCCTAACCACCATCAAACCCCGCGTCCCGGCGAAGACGTGCAAACTTTCGAGCGCGATCTCCCCGGCCAGAACACCGCCGGCTTCAACACAAAATATGTAAGCAGCGAAATCCCGCTTGAAAGTTCCGACACGCTCAACGGCGCCTGGGGATTCAACATCGGCGACAGCAACTATAAAAGTCCCGCCGACCTCGAGCGCAAACTGGTCCGCGCCGCCGGCAACAATTCCAATCTTCTGCTGAATATCGGACCGTACCCGAACGGCGAGATCGATCCCCAATTCGTCACGCGACTGCACGCTGTCGGCGAGTGGCTGGCAAAATATGGCGAATCGATCTACGGTACGCGCGGCGGCCCCATCCCTCCCGGTGACTGGGGAGTCACGACGCAGAAAGAAAACAAAGTTTACGTACACATCCTGAACTGGAGGGCCCCGCTGCTGGCGCTTCCGCCGATAACCGGCAAGATTGCATCGGCACACTATCTGCTAGCCGGCGACCCACTGAACGTAACCCAAACCGCGGACGGCGTAATCCTGAAGCTTCGCCCGCAAGGCCAAGACGAGACGGACCGCGTCATCGTTTTAACCCTGCCGAAATAGATTGGGAAAAGAAGCCGGCAAAAGCAAGAAAATGCGCCGGAAATCTCCGGCGCATTCCGGGTCGATGCAATTGTCTACATCGCTTCAACCAACAAATCGTTAGGGGACAATTTTGAAAACTACTCCGCAGCCCCCTCCCCCGCAGCCGGAGAGGTTGCCGCCGCTAACGTTTGTTCCATAAAGATTGCCTTCCGCATCCATAGCCAAATCCGCCGCCGGATACGCTCCGTCGGCCCCGCCAGTGAAGCTATACAGCACGGTTTCATGGCCGGACGGGTCTACTTTATAAACTGTTCCACTTGCGTAGGTCCCTCCCCGGTATGTCGTGCCATACAAATTGCCGACCGCGTCGCGAATCACACCGGCGTACGGATTGTACCCAGTCGTGGTTTCGCCAGTGAAAGCGTAGAGCACCGTTTCCACGCCGGACGAATTCACCTTAAAGATCACGCCACAGCCGTATGGCTGGGCAATGTTTGGACCGCAATTCAGGTCGCCGCCGTCGCCGGTAGTACCATAGAGATTTCCCGCTGCATCCAGCACCGGGTTTACGATCGGATACGCCCCATCTGTGCCGCCGGTAAAGTTATACAGCACGCTCTCTTGTCCAGTCGGAGAAATCTTAAAGACCAGCCCGCAACCCAGGCTGACGCAACCCGTTCCATTTCCCCCATAAGAAGTAGCGCCTGCGAGGTTGCCGTGCGCGTCCCGCACCAGCGATCCGACCGGCATTCCTCCATCCGGCGGTCCCGTAAAAACATGCAACACGGTCTCATTGCCCGCGGAATCCAGCTTAAACACAGTACCGCTGGTAAATGCGGTCTGGCCCACGGTCGTGCCGTACAGATTGCCCGCAGCATCCGCGATCAAGGGTGACTGGGGATGTTCGTCGTCGCCCTTGCCGGTGAAGCTATACAGCAGACTCACGTGGCCCGTTGCGTCGATCTTAAAAATGGTTCCACATCCAACCCGTCCGCAATTCAGATCTCCGCCCTCGAACGTTGTGCCGTACAGGTTGCCCGCCTTATCCCGAAGCAATCCCGCCCGAGGATTGATTCCGCTCGCCAGCCCTTTGAAGGTATACAGAACGGTTTCGTTGCCGGCAGGGTCTAGCTTGAACACAACTCCGCAGCCATAGCCAAAGGCAACACACCCGGCCGAAGTAGAACCACCGTAAAAAGTAGTTCCGTAGAGGTTGCCCGCCGGATCCAGAATCACACCAGCCCAAGGCTCCGCTCCATCACTGCCGCCTGAAAAGGCGTGAAGCACTTGAAAGGTCTGGGCTTGCGCGGCCGGCGCGGCAAGAGCAACAAGGCCCGCCATCATCACGATCACCGACGCCGGCAGAAAATTCCCCGCCCACCCACGACGCCGAGAGTTCAAGTTTGCGAATTGTTTCTTTACCTTCATCGGATCTCCTTCCGTGGGGGCATGGCCCGCCATGCGAATGGCTTTGAGAGAATTTAAGCGCCTTCAGACGCGAATACTGATCAGCGGTTCGGCCCGTGTCGCGAGTCCGAGGCAGGAATTACGCGGAAATTATACGCTGTCCCGATAGCCTGCAAGATTAAGATTCTTGCACACGCAGAAGCTGCTCTAACGAAGATCATCGATGTTTAAAGCCCGACTGTTATTCTGCACGAAGTGCAGGTTTCGAACGAACGCGGTCAAAGAATCACTACCCGCAATACCTCACAACCAGATCGTTTGCGAGTGCTCTCACTTTAGTAATCGGCGCACAACTAAACCCGCGTAGTAGTGTTATCAATACCAGCCCTTGAGTATGGGCGGCAGCACCGCGAATCCTTTGACTCCATACTGAAAGCGTCACGGACGCGTGAATATTAAAAAATCTGGAGGCTGTGATGAGTTCTCTTATTCGTACCGCCAACATAGTGGCTCAGGCCATGCTGGCGGTGTCATTGATTTCGGTTTCGGCGTTTGCCAAGGACCAGCACAAGTCAGAGTCCGCGCCGCCGGCCCAACATGAGAGCAGGCCTAGCCACTCCAGCGCTCCGAGCCACAACTCATCGCCAAGTCATTCGTCGAGCCCGAGTCACTCGTCCAGCACAAATCGTTCTTCCGGTCCCAGTCGTTCTTCTGGTCCCAGTCGTTCTTCTGGTCCCAGTCATTCTTCCGCTCCCAGCCACAACACCGGCGCCACGCATGAAAACAGCATGGGGGGACGCTCCACCAGCACTCACACCGGAGGCTCGATGGGCCATCCGGGAAATACCGTCAGTCATGGCGGAAACCCGAGCGGCGCCAGAGGCAGCATCGGAACTCACGGCGCCATGAGCGCCCACTCGCCCGGGCGTACTGTATCCCTTCGCGGCGGCGGATCGGCGAGCATTCGACCGAATGGACAGATTCGTTCCATCAACCGCAATGGCATGCAGATTCACAACAACCTGCACGGCGGGCGCACCATCGTCAGCGAACACAACGGAGTGCGCGTCGTCGGCAACGGCCGAGGCAACGGCTATGTACAGCGCGCCTACGTTACACGCGGCGGACATTCTTATTATTCGCGCACCTACTATTCGCACGGCGCTTACCACGTCGGCGTCTATCGCGGCTACTACTACCATGGCTTTAACTATTACGGCTATCATCCCGGCTTTTATTTCCATCCCGGATTTTATGGATGGGCATATCGCCCCTGGGGCTTCGGGCTGGCGTGGGGCGTCGGCTTCGGCGGCTGGGGCTGGGCCGGATCACCCTGGTACGGCTATTACGGTCCCTATTTCGCGCCCTATCCGGTCTATCCGTCGGCGGCGTTCTGGCTCACGGATTATCTGATCTCCCAAAACTTGCAGGCAGCCTACGCGGCCCGCGCCGAAGCCAATGCTGACGCCGATGCCGGAGCTCCTGACTCCTACGACAACGCGCCTGCCGATAACGGGCCCGCCCCAACTTCCGGGACCGTCACACTGACTCCCGAGGTGAAAGAGGCGATCGCCGAAGAGGTAAAAGCAGAACTCGCCGAGCAGCAGCAACAGGCTGGCTCACAAGGCGGCGACGCGCAGGCACAACCGCAACCCGCGAACGCGCCCAACGGCGACGTTCCTCCGGCCCTCGACCCGGCCCGGCGCGCCTTCGTCGTGGACAACACCATCACCGTAGTCTCCGATGGACAGGAATGTTCACTCACCGGCGGCGATGTGATCACGCGTCTCACCGACACTCCCGACGCCGACAACAAAGTCACGGCCAGCGTCTCCGCCAGCAAGAAAAATGAATGTGGCGCGGGCAAAACGATCACGGTCTCGGTCGACGACTTGCAGGAAATGCGCAACCACTTCGAGGAGCAACTCGACAACGGAATGAAGACTCTCGCCGAGAAACAGGGCACCGGCAACATGCCCAAGGCTCCCGACACCGGAACCACGGCCTCCGATATCCCAGCTCCCCAGCCCGATAACACCGCGGCCAAAGAGCTGACCGATCAGGATGCCGCCGCCAACCAAACCGAAGCGCAAGTAAAACAGGAAGCCACAGCGCAGTCCAACTCACAATAATCTAAGAAAAACAATGCGGCAGGAGCGAGCATCTCGCTCCTGCCGCATCGCTGCGTTTTGTCCCTCCTCAAAATAGTCGCAAACTCCTGCACATTGACTTGCGCTCGCTTCTGGCCTACAGTTGCGGGCACTCTCGCACCAGCCTCACGGGCGAGCGCATGCCCTCAGGCGCGTGATTCTAAAACCCGGACCTGCCCTCACAAAACTCTAACCCCCAGGAGACGAAATCCGAATGAGACATATCGCTCCCCCATTCCGCTTATCCGCGCTCTTCGCCGGATGGCTGTTGATAATCACATCGATCCCTGCTGCCCCGGCTCAGAACAAATTCAGCACTGCACCGGTTCGAAGCGCCCAATCTGCCGTGCTCTCGTCCCAGGAAAGCGCGCCCTCCTCGGTTGGGCCAAATGTGAACGTGACCAACGAGCCCGGCGCGCAAAGCGAAACCAGCGTCGCCGTTGATCCCACCAACACCATGCACATCCTCGAAAGCGTCAACGACCTCACCAATACCGCCGCGGTCTATGAATCTCAGGACGGAGGCGCCACCTGGACCAACACCAATCTCACCACGAATGGAGCTTTTTGCTACGACACCTGGCTCGGGTTCAACATGAGCGGCGACGCTTTTATCTCATTCGAGTGCTCCGATCAACGCACTGCCTACAAGTTGGCCGGGACCTCCACCTGGGTCGCCACCACGCTTACCAACGCCGGCAGCTTTCCCGACCGCGACATGATGACCGTCGACAACTCTTCCACCAGTCCTTACTTCGGCAGCGTCTACATCGGGTATGACGATAACGGGAAAAACAACACTCCCTATGTCATGTACTCCCGCGACGGCAAGACCAACTGGACCCGCAGCACGGCCATTCCCCACGTGAATCCAACCATCGGAGTGAATGTATCGACCGCGCCGGACGGCACGGTCTACGCTTGCTGGGAAGATTACACCGGCAAGAAACTTTACTGCTCCAAATCCAGCAATGGCGGCGCGACTTTCGGCACTGGAGTCGTAGTCACCAGCTATCGCATGAATACGACGGGATTCTTCGTCTTCATCCCACCGCAGAACATTCGCGGCATTCTGCCGTATCCCATGACTGCCGTTTCCCCCGCAGGCAACGCCCACTCCGGACGCTTGTACGTCTCCTACACTGACGTGGACACCGTCAATACCAACACCAACATTTACGTTCGCTACTCGGATGACGGCGGCGCGACCTGGTCGGCGGAAACCAAAGTGGACGACGACACAACCAACGCCTACCACTTCCACCACCAGATCACCGTCGCCCCCAACGGCCGAGTCGGCGTCAGCTTCTATGACACGCGGCGCGACTCGACCTCAAAGAAGACGGACCGTTACTTCGCCCTCTCCATCAATGGCGGCCAGACCTGGAGTCGCAACATCAGGATCACGACCGCCCAGTCCAACGAAACCGTCTCCGGTGTCGACCCCAACCAATACGGCGATTATCAAGGAATTTCGGTCGATTCCGCAGGCACCTTCCGCTTCTCCTGGACCGATTCGCGCAACCCAGGAGCGCAGAAGGAAGATATGTTCGGCGACCGTGTTGCGATCGGTGTGGCGCCTTAGCTTGGATTAAGCCAAGTCTGGATTAAGCCATGTCTGGATTAGTCCTCTGAACTAACCTCCCGGCGGCGCGTTGCCCAAGTTGTGCAACCGGCGCCGCCATCATCCGACTCCGCCTACCTCTCGTAAAGATTACGGCCCCACCGTAACCTGCAGCGCCCCAGGCGTTTGCAGATTCTCCCGGTAAATCAGATGCTTCGCCGCTACTTCCCCCACCGCATCCACATGCACCACATATCCCCCATGGGGCAAGGTCTCGCCAAAGGGCAACTCCTTCGCGGGCGCGCCCGACCGCAGCACAAACCGCTGATATCCAATCGCCGTCGCCCGCCCATTCTCCGCCACGGCCAGCACGTAGAACGTCAAATCCATGTCGTCGGGAGTAGCATTTAAGACTTCCACACTTCCGTCAATGCGGTTCCCACTGACGCGCGCTCCCTTCTTCCAATCGAGACTCAACCCAGACCGCACTCTTAGTGTGAACACTTTCTGAACACCCGATTGCTGCCGCGCATCAGTAACCGCCACAGTGAATTCAAACTCTCCCGAGCGCTCGGCCTGCCCATGCAGCAAACCGTCGTCCTCAAACTTCATCCCGGGCGGGATCGCTCCCTTCTCGATCCGCCAGTGCTGCGCGCCAACGCCACCATGCGCTCGAAATCGCACCTCATACGGCACGTGGGGAGAAGTATCGGGCAACGGCGAATCGTTCTCAATGATGAGCGAGGGCCCATCCTGCCGAGTCGCGGTCGCGGCCATCGCACCAGCCGATGAGTCCATACCATCGACAAACCCCAGTTGGCACGAAACCATTCCGCCGGCGCAAGCCAACGCGAGGATCAACACGGCAGTCTTACTCTTGTGCACCTCAATCATGTCTACACCTTAGTAGGAATGTTAAGCCCGCGCAATCTTGTAACTGGAATGATGCAGAAAGTGTGAGGGCAGGAAGGGACAAACGGGACCAGCTAGAAGCGACGCCAGACAAGCGACGACTGACGACCAACGACCAACGACCAAAAAATAAGAGTTCCGAGGTGGTGTGGGGTCCATTCGTCTCGGCCAGTAGCTCGCGTTTGACCCTTGCTCGACCTGCTCTCGTTGCTCGCCCTTGCGGGGCGCAACGCGCGATCTTCGCTTGGGCTCCGGGCTCACCGCCA
>DASYBM010000016.1:600000-770745 GCA_036500765.1 Candidatus Sulfotelmatobacter sp.
TGGCCGCTCGACAATTTCAAAGTTTCTCCCCCGGAACTCGACCACCACGCCCCCATCGCCGTCCACTGCAAAAGCGGCTACCGCAGCATGATTGCCAGCAGCCTGCTGCAACGCGCCGGCTTCACGCAGGTGTTCAATCTGACTGGAGGGTTCGATGCCTGGCACCAGGCCAGACTCCCCACCATTACTCCGAAGCCCGTCAGGGTTTAAGCGATACCCAGAAGTGCATATTCCGCCTTTCCCTTTCGTGTGTCCTCGGTGACCCTTGTGACCAAGGACTGTCGTCCGCACCCGTCTATACTGAGGCCAATCTAATCGCGGGGGAAATATCTTGGCAAAACGCCGACCAATGTCAGCGATACTATCCATCCTGTTCGCTATTGTCCTCGGCGCTCAACTTCTGCACGCGCAAACCGACAGCAAAACAATCAAGATCGGATTTTCCGTGGAAGCGATGAAGGGAGAGCGGTGGCAGACCGACCTGAATTCTTTTCAGGCGCGGGCCAAAGAGCTCGGCGCGAATGTGATCTCCAGCGACGCCAACGGCGACGATAATCTTCAACTCCAACAAGTGAAGGACATGATCAAGGCTGGCATCCAGGTGCTGGTGTTACTGCCCCACGACACCAATAAGGCTGCCCGCATCGTCGACGCAGCCAAGGCCGCAAATGTGAAGGTCATCAGCTACGATCGCCTCGTACAGAATAGCGATGTTGATCTCTACGTGAGTTTTGACCGGGTTGAGATCGGCCGCATGCAGGCCGAATCGATTGTGAATCTTGCGCCCAAAGGGAATTATGTGTTGATCGGCGGCTCTCCCCACGACGAAGGTGCAAAGACTCTGCATGACGCACAAATGAACGTCTTGGGTCCTTATATCGATCGGGGAGACATAAAAGTCATCGCGGATGCCTATAGCAACGACTGGCTCCCTTCCGAAGCCTACCTCCACATGCTGAAGGCCATTGACTCCTCCCGCGGGGACATCGCCGCGGTTCTAGCCTCGAATGACGGAACCGCCGGAGGTGCGATTCAGGCTTTGCGCGAACATAACCTGGCCGGCAAGGTGCCGGTCTCAGGGCAGGACGCGGACCTGGCCGCGGTGATCTGCATCGCCCAGGGCACGCAGACCATGACCGTTTACAAATCCATTCCTAACGAAGCGGCAACCGCGGCCGAAGCGGCCGTTCACCTGGCGAAAGGCGAGAAAACCGACGCAGGCGCGACCTTGGGTAACGGCAAGACGAACGTTCCCGCTATATTGCTAAGCCCCGTCCTGGTAACCAGGGACAACATCAAAGCCACCGTCGTCAAAGACGGATTCCAAACGCTAAAAGAAATTAACTTGGGTCTGCCCGCAGACCAGCAGATCAATTAGGCGCATTTTCCCGGGTCGCTATTAGCATTGCCATCCTGAGAGGCGCTCGTCAGGCGAAGCGAAGAGCCAGTCCTGGGCAAAGTCGAAGGAATCTCAAGCTCAATGGTCGCAGCGCGCAAGCCGAGTTGCAACTTGCACCACTGCTCCTCGGAACCTGCCCGATCAAGGATTCATTTCCTGCCGCAGCCGCTTGGAAAGTTTCTCCATCTTCTTCAGCTTTGCCCCGAGATCTTTGGTCAGCATGCCCCTTCCCAGTTGCTGGAGGTCGGACTGTACAGCGGCGCTCAGAGTAAACAATTCCTGAGCATCCTGATGGACGAGTTGCAGCCGCACCAGCGCCGGATGGGCCTGCGTGCGATCGTTCTCAATCTGGTTTAAGCGTTGTTCTTTCATCTCGATTCTCTGGTTGATTTGTCGCGCGGCTCCCGGTT
This sequence comes from Candidatus Sulfotelmatobacter sp., assembly GCA_036500765.1. Classification (NCBI taxonomy): domain Bacteria; kingdom Pseudomonadati; phylum Acidobacteriota; class Terriglobia; order Terriglobales; family Candidatus Korobacteraceae; genus Candidatus Sulfotelmatobacter; species Candidatus Sulfotelmatobacter sp. The sequence goes on from DASYBM010000016.1 coordinate 601,810, forward strand.
CCTGCGGAGCAGCCGGCACTACGAGAACAATCAAGAGAAGTGAAGCGAGGCGGGCTTGCATGCGCACCTCCTGCGGGCGGCAACTATAGCGCGGAATTGTACACCTGTTTTTTCCGGCCACCACAAGAAATATCGCCAGATACTCCGATTTGATCTGCCGATGGCTACCGTCCGTGCTGTTAGTCGCCCGGGGAGTTGAATCTTACGCGAACTGCTAAGGGGCCGCCGAATGTGAGATCTTCGCGTCCCTTGCGGCTTTCCTTCGCAAGCTTTGCGGTTCAAGATTTCGCCTTCCACTCACGTCGCGCTCCAGGCGATGTGTAGAATAAACTCCTGCGACTCGTGCCGGCGTTGCCGGTACGAACGAAATATCCTCCAGGTTCGAGGTTCTTATCATGGCCGATAAAGCCGACGTTCTTCCCAAATCCCCTGCCACTCATGACCCACACATAGATTCCATCCTGAACGAGCAGCGCAGCTTCGAACCTCCCGCCGAATTCAGCCAGAAGGCCCACATCAAGAGCCTCGCGGAATACGAGCGTCTGTATAAAGAATCCGTCGACGAGCCCGACAAGTTCTGGTCGCGCATCGCCGGCGAACTGCACTGGTTTAAGAAGTGGGACAACGTTCTCGAATGGAATTGCCCTTGGGCGAAGTGGTTTGTCGGCGGCCAGATTAATCTTTCCTACAATTGCCTCGACCGCCACGTCGAAACCTGGCGAAAGAATAAGGCCGCCATCATCTGGGAGAGCGAACCCGGCGAAGTCCGCGTTCTCACCTACCAGCAACTCCACCGCGAAGTGCAGAAGTTCGCGAATGTACTGAAAGGTCTTGGAGTGAAGACGGGCGACCGCGTCGCCATTTACATGGGCATGACGCCCGAACTCCCCATAGCGATGTTAGCCTGCGCCCGCATCGGAGCGACTCATACTATCGTTTTTGGAGGGTTTTCATCGAACGCGCTGGTCGATCGCATTCATGATTCGGAAGCTACCGCCGTCATCACGCAGGATGGTTCGTACCGGCGCGGTGCAGAAGTCAAATTATTTCCCGCGGTTGAAGAAGCGCTGAAATCGTGTCCGACTGTGAAGAACGTCGTCGTCTATAAACGATCCGGCACTCCTATCAACATGCAAGCAGGACGCGACAACTGGTGGCATGAACTCATGGCCAAGGCCTCCGACGTCTGCCCCGCCGAACCGCTCGACGCCGAACATCCGCTCTACATCCTCTACACGTCCGGAACCACCGGCAAACCCAAAGGCGTCGTCCATACCACCGGCGGATATTCCGTCGGCACCTACCTCACCACAAAATGGGTCTTCGACCTGAAAGAGGAAGACACCTACTGGTGCACGGCCGATATCGGCTGGGTGACCGGCCACAGCTACATCGTCTACGGCCCTCTCCAGAACGGCGCCACCAGCCTGATGTACGAAGGTGCGCCGAATTTTCCCGAGCCCGACCGCTTCTGGTCGATCATCGAGCGCCACAAGGTAAATATCTTTTACACCGCGCCCACGGCAATTCGCACCTTTCTCAAATGGGGCGACGAGTGGCCGAAGAAACACGACATGTCCAGCCTGCGCCTGCTCGGCACCGTCGGCGAGCCCATCAATCCTGAGGCCTGGATGTGGTATCGCGAGGTCATCGGTGGCGATCGCTGCCCTATCGTAGACACCTGGTGGCAAACTGAAACCGGACATATCATGCTCACGCCTCTGCCCGGCGCAATCGCTACTAAGCCCGGCTCTGCGACCAAGCCGTTTCCCGGCGTCGTCCCCGATATCGTCACCATGGATGGCAACTCCGTCCCGCTCGGCTCCGGCGGATTTCTCGTCCTCAAGCGCCCGTGGCCCGGCATGCTGCGCACCGTCTATGGCGATCCCGACCGCTACGTGAAGAATTACTGGTCGCAAATTCCCGGCATGTATTTCACCGGCGACGGCGCGCGAAAAGATAAAGACGGATATTTCTGGATCATGGGCCGCGTCGACGACGTGCTCAATGTCAGCGGCCATCGCCTGAGCACGATGGAAGTCGAGAGTGCATTGGTCGCGCACGAGGCCGTCGCCGAAGCCGCGGTGGTGGGCCGTCCCGATGATTTGAAAGGTCAAGCGATTTCCGCGTTCGTCACGCTGGAGCAGGGAAGAAAGCCCACGCCCGAACTAAAAGAAGACCTGCGCAAGTGGGTTGCAAAAGAAATTGGCGCGCTGGCCAAGCCCGACGACATCCGCTTCACCGACTCGCTCCCGAAGACGCGCAGCGGAAAAATCATGCGCCGCCTCCTCCGCGAACTAGCCACTCACGGCGACGTGAAAGGCGACACCACCACGCTCGAAGATTTCGGAGTAATCGCCAAGCTGCGGGAGCAGGACGAAGTGTAAGAGCGTACAGCGCGGCAGCCACGAATGCTGATACGACCGGTTTCCATCCACGACGCGATCGTCAGCTTCAACCAAAGACCCAGAAACAGAGGTTCGTGGTGTTCCCTTTCGCAAAGAAACGCGAAAGGATGGGGCAGCCGTTTTCGTGGTGATCTGCCGGAACGCGCCGTGAAGCTTTAATCGGGCCTACTCGCCGGTGCCCATCATCACGATGGGCATCGTGGGCGCGGTCGCGCCCGCTTCATTCTCTACTGTAATCGCGAAGGCCTTGGCTTCCATCTGACCGGGCAGCGGGGGATTCACGACTGTGGCGCTGCCGTGGGCATCTGGTTTGAATACGCCCGCGGGAACGGGCGCACCTTCTTTTGGGATCAGCCACAACTCGTACGCTTTTTGCGGAGGCAGCGGCGGCAGATTGTTCGCGACGAACAGCAGGGTGCTGCGATTGCGCAGATAGAAAGCCTTGCCCTGCGGCTGCGGCGGAGTCTTTACTGAGACCAGCGTGAAGTGCTGTCCCGCGGGATCGGTGATGGCGTTCACGATGGCCCGCGCCTTTTCGAGGTCCGCCGTCTGCTGGCTAATGCGGGCGCTCCAGATCATCGCGCCCCGCTTTAGCTCGGCGTTTTCTTTCCACAGCGACGCGGCGAACACGAGAATTGCCGTGGCGGACGCCCATCCCAAGAGTCCCCACAAAGATTTCCGCGGGTGCCCCATTTCTCGCGCGTTCTCTGTGCGAGAAGTGGGCGACGCTGCTGCTTCTTTCGCCACCGCATCCAGCAGGCGCTGCCGCGCCCGCGCCGGAGGCTTCGGGCCCAACGTGGACAGCGCCAGCAGCGCGCCGTCGCCCCGCAGTTGCTCAAGCTCCATCCTGCACGAACTGCAGGTCGCCAGATGGTTTTCCAGGTTCACGCGATCCTCGCCCTCGAGCGCATTCAGCGCGTGCAGTGCGAGATCTTCGGCGAATTGTTCGTGGACTGACATTTACCTTCTATCGCTGGAACTTCAACATCAACAACCTTTGCTTTCGGCCTTTCGAACTCCCACTTCTCGCCAGGAACGCGAGAAATGGGGCACCCGCTTTCTTGCGGCTCTCACTTTCAAACCAAAGAACTCTTGCTTCATGCCTCTCGAATTCCCACCCTTTCGCACAGAACGCGAAAGGATGGGGCACCCATTTCTTGCCACGTTCTTGCTTCCCTCACCTTCAAAAAAATCTATCCTCCGCCTTGAAACGCTTTTCGTAAGGCGATCAATCCGGCGCGAATTCTGGTTTTGATCGTGCCCAGCGGCTCGCCGGTCTTGATCGCGATTTCAGAATGGCTCAGGCCTTCGAAATATGCCATCTCCAGCGCGTTGCGCTGTGGCGGCGGCATGGCGCCCAGTACGCCGCGAACTTTTTCCGCGGCACGCGTGCGATCGGCGTCGCCGGCAAGATCGGGCGCCACGGAGACGATGACTTCTTCAATATCCGTTTCCGGCTTGCGCCGCCGGAGAGAATCAATCGCGCGATTGCGCGTGATCACTGCCAGCCACGGGCCCAGGCTGCCGCGCGCGGCATCGAAGGCCCCCGGATTGCGCCACAACTGCAAAAACACCTCCTGCAGAATATCCTCCGCCCCTCCGGTATCGCCCAGCACGCGCAGCGCGACCGCATAGACAACGCCCGAATAGCGGTCGTAGAGCTCCGCGAGAGCGCGCTCCGCCGCCGCGCTCCCAGCGCCCGACTTCATGGCCGTCACCATGGCCAGGTCGTCCGATATCCCTTTGCTTTCAGGACTCGACTTTATTTCGGGAGTCGACAACGCGCTCAGTCTCTTCCTTGTTAGAAATACGTACCGAGGGCCCCTGGCGGATTGCCTCTTTCGGGCGCTTGCCTATAACCTCACTGGCTCAGTTTGATCGCCAGTTGCCGTTCCGGCTGCGTCATTTCGCCCCAGAGTTTTTGCAGATCCGCCTGCACCGACTGATTGTCGGGATCTTTCCGCAGCGCCAGCGCGAACCAGCGATAGGCCGTGGGCAGATCGTGCGGCGTACACAATCCCGCCGAGTATAGCGCGCCCATCTCGATCATGGCCTTGGGATTCGATTGCGCCGCAGCGGGTTTCAACAAGTGCATGCCGCGCTCGCAGTCCTGCGGCACGCCGCGTCCATAAAGATACTTCTGAGCTTCGGCCACGGAATCGCTGACCGGACGGGCCTCCGCCGGAGGCTTGGGCAAAGCGGCCGCTGGCTTGGGGTGAGGCGCGGCGCGGGGAGCCTCCGCAGCGGCGGTTACTGGTGTTCTGGTTGCGGGCGTGGCTGGCGAGGAGGTGGAATCGCTTGGAGTCGCGGCGTCGCCTTCGGCAGGGGCGTCCGGAGTCAACGGCGCCGGGCCGTTCTGAGATTGGCTGGAATGAACTGGGCCGGTCTGAACTGGGCTGTTCGCGGCGGCCGTGGGATTCGCTGGGGATTGGTTTGACGCTGCGGGATTTGTTGCAGGACTTGTGGTCGCAGGACTTGTGGCGGCCGAATTCGCAGCTGCGGCACTGTTGGCATCCGGGTTCGCAGCAGGTTGCGCTGCTGACGGCGATGCTGCCGTGCCCGCGCTATTTCCGGCGGGCGTCGCGGAATTCGTGTCGGCGGTGTCGGTACTCTGCGCCGCCGGAAATTTCTTATCGGGAGGAATCGACCACGGCGGCAGTCCGTGCTTCCAGCGAAAATATCCCAGCCCCGCCGCGAACATCAGCACCAGCAGAATCAGAACAAATTTTCCGGCGCCCCAGCCCTTGTGTGGTTCTTGATCTTCAAGCAAGTAATCGAGGTTCGAACCGGAAGATGCATGCGGATCAATACTCAGTCCCGCTCGCCGGCCGGCCGGCGGCGAGTCGTTCAATCCCAGAAACGACGGCCCACTGATGCTAGGCGATGCTGCCGTTCGCGACGGAGTGGGCGTCTGCGGTTGCTCGGAAAGGCTTGGCGTTCGTGCGCCAGCTCCCTGCGCCGCAGTCGAAGCAACCGGCTCCGACACCGGCAACAAAGAACCTCCGCACATGCCGCAGAAGCGGTTCTCCTCCGAATTCTCATTGCCACAGCGGGGGCAGCGCACCATCCCTCCCGATCAGGATTCGTCTACGTATAGCTTACGATATCTTGCAGGTTCGATGCAGCGCCAACCTGGACGGGGTATCCACAATAATGACCCGTACGGGATGGGGAAACAAAAAATGAAGGCAACCCCGCGCCGACTCCGACGTCCTTCCTATTTCCTCACATCTGGCATCTTCATGTCCGGCATTGTCGGCGGAGGGGCGGCGAGAGCGTCTTTCGCCGCCTGCGGCAGTTTGTCGGAATTCGCCAGCAACAAACTTACTTGCCACATTTGCGTGGTCGAGAGTGTCTTCTCAAATCCCGGCATCCCCGTCATGCGAATTCCTCCCGCAACTTTCCAATAAGTTTCCTGCGGCGGATCGTCCGATACTCCCATCCCTTCGGTAAGCTTCGGAGGCTTGGGAAACATTCCCTGCGCGATCGCGGTTTGCGGCTTCCCCGGAAGTCCGTGACACACTGCACAGTGCTCCTTGTAGACTTGCGCGCCCGCCACAAAGGCAGCCTCATCCGCCGCGACTGGCACCGATTTCGGCATCTCCTTATTCATCCGCGCGTGCAGCGCCATCCCGGCCAGCATCTTTTCAAATGGCATTGGCTCCGCCGAAGTCGCCACCGGCACGCTTCCCGAAGAAAAATACATATAGACGCCTACCGGAATTACAATCAAGCCCACAAACAGCCCGATCAGAAACTTTCCCATACGCTCTCTCCTATCGCGACAGCTGAGATACCGATACGAAACCGGAAACTGATACTAACCCAAAGTTGTAAATGCTGGAAACTCTGTGATTTCCAAGCTTGAAACGAATTTTATTTTTTCCTCAGTGCCGCCCCTTGCTTGAAAGACGAACCTTTGACAACTCTCTAACTCCCTCGTGACAGATGCGACGACCGATCGAAATATTCTGCATTCACGCTGATTCGAAGTCCCTGCCTCGAGTCAACTTCATCGCCAAAAAATTGGAGTTTAAAAAATATGCGCAATCAACAGCCGTTTTCTCCCGCTCTCGACTCAGAACTCAATCAACCGTCAGCCGTCGAATCCGCCGAATCCGGCGCATCCCCTAACCCGCAGTCCCGCCGTGTCGCACCGCGCCGTTCTTTCCTGAAAGGACTTGGAATGGCCGGTGCCACCCTCACCGCCGGCGCTCTATTGGCGGGCCAGAGCCGAGCTCAAACCAAGTCCGGCCGCAGCTCGAAACTCACCCCGGGCGATGTGGCCATCCTGCAATTTGTCGCCTTTGCGGAAGAGATTGAGAGCGACCTGTGGGAGCAATACGCGGAACTCGGCGGACTCAGCGCAGGAACGCAAAATCCCTACCAGCTCGCCTTGCAGCAACTCGATGGCGACGCCTCGCAATACATCACCAGCAATACGCTCGACGAAATCAGCCACGCGAAGTTCCTGAATGCATACTTGCAGATGCGCGGCGCACAGCCCCTGAATCTAAGCAAGTTCCGCACTCTGCCCAGCAGCAAGGCGAGCGGCGCCAAGCCGATCGGGCGCCTCACCAACCTCATGCAGCTCACGGTTGACACCAGCTACTACACACGCTACCGGAGCACCACAAATCCAGATTTCGGCGATACGTATCCGCAAGCGATTGTACTCGCTGACGTGCCCGCCATTCCCCGCGACAACTCCGACTTTGGCCCCACAGATCACGTGCAGGCCATCGCCAATACGGCGGCATTTCACTTCGGCGCCATCGAGCAAGGCGGCAGCAGCCTGTACTCAGCCATGGCGCAGAAAGCTCACGACGTCGAAGTTCTGCGGGTCGCGGTTAGCATTGGCGGAGACGAAGTCGCGCACTTCCTGGAGTGGGTGGATTTTGCCGGGAACGGCGTGCAAGCTCCCATCGCTCCCTTCACCGATCCCACGAATGGGCTCACTTTCCCAGACTTCAACGCCGCGGATAATCCGTTGCTCCAGACCAACCTCATCTTTCCGCTGGCGTGCGAATTCATCAACGCGAATTTGCCCCACTGCGCCGTGATTCGCCCGACCGAGCCCGCTGGCATCGCTGCCGGAGCCGTCAAAGCCTTCACCGACAGTGGTCTGTTCATTGGCCAGTCGAACGAGTTTTTCGACACGCTGAACGCCGCAGCCGCAGCCGCTGATGCAGCGCAACGGGGTTTCTGAACCGCTTAACGACCGATTGCCGATTTTCGCGGGGCGCTGCGCTTTTGCTGGAGAAATTGCAGCGCCCCATTTTCTACCCAATGCATTCTATGCACATTATGTTTTATGAACTCAGGAGAGAAAAATGTTTGAAGGCCTGTTTCAGCCCACGCATCTGCTCCTCATCGCCGGAATTGCTCTACTGGTTTTCGGCCCCAAAAAACTTCCCGAACTCGGCAAAGGGCTTGGCGAAAGCATTCGCGGCTTCAAATCGGCAATGACCGCGAAAGAAGAAGAAAAGCCCACGTCGAAGACGGAGTCAACCGACAGCAAGTGACGACGAACTGAAGTCGGAAGTCGGAAGCCGGAAGTCGGGAGCCGATGTTAAACTCACCTTCGGCATGCTGACTCATCTCGAATGCACCCGCTGCGGCGAACACTATCCCGCGGACCGCCCGCAATCGGTTTGTCCGAAAGACGCCGGCATTCTCTACGCCCGCTACGATCTGGCGGCGATCAGGCGCGCGTTCTCTTCGGCGCGTCTGGCCGGACGCGCCCCCACCATGTGGCGCTACGACGCCGTCTTGCCTGAAGCCAACCCCGTCACGCTCGGCGAAGGCTTCACGCCCATGCTGGCCAGCCGCGAATTTCCCAATGTTTATATAAAAGACGAAGGCCTCAATCCCACCGGATCATTCAAGGCGCGCGGACTCTCCGCCGCCGTTACCATGGCTCGCCACTTCGGCCCGAAGTTCGGATTGAAAAAACTCGCGATTCCCTCCGCCGGCAATGCCGCCAGTGCGCTCGCCGCCTACGCCGCCGCCGCGGGGCTCGAAGCGCACATTTTCATGCCGAAAGATGTCCCCGTGGCCAACCGTATCGAGTGCGATTATTACGGCGCGCATGTGACGTTGGTCGACGGGCTCATCAGCGACTGCGCTCGTAAAGTTGCAGACCTGAAGGAATCCGAGCTTTGGAAAAAAGACGGATGGTTCGACGTCAGCACTACCAAAGAACCCTATCGCGTCGAGGGCAAAAAAACCATGGGCTACGAAGTCGCCGAACAGCTGGGATGGAGAATGCCGCAAGGCATCATCTATCCCACGGGTGGTGGCGTCGGCCTGCTCGGAATGTGGAAGGCCTTCGACGAAATGGAAGCCCTGGGCTGGATCGGGCCAGAGCGCCCGAAGATGATTACAGTGCAATCATCCGGTTGCGCTCCCATTGTGAAGGCCTTTGAAGAAGGAAAGCCGTCGTCGGAAATGTGGCCGAACGCCGCGACCTTAGCATCGGGCCTGCGCGTGCCTAAGCCTTATGGCGACTACCTGATTCTCGATATTCTAAAGAAAAGCAAAGGCGCCGCCATTGCTGCCACCGATGAAGAGATCGTGGAAGCCACCCACCATTGGGCTAGACACGAAGGCATCTTCGCCGCGCCCGAAGGTGCAGCCAGCCTGGTCGCCTACCGCAAACTCCGCGCCACCGAATTCTTCAAACCCGAAGACACGGTTGTCCTGTTTAACACCGGCACAGGCCTGAAATATCTGGACGTGCTGGATACGAAACACGTAGCCCCGGACGCATTCGTCCGGGGAGCCACTACCAAGAAACCATCATCCCGCCAAATCGGCGGCATCATCGGGCCGTATTGACGTTCAAGGAAACCGTGCTGCATGCACTGTGACGTTCAACTCTTCACGAACGCCAGCAAGTCGGCATTGATCTGATCCGCCTGCGTCGTCGGCATGCCATGTGGAAACCCAGGATAAAACTTCGTTGTGGCATTCTTCAGCAGCTTGGCTGAAAGCGGCCCGGCATCGGCGAAGGGAACGATCTGGTCGTCTTCGCCGTGCATCACCAGCGTGGGCACATCAATCTTCTTCAAGTCCTCGGTGAAGTCGGTCTCGGAGAAGGCCTTGATGCAATCATATTGAGCCTTGATCCCGCCCATCATTCCCTGCCGCCACCAGTTCTCTCGCACGCCCTGCGAAACCTTTGCTCCCGGCCGGTTAAAACCATAGAAGGGAAGCGTGGTGTCGAGGTAGAACTGCGAACGATGCTTGGCCGTTTCCTCGCGAAATTTATCGAACACTTCGATCGGCAGCCCGCCCGGATTCTTATCAGTCTTCACCATGATCGGCGGCACAGAGCTGATCAACACCGCCTTCGCCACTCTGCCGTTACCGTAACGAGCCACATACCGGGCAACTTCTCCACCACCCGTCGAATGGCCGATGTGAACAGCATTGCGCAGGTCAAGCTTGTCGACCAACTCCTTCACGTCGGCGGCATATGTATCCATTTCGTTGCCGGTAACCGTTTGCGTGGAGCGCCCATGGCCGCGGCGGTCATGCGCGATCACGCGGAATCCGCGTTCGAGAAAAAACATCATCTGCGCGTCCCAGTCATCCGCCGAAAGCGGCCAACCATGGTGGAATACGAGCGGCTGCCCTGTGCCCCAGTCTTTGTAGAAAATCTGCGTGCCGTCTTTGACTGTGATCGTGTCCATTTTTATCTCCTTGCTGTGATGTTTGCGAGTGCATATTCTCGCATATCGTTCGATACAAGGCCCGCGTTCCTCCGTGCTCCTCAGTGCCCTCTGTGGTTAAATGGTTTTGCTGCCCATGACCACGCGCCTCTATTACCACGATTCCTTCCTTTATGACTTCGACGCCGAAGTTCGCGACGTGATCGCAACCCCGCGCCCCGCCATCATTCTCGATCGCACTGCGTTCTATCCCACCAGCGGCGGCCAGGTCTTCGACACCGGAAAAATCACTGCCGGTTCCACCGAATTCGAAGTCACCGAAGTCGCCGACACAGAAGACGGCAAGGTCGTGCACTACGTCGAGTCCGTAAAAGACGTGAAGCCCGGAGCCCGCGTCCGCGGCCAGATCGACGGCGCCCGCCGCCGCGACCACATGCAGCAGCACTCCGGCCAGCACGTGCTTTCGTCAGCTTTCGTGCGGCTCCACGGCATGGCGACCGTTTCGTTCCACATGGCCGACGATTATTGCTCGATCGATCTCGACACGCCGACGCTGACCAAAGAGCAAATCGAATCCGCCGAGCGCCTGGCCAACGAAATCATTTTGGAGAATCGCGAAGTAGATATTCGCTTCGTCACCCGTGCCGAAGCCGGGAAGCTTGGCCTGCGCAAACTGCCGCCCACCGAGCGCGACGAACTCCGCCTCATCGACATTCGCGACTTTGACCTGACCGCCTGCGGCGGCACGCACGTCGCCCGCACCGGACAGATCGCCAGCATCCTGCTGCGCAAAACCGAAAAAGTTCGCCAGGGATGGCGCGTGGAATTCGTCGCCGGCCAGCGTGCCGTCGCTACAGCTCGCCGCGACTACTCGGCGCTCACCGAAACCGCCGCGCTTTTTTCCGCGCACATCTACGACGTGCCGCAGCAGGCGCGCAAGTTGCTCGACGAGATCAGATCGCTGCGGAAAGAACGAGAGCAGTCTCTCGAAGAATTGGCCGGTGTCTATGCCGCTTCTCTGCTCGCTCAAACTCCCGAAGTCAACGGTCGCCGCGTCGTCATTCGTACCCTCGCCGACCGCGACCTGAACTTCGTCAAGCTGCTCGCGCAGAAATTAACGCGGCTGTCTCCGCACGTCATCGCACTGCTGGCGACAACCTCTCCGCAGCCGGCGCTGGTCTTTGCGCAGTCCGCGGGCCAGCCCTTCGACATGGGCGCGCTGTTGAAAGAAGCAATGGCCAAACTAGGTGGCCGCGGCGGTGGTAGTAAAGACATGGCGCAAGGCGGCGTGCCAAACGCGGCCGGAATCGACGACGCACTTAAAGCTGTTGCTGCAATGATTGAAAAGGGAGATTGAGAAGCGGAACCCCAGCAGGAAAAAAATTAGGAGACTCCAATCACACTTACATCTTCTGAGCGGCCTTTGCGGCAGTTCTTCGCGACCATTGTGGTCCAGGCTTTTGCCGCCGGCGACTTAGAGTTCCACCAGAAACTACCGCACCCACGTTTCGAATGTCGAAACGTGGGTGCTCAGGATCAAGCCAGGCGCTTACGCCAGCGGTTGCTGCCGCCGCGCCCGCTCCCACCAGACCTTGGGATCGTCCGGCCGGTTCAGGATGTTCGACAACTCCTGTTTAATCTCGCGCAGACGGTTGGTGCGCAATTCGAGCGCCGTCTGATCGACTGCATTGTGGCCGCCTTTTTCGCTGAAACGGGCATTCAGGGTGCGCAAATCAGCGATTTCCTGGCGAAGGCTGGAGAGACGTTCGGTGATATATGGCATCAGTAACGATCATACGCTGTATTTGCCGCAGTGCCGGTTAATCTCCGATTAATAGTGCGCCTGAGCTTTTGTGGAACTTGGGTAACCCGGCTTGGGTTCGGAACCGAAACGCAATACGTTCCCGTCGGGATCTTCCACGTGGACCTCGAGCGCCCACGGAAAATTCGTGGGGGGCATGCGGATCGGGATGCCGCGGCCCTTCAAATCTTCGTAGATGACTACAACATCTTCGACACCGAGCCACACCCATGCGCCCCCGCGCCCCTGTCCGCCGCGGCACAAGTAAATGCCGGCGCGATCACGGTTCACGGACGTAAAGTCGTCGCTGCCCCAACTGGCGTTGGCGAATCCGAGGACGTCGACATAGAAACGCAGGCTGGCCTCCATATTTTCGACGCGCAGAATCGGTTGACTGCCTTCGTAGTACACACGGGATGCATTGGGATTCGCCATAGCACGGTCTCCGGAAGAATCCTACATTATTCCCCGTCGCGGCCCTTCGCCGACCTTCCACCTCGTTCTTGCGGACCTCGTTTTCCCTGGAAATCTGTCAAGACCCTCAACTTGAGGAAATCCCCGTAACTCGCTCAGGACAATCACAAAATAAAAATAAATTCCTTTCCGGTTTACCCTCGGCGAAATGCTATTCTAGATATATAGACTGGAAATCAGGCGCAAGCTCCCAAGCTTGCGCCTTTTCTCTTTCCCGATCATGTCAAAGTCGAGACGCGCGCGTCGGACCCCTTCCGCGTCGTGCCCAATCCCTGTCCCGGCCAAGCCGCTTGCGAAAAAGCTCACTCGAAGGAACTCCGTACCTCCAACCGCACTCCAGCGCGAACTCACCACCAAGCGCCGCGGAGAACTCGCCGAACTCGCCTTCACCCTCAAAGCCACCGCACTCGGATTCGCCGTCTCCAAGCCCTACGGTGACAGCGAACGCTACGACTTCATCGTCGACTCCCATGAGCCCGACACCATGCCCAAACTCTCTCGCGTTCAAGTCACATGCTCCACCCAACTCGTCGACGGGCCTTTATCGCACCAACGCCCATCGCCGCATCAACGGCCGAGCCATCCCCTACAAACTCACGGAAATTGATTTCATCGCCGCCTACGTCATTCCCGAGGACTCCTGGTTCATCCTTCCTCTCCGCGACATTCTCGGGCGCACCAGCCTCCTCTTCCGCCGCAAACGCGACCGCCGCCGCGGCATCTACGACTCCTACCGCGAAGCCTGGCGCCTGCTGCGCATCAGGCCCTAAAATTTGTACGGCTACCGGCAGCGCCGCCGCGGGGGTCGGGCTCATGCTCTAGCCACGGAAATCAGCGAGCTTCCATAGTGCCTCCACAGTAAAAGCTTGTCATCCTGAGGCCCGCGTTCTTTGCGGGCCGAGGGATCTATGGATTTGTCGGCCTCACGACGACGCTTTGAGATACATGGGATTCTTGGGGGTCAACCGGCGTCCGCGTCCCAGGCCTTTATCTTGCTAGATGGGAAGCGGCGCCTGAGCGTGTCGAAGGGGTGGGGAACCACAGGCCCATTCTGTTCGGGGTTTAAACGCGTTGTGCATCCGGGGAGAAGGAAACCGGCGGAGCCGGCATTCGTCGTGCCCATCCGTCGAAAACCGCGAGGAATGGGGGATTCGCAGTCGCGGTGCTGCAAAGGCCGGCACAGCCGCGCCGGCCAAAGATGAGCCCGACCTTGAATTTTGCAGCGGGCTTATCGTATATACAGATTCGTAATTACGAGGCAGATGTTGGAATTCACCTGGGACGCGCGCAAGAACCGGGCAAACCAGAAAAACACCGCATCAGCTTCGGGACGGCGGTTCATGTCTTCGACGACCCTTTTCACGTCACGGCGCAGGACAGGGAAGTCGAAGGCGAGGCGCGATGGCAGACCATCGGTATGGTGAACGGCCTCCACATGCTGTTGGTGGCTCACACGGTGGGTGAACACGAGGAAGAAGCGGTGATCCGCGTTCTCTCCGCTCGAAAAGCAACGCGCCGGGAACGGAACATCTATGCGCAAGGCGACTAAAAAAACCGAAGTAAGATTCAAGAGAACCGTCGCGCAGCCCTTGACCGCGAAGCAGAAGAGGGAACTGTCAGCTCTGGCGGCCATGCCGTATGATCAGATCGACACCTCCGACATCCCGGAACTCCCGCCCGGAGCATGGAAAGACGCAGTACGAGGCCGGTTCTATCGTCCAGTGAAACAAGCCGTGTCCATGCGCCTCGACGCCGACGTGATCGCGTGGCTAAAGAAAGCCGGCAAAGGCTACCAAACCCGCGCCAACCAAATCCTCCGCCAGCGCATGCTGGACGAACTGCGGCGCGCGTGAGCGGCCGTGGCCGTACGGACGGTGGAAGGGCACGACTTCAGTCGTGCCGTAAGCGCCATCAAAAATCAATCGGCTTCAGCCGCTGAGGCCCGCTCCTCAGACGAGACGACCCAACCTTGGTTGTTCTATGCACCGCCACGAAAAAGGCTGCCCCATCCATTCGCGTTCTCTGCGAATGAGCCTGCCCTGAGCTTGTCGAAGGGGTGGGAACCACAGACCCATCCTGCTTGGGATTGAAACCGTCACGCGTCCGGCGAGACGGAAACCGCGGGTCGCGTTCGTGGTGCCCATCCGTCGAAAACCGCGACGAATGGGGCAGCCTCAGTCGCGGCTCTGCGAAGATGAGCCGACCCTAATCCTTGGCAATCGGTGTGTGCCTTGCCATCGCATGGACTATTAGTTGGGGCGAACAGGCTATCGCCCCAACCAGTTTGACACCACGTGTGACTATGTGTTAGTCTGAACAGTGTAGACTTCGAGTCGGTTTGCAGTTGCGTGGTGCTTCGTCGTCCACTCCAGCCTCAACCGCATGACCAGCCCTAGCCTGCTTAGAAAATTCCAAAGGAGTGGCTATGAACAAGTTCGCAAATTTTGAAGTAGAGTTCGAACTGACCGGCTTAAAGATTCATGTCAAGGGCGATCGAGAAATCGCGCCGATCGTCGCGAACAATGTCGGACGACATTTTGCGGCTGTCCTTTCGCCAGCAGGACTAATCGAGGCTCCGAAGAACGGACATGTGCAGCCCATGACCATCGATGCGGACTCCTCACCAGTGACCCGCAAGCGCACCAGAAAGTCCGGGCGGGCATCATCCAGCAGCGCCGCAGCGGATTCGCCGATCACCTGGACGCACGATCCGAGCCGTTGGGGTTCTCCTGTCCAGACGTGGAAACCATTTCAAAAGATCGCATGGCTTCTCAGAGTTGTTGAACAAGAAATAGGAAAGGCGGACCTCAGCGCAGCCGAAATCGCAGACATCTTCCAGGCCCGTTTTAAAGATGCCGGTCTCATTGTGAAGAGAAACATCGCGCGCGATGTCGGCGGTAAGGCCGAACTATTCGGTTCTCTTGACGGCAGATTTTTTCTCAAGCAATCCGGCAAGGAACTGGCCGATAAGCTTGTTACGGAAGCCAAAGGAGGGGCCGTAGCGGCTTAGGCCGATGTTAATCAGCAAGAACACGTTAATGAGCCAGTTGACGCCGCCTCTGGACGCTCAACTGGCTCAATTGTTAGTTGAAGAGTTCATTGCGCAGGAGAAACGTTTCATCCAAGGGGACTGGGAGCCGACCCAATTGGATGGTGGACAATTCTGCGAGATTCTCTCGCGCATCCTCTATCACCAGGACTCTGGAAATCTAAACGCTGGCAAGAAGTTCGAGGACTGCTGCGCGTATGTGGAGAATGATCAGGTGCCTCATGCAATTAGTCCTCGGCACGATGCAATCCACCTAATCAAGGTTCTTAAGATAATTTATAAGTTCCGCAGTCAGCGCGGTGCCGTGCATATATCGCCCAACTACACACCGAATCACATGGACTCCAAGGTGGTTGTGGATATGGTTCGTTGGGCGTTCTCTGAGTCGCTCAGAATTTTCTGGAACGGCGATCGTGAGCAAGTTTCGAGGGCGATCCGCGAACTCTTGCAGTTCGAGGTACCAGCAATAGGGAGATTCGAAGACGTACTCATGGTGCAGCGGACCGATCTCTCCCCTTCGGAGGAGATCTTAATGCTGCTGCACTATGCTGGCGAAGCCGGATTCAGCCGCAAAGAACTTGGTAAGTACGTCATGCACGACCCGCCGAGAATCACCGAGGCTCTAAAGGCACTGACATCCCCGGTTCAACGGCAGGTGATCCTCTTGACGTCGGGGCGATTTCGCTTGACGGATATAGGCTCCAAATACGTGAGAGAGAAGTTGTCTGACAAGATGCTGTTGGGATAACCGAATGACCGATGTCGCCTCACCGCCCCTCCTTTACGCTCCCCGACCGCCCGTGATATTCTCTAAACGTCACAAGGACAATCGATTAAAGACAGGAGTGCACCAGGCAAGTGTTAGCCAGAGAGCACAAAAAGACCCTCATCGACCAATACGGCACGCATCCCAGCGATACCGGCAGCCCTGAAGTCCAGATCGCGTTGCTCAGCGAACGCATTGGTCAATTGACGGAGCACTTCAAGACGCACCAGAAGGACCACGGCTCGCGCCGCGGCCTGCTTATGCTGGTCAGCAAGCGGCGTAGCTTGCTGGACTACCTGAAGAAATACGATTCCGAGCGCTATAAAACTGTCATTACGAAACTCGGCATCCGCAAGTAGATACTTGACCCGGAAAGTCCCTCGATCTTGGGTGGCCCATTCTAACGGCGCGCACTTTGCGACGTTAGAGTGGGGGACATCAGATTCGATCAACTTCCTTCCGGGCTATTTCTGGAAATCCGTCTCTGGAGAGACGGGCCAGCATCGAGGAAATCTCCACACGTGCGGTTTTCAAGCGCAACGAACCTATCCAACTGCATCCGGCGGGTGAAGTGTGTCTTCTCCCGGTTGGACGGAAAAAATCTCCACTGCTCGCGCCGGAGCGCGAGCCTGGGCGCCCAGCTAGAAGCTAGGAGCTAGCAGCTAGCAGCTGTTCTCAAAGGACTGAATCATGAAACCAGAAGCAACCAGCGTCACCGTACATCTCACCGGCGGCAAAGAAATTTCATTTGAAACCGGAAAGCTCGCCAAACAAGCTGGCGGATCGGCCGTGGTGCGCCTCGGCGAGAACGTCGTGCTCGCCGCCGCAACTTCCAATCCGGATCCGCGCGAAGGCATCGACTTCTTCCCGCTCACCGTCGACTATCGCGAATACACCTACGCTGGCGGACGTTTCCCCGGCGGCTTCATCAAGCGCGAAGGCCGCATGAGCGAGCGCGAAGTGCTTACCAGCCGCCAGATCGATCGACCGGTGCGTCCGATGTTTGCCGAAGGATTTAAGTGCGAGACGCAGGTCATCGCCTTCGTGCTTTCCGCGGACAGTAATAACGACCCTGACGTTCTCGGCATCAACGCCGCCTCTGCCGCTTTGACACTTTCGGACATTCCATTTCTCGGACCGATCGGCGCGGTGCGCGTGGGCATGATCAATGGCGCGTTCGTGGTGAATCCCACGTATGACGAAATGCGCGAGGGACTGCTGAACATCATGGTCGTCGGAACCGCCGACGGCATCGTGATGATCGAGTCTGGCGCGAAAGAAGTGAAGGAAGAGACAGTCGTTGACGCGATCGAGTTCGGCCATACCGAAATCAAAAAGATCTGCGCCGCGCTGAGCGATCTGCGCGCGAAAGTCGGCAAGACGAAGCGCACCGTCGAGCCTCCGCAATTCGACGACGCGTACTACAACGATCTGAAAAAGAAAGTCGGCGCCGAACTCACCGACGCGCTCGACACGAAGAAGCATCCCAAGGCAGAAAGCTACGCGCTCGTCAAAGATATCAAGAAAAAGCTGCAAGCGGAGTTGCCGCCGGACGATGACGAAGCCAAGGACAAACTCAAGCATTATTACGAGACGCTGCGTGAGCGCATTTTCCGCGAGCAGGTAATCAATCAGAAGCGGCGTCCGGATGCGCGGGCATTCGACGAAGTCCGCGAAATCTGGATCGAAGCCGGCGTCCTGCCCAGAACCCACGGCAGCGCCATCTTCACCCGCGGCGAAACCCAAGCCCTGGTTACAACCACTCTCGGTACCAGCGACGACATGCAGCGCCTGGAAGGCTTCGAAGGCGAAGCCAAGAAAAGATTTCTCTTACATTATAATTTTCCTCCGTTTTCGGTGGGAGAGGTTGGGTTTATGCGGGGAGCGGGCCGGCGCGAGATTGGGCATGGGGCGCTGGCGGAGCGGGCCGTGTCGACTGTGTTGCCGACCGAAGACAAATGGCCTTATGCGATGCGCGTGGTTTCCGACATTCTGGAGTCGAATGGATCATCGTCAATGGCAACCATCTGCGGCGCGTCGATTGCGCTGATGGATGCGGGCGTTCCGTTGAAGGCTCCCGTGGCCGGAGTTGCAATGGGACTGGTGAAGGAAGGCGACGAGTACGCCATCCTGACCGACATAGCGGGCGCGGAAGATCATTACGGCGACATGGACTTCAAAGTTGCCGGGACCAGAGACGGCATCACGGCGCTACAAATGGATATTAAAGTTGCCGGCATCACGGCGCAGATCATGCGCGAGGCGCTGGCGCAGGCGCAGCGGGGAAGGATGCACATCCTCGGCAAGATGGAGGAAGTGATCACGACGGGGCGCGAGAAGATTTCCGATTACGCGCCGCGCTTCTACACCGTGCAAATTCCGGTCGACAAGATTCGCGACCTGATCGGGCCGGGCGGCAAGATGATTCGCTCGATCGTGGAGCAGACCGGCGTGAAGATCGACGTGGAGGATTCCGGGCTGGTGAAGGTGGCGTCGAGCGACCAGGAATCGGCGGCGAAGGCGCTCCAGATTATCGGCGACATTACGGCGACGGCCGAGGTAGGAAAAACCTATCTCGGGAAGGTTACGCGGCTGGCCGACTTTGGCGCGTTCGTCGAGATTCTGCCGGGCACCGACGGGTTGCTGCACATCAGCGAAGTGGCCGAGCATCGCATTGCCGATGTGCGCGACGAACTGAAAGAGGGCGATCAGGTTCTGGTGAAGGTGCTGGCGGTGGAAGGCAACCGCATCCGGCTATCGCGCAAAGCGATTCTGAAAGAGCAGCGGGCGAAGATGGGCGGCGGCGAGGCTCCGCCCGTTGATGCTGGGATGGCGCCCGCGCATGGTGGCGATAGTGACGAGCCGGCGCCGGCCATGACGGGTTCGCTGGTGATCGAGGGCGGCGGAGATTTTCCGGATGAGCCGAGCGACGAGCCGAATTTCAATCGCGATGGACCGCCGCACGTGAGTGCCGGCGGCGGCGATCGGCCTCCGCGCCGGGATGGCGGCGGAGATCGCGGACGCGGCGGGCGACCTGGCGGCGGAGGCGGACGCGGCCGGGGACGTGGCGGACGTCCGGGCGGCGGTGGTGGCGACCGCGGGCGGGGCGGGCGTCCGGGCGGCGGCGGTGGTGGCGGGGGACGGCACTAGAACCCTGGGCCACGGATCTTCACAGATTTTCACGGATCAAAACTAACAAGGGCTGCGGCGAATGCTGCGGCCTTTTTTCTTTCCCTGAACCGAACCCCTCAGCCACAGAGGGCACAGAGGCACACCGAGGAATTCAGGGTCACGACTTTGGAATAGTTTTCGTGACAGCGAGCAAGAAGTCGGCGGGAGGTCGCGGTGGCAACACGGAATTGCGGAGTTTGATGCTACAGCGCCTGGTGTAGGCGGCGAACAAATATCACCGAGATTTATTTCCGGGAATCTTCATGGGCATAGCTAAATGCTGCTTTTGCAATAGGTATGCGCGGAGTGCCTGAATGTAGTGAGGAGCTTCTGGTTTTCGTGGCAGTCGGTTTGCTACTTCTCCAAAAGAGCCGAATGGCTCCTGGAGGATTTTTTGTGAAAACACGGATTCAGTCACTTTCATTTCTCGCCACCCTGGCAGTCGTCCTCGGTATGATCTCCTGGGGCAGCATGCTAAATGCGCAATCGACTCCATCGAGTTCCAGCCCGGCCGATCAGGCTCAGCCGGCGCCGACGCCAGATACTCCGCCTACACAACAGCCTGCTCCGACACCAGCGCCTGATGCTACGACTCCTTCGCAGGAAGCGCCTTCCGCGGCTCCTTCGCAGACTCCTTCGCAAACTCCGGATCAGACGCAGACGCCGGACTCGAAGCCGGACACTTCGGCCACCCCGAATGCGACCGATACGCCGAGCGCAGCCGGCACGCAGACGTTCTCCGGTACGGTTGAGAAGTCTGGCGACAAGTATGTGCTGAAGACCGATTCGGGCAAGACCTATGACATCGATCATCAGGACGATGTGAAGAAGTTTGACGGCAAGCGCGTCCGAGTACAGGGCAAGCTGGATGCCAGCGGCACAATGATTCAGGTGAAGTAGGGTTACGATTTTCGGAAAAAAGAGGCGCCGAGGACACCGGGCAAACCGCTCCGTGATCTTCGGCGCCTTTTGTTTGTGGCGGGGAGTATCTGCCAACCTTGGAGAACGGCGAGACATCTAACGCTGGCCCGATTTCGTTCTCATTATCGTTCTCAAGGAGTTGTCATGCGCCGAGGCCGGTGGCGAATTTTTACCTTTGCACTCACTTTAGCAATCATGTTTGGAATGAGCAGCGTGGGGAATGCCGCCGCTTTCAAGGTGCTCTACACATTCGGCACATCCGGGAGTTCCGACGCGGCGCTGCCGGAGGGTCCAATGATCATGGACGCCGCCGGAAATCTTTACGGGACCACCGTCGGCGGGGGACTCTATGGTGGCGGAACGGTCTTTGAGCTGGTGAAGAATTCGACTGGAAGCTGGACGGAGAAGATTCTCTACAACTTCAAAGACGGCGCGGATGGCGGGTTGCCGCTGGGAACGATCGTGTTCGATGCGGAAGGAAATCTGTATGGGGCTGCGTCGCAGGGAGGACTGGTCGATCAGAACTGCACGATCGGTTGCGGAGTGGTGTTTGAGCTGACGCCGTCCTCGGGCGAGTGGACCGAGACTGTGCTGTACACATTTACCGGAATACCGGATGGAGGAATGCCGAGCGGCGTAGTGATGGACGCTGCGGGAAATCTGTATGGTACGACCACGATCGGGGGCGTGGCCAATGCTTGTTCCCTGGGCTGCGGCACGGTGTTCAAATTGATCAAGGCCGACGCTTGGAAGAAAGAAATCCTTCACACATTTTTCAATTATCCGGTTGACGGGGCTTACCCGATTGGGGGAGTGGTATTTGACGCCAAGGGCAACCTTTACGGCACGACCGACGTCGGCGGGTTGTCCGGAGGTTTTGAAGCCGACGGCACAGTCTTTGAGTTATCGCCAGGCGCTTATGGAACGTGGACGGAGAGTATTCTCCATACTTTCTGCTACAGATCGGTTTTTTGCGGCGACGGAAATGGACCAGAAGCGGGAGTGACTTTGGCGAACGGGAAGATTTTCGGCACCACGAATAACGGCGGCCCGAGCGCCGAAGGGACGGTGTTTCAGCTAATACCGGAGAACAAAGGGTGGTCAGTCAGTTACTTCGATTTCGACGACCTCGACGGACTGGGCCCAATGGCTCCGCTCTTGTTTCTGAACCAAAAATTCTATGGGGTTACGTCGCAAGGGGGGATTTCGAATGGAGCTTGTGCGTTGATAAATGGCAACGGAGTGATTTTCGAGGTTGCGCAGCGAGCACAACGCATGAAAGAGAATGTGATCTATGAGTTCACGGGCGGAAATGACGGCTGCGGTCCGAGTGCCGGATTGGTGGCGGATGCGGCCGGGAATTTGTACGGCACGTCGTTTCAGGGCGGCCCGGCGAACGGCGGCGCGGTGTTTGAAGTGACGCCGTGAAGAAAAGCATCGCCTCACGGGGATAGTGTGAGTGGGGGGAAATTGTTTCGGTGGACTGCAAGATTTTCGTGCGGAGGAAACGTTGGATAGGACCGCAGAATCCGGCGAGACAGGATTGGTAATCACGTAGCCCCGGACGCATTCGTCCGGGAGGAGCTAGGCCAGAGCCATCGAAAATCGGGATGCGCGCTGCCGGCCTCGACGGTGATTTTATTTTCTGTTTGAGGGCCAGAGCTTTTCGTGGCGCTTGTCGGCGTTGCCCAGAATCTCAGCATCGATTCCAGTGTGTTTCTTGAGCGCATCCAGGATGTGCAGATAGTCGTGCTTGTCCATGAGCACGAGGGCGACTTTCGGGGCGTCCTGGTCGTGGTAGTCGATCTTGAGCCAATGGTTCTTGGCCTCGGTCAGACCGATTGTGAGTTCGGTAGTGTATTCATAGGAAACTTTGTCGATCTGCCCGTACGGAATGTTCACCGCGGGACCCTTCCTGGGATGTACTTCGACCGCCTTGTCGCCGTCGCTGAAGATCAGGACGGCTTTGACGTGCTGCCCTTTCAGGTTCGGCACCCGAACATGGCGAAACGATGCGTCGTCGGCAAAGCCCAGGGTAGCGATTGCAAAGATTAGAAGAGAGACAAGGACAACTCGTTTCACGATACAGAAAGTATATCGTGCCGCTAATCTCAGCCAGCCTGCCGCAGCCAAGTCGAATGGGGTGCCTTATTTTCTCGCGCCTTTTGCGAGAAGTGGGGCTTTTGGCGGATGGCTGATAGCTGACGGCTGAAAGCTCCTTCCACTAAAATCAAGCCGTCCCCGTCCCATGGCCTTGCGAGAGTCAGAAGCGATTGTGCTGCGCAGCTATCCGCTGCGCGAGGCCGATCTGCTGGTTACGCTGTTCACGCGCGTGGAGGGCAAAGTTCGTGGTGTGGCGCGGTCGGCCAAGAAATCCAAACGGCGCTTCGGCGGAGCCCTCGAACCGCTGACGTATGTGCGTGCGTTTTACGATGTCCGCGAGCGCCAGGAATTGGCGCGCCTCGATTCCTGCGAAGTTCTCGAATCTCCCATGGCGTCGGAGGTCAGCTACGCGCGGGCCGTCGCCCTGGGCCACATTGCCGAATTGCTGGACGAACTTCTCCCCGACCATGAGGCCAACGATGCGATCTTTCGTCTCACACTTTCCGTGTTGCACGTTCTGAACGGGCCCGAAATCTGGATGCCCATCACGTACTTCGATTTGTGGTTGACGCGACTGGTCGGCTTTCTTCCGGAGTTGACGGAGTGCACGGTTTGCGGCCGCAGCCTGAACGGCAGCCGCGCCTATTATCACGCGCTGGCCGACGGCCTGATGTGTCCTGACGACAAACGCCTGGCCTCGTCCGAAATCTCCAGCGACTCGCGCACGCTGGCGGCGCAGATGTTTCGCGCCCCAGTAGAGAATGTTTCAGCGACGCCGTGGCCGAAGTCGCAAGCCGCCGACCTGCGGAAATTTCTGATTCAAATCCTGCAGCGCCATTTGGAAAAAAAACTAGTCACGGCGGGGATGCTGGAGAAAGGCGGATTTTAGCGGCTTGCACATCCGGCCTTCTCGTTGCAGGGCCGGTTCGCCTTGGGGGGGTGACTACTTGGTTCGCGGCCCTCAATTCTTGTCGCCAAACCCGTGCTTGCTCTTACAGACCTTGCAGTAACGCGCTTCTTCGGTATTGTCCACGCGGTGGCACACAGGTTTCAGAGTTCTGAGGTAAGCGAAGATGGACTTCAAGTCGTCGTCAGTCAAATTGCGAAAAAATCCCCAGGGCATAATATTCGACAACGGACGCGCCTGCACCGATCCAGTGCGAATGGTTGTGATGAACATCTTTTCGTCGAAATATCCTATGCCCGAGGGATCGGGCGTCAAGTTGAGCGAAGCCACGGAAACCATCTTGACCGGATCTGGCCCCCAGGGCCCGGTGAGTACCTGGCCACCGGCGAGGTCCATCCCAGGAATCGGATTGCCCTGCTCGTCCGTGGGCGTATGGCAAGCGGCGCAATGCCCTGCATTCACCAGATATTTCCCGTACGCAACCCGGTCCGACTTATCCGGCTGCGGCACCGACGACGCCTGTGGCAGCGGCTGAAAAGTTTTCCGAATGTCGTCGGTGAGGACGATCTTCGGCCGCTCGATGTGCACTGGGGCTACCGAGCGCACGTAGACGATCGCCGACGCTAAGTCCTCGTCGGAGAGGTTGCGGAAAAACGCGTAGGGCATCAGGGGGGAAAGAGTTCGCCCATCATGACCAATGCCGCGGCGCAGCGCGCGCACAAAATCCGCGTCCTTCCATTTCCCCGCGCCGTAATCCGGATCGGGAGAGATGTTCGGCGCCACTACGCGATTCGGCTCCGGCAGATCCATTTCAGCGTTGGGAAAGACGAAGCCGCCGCCGGTCTTGCCCCGCACCGGCACCGCCGGGCGCTTGGTGAAATCGATCTCGGAGTGGCATCCCCAACACTGCAGCAGGCCTTCGACCAAGTACTTGCCGCGCGCCAGTCGCTCCGGCGTGCGCGGGATCGTGTTCATTTCCAGAATCGATGCCGTAGGCTTGGCGGCAGCAACGACCGACGCTTTTTGGTTGGTGTTACAGAGACAGATAAGGAAAAGCACAACCACAGCCGCAGGAATCCGCAGGGATATCCTGTTCCGCTCGCTCATGCACGCCCCCAGTGGCTAGGTTGAATGCGAGGTTCAATAGCGAATCAATTATTTTCGCCGCGCAAGTATACAGCAGAGAACTGCCGGCGCAATAAAATCTTGTTCGCCCGTTTCAATCTGGCCAGTTTCAAGTTGAGCACGTCTCTCGCCCCTCAAGGCTGACGGCTGAGGTCTGCATCCATTACAATCGTGGATTAACCTGCTGCGCTCCCAACGGCACTGTAAGGCAGCCTCTAGCTCCTGGCCACTAGCTCCTGCGAAGGCAGCCGTAAGTTTTGCTAGAAGCTAGGAGCCAGCAGCTAGAAGCATTCATTCATGACTCCAGCCACTTCCAACCCGCTTACGTTTCAGGAACTCATCCTGCGCCTGCAGGCATTTTGGGCGGAGCGCGGATGCGTGTTGCAGCAGCCTTATGACGTGGAAGTGGGCGCAGGGACCATGGCTCCGGAGACTTTTCTCCGCGTGCTGGGGCCGAAGCCTTACAAGGTTGCGTACGTGCAGCCATCGCGGCGCCCAGCGGACGGGCGCTACGGCGAGAATCCCAACCGGCTATTCAAGCACATGCAGTTGCAGGTAATTCTGAAGCCGCCGCCGGAGAACGTGCAGGAGTTATATCTGGAGTCTCTGGGTGCGATTGGCATCGATCTGCGCCAGCATGACATCAAGTTCGAAGAAGACAACTGGGAAGCGCCGACGCTCAGCGCGTGGGGCGTGGGTTGGCAGGTCATGCTCGACGGGCTGGAGATCACGCAGTTTACTTATTTTCAGCAATGCGGCGGTGTGGATCTGTTTCCGATTTCTGCGGAGCTAACGTACGGCCTCGAGCGCATCGGCGCGTTCTTGCAGGATGTGGACTCGATCTACGACATCGTGTGGGCGCGCGAGCCGGATACTGGCGCGGTGGTGAAATACGGCGACGTGCGGCTGGCGGAGGAGCAACAGTTCTCCGTCTACAACTTCGAGTTGGCCGATGTGGCGAAGGCGTGGCAACACTTCGATTTGTGTGAGGCGGAGTGCAAGGAGCTGATCCAAGAGTATGCAGCATTGGCAGGAAACAAGGCGAGCGGGGACGGGGTCCTGTGCAACAAACAAAGATTTCCGCTGCTGGGGGCCTACGATCTGTGTTTGAAGTGCTCGCACCTGTTCAACATTCTCGATGCGCGTGGTGCGATTTCGGTAACCGAGCGCGTCGGTGTGATCGCGCGTGTGCGAGCGTTGGCGGTCGGGATCGCGAAGGCCTGGGTGGATCAGCAGAAGAGCGAAGCGGCTGCTGCGTCGGAAAAATCCGACGAGCCCGAACCTGTGCGTGAGAAAAAACCGAAGGCGAAGAAAGAAGCGCTGTCGCCGGTTGTTAGTTAGCTCAACCGACTGTCATCCTCATCATTTTCGGGTTGAAATAGAAATCAGTTCTTTCATGCCAGACTTTCTATTAGAAATCGGGTGCGAAGAGATTCCGGCGCGGATGATTGCGGCGGCGTCGGAGGAGTTGCGGTCACGCGTGGCTGCGTTGTTAACTCGGGAGCGACTGGCGGGAGGCGAGGTCATACATTTCGATTCGCCGCGCCGGCTGGCGGTGTTGGCGGGCGGCATCGCCGCATCGCAGGCCGACGTGGTCGAGCAAGTTACGGGGCCGTCGGTCAGCGTCGCATATAAAGAGGGGCAGCCGACGGCCGCGGCTCATGCGTTCGCCAAAAAATCCGGCGTCGAGGTAACGCAGCTCGAACGAGTGATCACGCCGAAGGGCGAATACATCGCGGCGAGAGTCACAAAAAAAGGGCGTAGCGCGGCGGAGATTCTTGCCGAGGGCCTGCCCAAAGAACTCTCCACCATCTACTGGCCGAAGAATATGTATTGGCAGAAGTCGAACGAACGCTTTGTTCGTCCGGTGCGCTGGTTGGTGGCAATGCTGGATGAAGAAACGATTCCGATAGAGTTCGACGGGATTCGCGCTGGGAAGAACTCGCGCGGACATCGCATTCTGAAACCTGGCGAAGTGACGATCCCGCGCGCAGGGCCGGCCTATTTTGATTTGCTGCGAGGGGCAAAGGTGCTGGGACGTGACGAGCGCGAGCATCAGATTCGTAAGGCGCTTGATGCTGCGACGCGCGCCATTCCCGGCGCGCGCTGGCGCGAAGATAAGGCATTGCTCGATACCGTAGTGAATCTCACGGAATTTCCGTCGGCGATTCTGGGAAGTTTCGATCCCCAGTTTCTGGAATTGCCGGAAGAAGTTCTGGTCACGGTGATGCGCGACCACCAGAAATATTTTGCGGTGGAAGATGCGGAGGGAAAACTGGCTCCGCATTTCCTGGCCGTGCTGAATACTGACAGCGATTCGCAAGGACTTATCCGCCACGGCAACGAACGCGTGCTGCGAGCGCGCTTCAATGACGCGCGATTTTTCTGGCAGACCGATCAGAAGAAATCTCTACTTGAACGACTCGACCTGCTGAAACACGTTACCTTTCAAAAAGACCTGGGGAGTTACTTCGACAAGACGCAGCGCGTGCAGCGACTGTGCAGTTGGTTGAGCGAAATTCTTAAACATGCGGGCATCACGGTGCGCCCGGGCGTGATTCACAAGGCGGCATGCCTTTCGAAGGCGGATCTGACTACCGAACTGGTAAAAGAATTTACCGAGTTGCAGGGCGTTGTGGGCGGGCTCTATGCGCGGGTGCAGCAACTGGACGATAGTTTGCCGGAAGCGACGCGGATGGCGATCGCGGATGCGATTTACGACCACTACAAGCCGGAGTCGACGGACGACGAGGTGCCGCGATCGCTCGAAGGCGCCGTGCTGTCGATCGGCGACAAGGCCGATACGATTGCCGGAATGTTTGCGCTGGGGTTGGTGCCGAGCGGATCGAAGGATCCGTTTGCACTACGGCGGCAGGCCAATGGGATCGTGAAAGTTCTCGCGGAAAAGAAATTGCCGTTGCGGCTGGGCGAACTGATGCGCGATGCGCGCGCGGGATATCAGCGGTCGGAGGCGGAGAAGAAGTTTGTTGCGGAGGAAAAGTATTCCGAGTCGATTGCGAGCTTCTTCCGCGAGCGGCTGGAGTTTTATCTGCGCGATGTATGCGGGTATGCCTACGATGTGGTGAAAGCCGTGCTGGCGGCGGATTGGGAAGACGTCGTGGACGCGGTGCGGCGGGCTGAGGCGGTGAAGCAGGTATTGCATATGCCGGAGTTTCAGGCGATTGGCGCAGCGTGCAAGCGCATACGGAATATTCTTAGGCAGTCGGAAGAGAAGGGAATTGCGCCGGCGGCAAGATTTCAAGCTCTGCCGGGTTCGGCCGAAGAAGAGAAGAGCTTAATCGCGTATCTGGAACGGACAGGCGTTCGCGTGGAAGAGCACCGGCGCAAGAAGGAGTATCTAGACGCGCTGCGGTTGCTGTCGACCGCACGGGAACCGGTGGACGCGTTCTTCGACAAAGTGATGGTGATGGTCGATGACGAACGAGTGCGGGCGAACCGATTGGCTTTGTTGCAGACATTGTTGAAGGAGTTTTCGACGATCGCGGATTTTTCCGAGATCGTGACGGAAGGGAAGGCGTAATGCGCTGAACGCAATCGTCCGCGATATCCGCGGGACGGATCTTGGCAGAAATTCCTCGTGGGGCCTCTGGTAGCGCATAGGTACATGGGGTCCTTCGACTGCGTTGCCGTCCGCTTCGCGGCCGGCAACTTCGCTCAGGATGACAGCGCGAGATTAGATTTCACAAAAGTGCAATTGAAAAATCGGCAACACACAAAGGACTCATATGGCGACGATGACTCTCCCGGAAACGGAAGCTAAGGAAAATAAGAAGGGCGCAACCAAGTATGTTTACTTTTTCGGCGGCGGCAAGGCCGATGGCAACGGCAAGATGAAGGATGTGCTGGGCGGCAAGGGCGCCGGGCTGGCGGAGATGACCAATGCCGGGCTGCCCGTGCCTCCGGGGTTCACCATTCAGACGGAAGCCTGTCGCGAGTATATGAAGACCGGCGCCACTTCGAAAGAAGTTGAGCGGCAGATGGATGAGGCGCTGGCCAAGTTGGAAGAGTTGCAGGGGCAGAAGCTGGGGACGGGCGAGAATCCGCTGCTGGTGAGCGTGCGCTCCGGCGCGAAGTTCTCCATGCCCGGGATGATGGATACGATTCTCAACCTTGGGTTGAACGACAAGAGCGTCGAAGCTCTGGCCAAGCGCAGCAACAATCCGCGCTTCGCCGCGGACTCCTACCGGCGATTGATTCAAATGTTCGGCAACGTCGTGCTCGACATTGAGAAGTCGGAATTCGATGAAGTGTTTGACGCCAAGAAAAAACAGAAGAAGACTAAGCTCGACACCGATCTCGACGCCAAGGCGTTGCAGGAAGTGATCGTCGAATATAAGAAAGTCGTGAAGAAGCACGCCAAGCGCGACTTTCCGCAGGATCCGCGGGAACAGTTGGTGATGGCGCGCGATGCCGTGTTCCGCTCGTGGCTCAACGATCGCGCGAAGCACTATCGCCGCATTAACAATATCGACGACATGCTGGGAACCGCGGTCAACGTGCAGGCTATGGTTTATGGCAACCTGGGCGACACCAGCGGCACGGGCGTGGGCTTCACGCGCAACCCCGCGATCGGGACGAAAGAGTTTTACGGCGAGTTCCTGCTAAACGCGCAGGGAGAAGATGTGGTTTCGGGGGTGCGCACGCCGGTGCCGATCCTTGAATTGCGGAAGATCATGCCGGATGTCTACGACCAGCTGCGCGACATTACCACGCGGCTCGAAAAACATTACAAAGACATGCAGGATTTCGAGTTCACCATTCAGGACGGCAAGCTCTACATGCTGCAGACGCGCAACGGCAAGCGCACGGGGCTGGCCGCGGTTCGCGTGGCGATTCACATGGTGGAGGAAGGACTGATCACGAAGGAAGAAGCGATTTTCCGGGTCGAGCCGAATCAGTTGTATGACTTCCTGGTGCCGCGACTGGATGAGAAGAGCACAAAGGTAGAAGTGCTGGCTACGGGACTGCCGGCGTCGCCGGGCGCGGCGGTGGGGCGGATCGTATTCACCGCCGATGAAGCGGTGAAGATGGCGGGACACGATGCGGCGAAGAATCCGGTGATTCTGGTGCGCGCGGAAACGACGCCGGAAGATATTCATGGCATGGAAGTGGCGAAGGGGATTCTCACTTCGCGCGGGGGCATGACCAGTCACGCTGCGGTGGTTACGCGCGGTATGGGCAAGTGTTGCGTGGCGGGCGCGGGCGACATCGACGTGAATGAGAAGGCGCGCGAGATGCGGGTTAAGGGTCAAACCTTTAAAGAGGGCGACTGGATTTCGCTCGACGGCACGACGGGGCGCGTGATCAAGGGAAAGCTGGGCACGCTCGATCCTTCTCCGGATGATCCGGAGCTGCAAAAGTTCATGCAGTGGGCCGATCCGTTCCGCAAGATGAAAGTGCGCGCCAATGCGGACATTCCGCGTGATGCGATTCAGGCGCGGACATTTGGAGCAGAAGGCATAGGGCTCTGCCGCACCGAGCACATGTTTTTTGGGGAAGACAAGATTCGCCACATGCGCGCCATGATTCTCGCGGATAACGAGAAGGACCGCCGGTTGGCACTCAAGAAATTGTTGCCGCTGCAACGTGCGGATTTTGCGGGAGTCTTCAAGGCGATGGACGGGTTGCCGGTCACTATCCGGACACTCGATCCTCCGTTGCACGAGTTCCTGCCGCGTCGCGAAGACTTGATGGTCGAGATCGCGACCTTCCAGTATGCCGATGCGAAGGCGAAGAAGGCGCTGGTGGCGCGGTACGCCGATTATGGCGCGAAGGGCGTCGGCGATCTGAAGAAACTGTTGCCGACGCTGTTGGCGCGGGTGGAGCAGTTGCACGAGTTCAATCCCATGCTTGGGCATCGCGGATGCCGGCTGGGCATCACGTATCCCGAAATTACCGAGATGCAGGCGCGGGCGATTTTCGAGGCGGCGGTTGATGTCACGAAGAAGGGCGTGAAGGTGCTGCCGGAAGTGATGATTCCGCTGGTGGCCACGGTGAAAGAGATGGCGAATCAGGCGGCGATTGTGCGTCGCGTCGCTGATGAAGTATTCAAGGAGAAGGGAACGAAGGTCGAGTACCTCGTCGGCACCATGATCGAGTTGCCGCGGGCGGCGCTGGTGGCGGATGAGATCGCGAAAGAGGCTGAGTTCTTCTCGTTCGGCACCAACGACCTGACGCAGACTACGTTTGGCTTCTCGCGCGATGACGTCAACAAGGTGCTGCCGACGTATCTGGCGGAGGGCATCTTGAAGCAGGATCCGTTTGCCGCGCTCGATCAGGAGGGCGTTGGACAACTGGTGAAGATGGCTACGGAGCGCGGGCGGAAGACGCGGCCGACGTTGAAAGTCGGAATCTGCGGAGAACACGGCGGCGAACCGTCGTCGGTTGAGTTCTGCTACCGGACCGGGCTGAACTATGTTTCGTGCTCACCATTCCGCGTGTTGACGGCGCGGTTGGCGGCGGCGCAGGCGGCCGCTGCTGAAACGTTAAAGGTTGAGGGTGGAAGAACGAAATAAAACTTTAACCACAGAGGGCACTGAGGATCACAGGATAATGCAATTCTGTGATTCTCTGTGCCTTCTGTAGTTATTGCACTTTTTGCAGGCGCGCGATTAGTTTTTGAGGGAGGCTCTCTTCCGACTCTGACCATAGTCGGCGCGATGTGGCTCTGGTGTTCATCTCCGCTTTCTTCGTGAATTCCACCAGCTTGGTGACGTTGTCGCGAATCTTCGCCTGATTTTGTTCGGTGAGTTCGACGTTCTCCTGCACGAAAAGTGAGTCGAGGCCGAAATCGATTTCGATGTGGCCGGTCTCCTGATAAGTTCCGTCGTCGAACTCTTCGCCTTGCACGATAAACTTCACCAGGCTGGGGATGAGCCGCCATTCCTTGGAGTTCACGTCTTGCCCCCGCGCATCTTTGCCGCCGCCATCTGGGGCGTTCTCGGCTGGCGTCCAGAGATCCCAATAGGTGTCGAAAACATAGGCATAGTCGTCATGAATGAGATCGGCTGCGACGACGACGGCTTCCTCGGGCGAGATTCCGGGAGAGAAGCGGCGTTCCAGAACGCTGGCTTCGTTCCACGAGACGGGCTGTACGGCTGCATAAGTGACGCCGGGACGCTGGTCCGAAAAAGGGAACTGCTGCAGCAGGGCGAACATGTGGGGCAGCATAGCCGGCCCGGAAAAGTCGGGAAACCAGAGACTCAGAAATAGAGGATCGGCCATAGAGTTTGCGGGCTCGCAGAATTATTGTAATGCGTGGATAGCGGTTGGCTGGTGGTCATTTGCGGCAAGGAAATCGTTACGTCGGCTAATCAGCCAGGAGCGAGTGGCGCTCGGCTAAGGGCAAGGCGCTGATGGAATCGCGGCCGACAGGATCCGAGGCGGGGACTGGAATCGTGGCTTTGATCAAAGTGCCATCGAGGTCGGATTCGATCTCAAGGAAGCCGTCCAGTTCTTTGAGTCTCTCCCGGATGCCGGCCAGGCCGACGCCGACGTTTCCAGTCTTCCAGAAACGATCCAGCACTTCTCGCGGAACGCCCATGCCGAAGTCCTTTATGGTAAGGACGACGCGGGATTTCTCGGCGACTACGGCGACTTCTACGGTGCGGCTGCCAGAGTGGCGATGAACGTTGGTGAGAGCTTCCTGCATGATGCGGAACAGGGCGGTCTCGATTCGGCGGGAAAGCCGATAGGGGTGTTCGGGCAGGTGAAGCTGGGTGGCGATGCCGCTTCTCTTGCCAAAGCCCTCCACATACCATTTGGCGGCCGAAACAAATCCAGCTTCGTCGAGCAGCGGAGGATGCAAAAGGTGCGAAAGAGTTCGAGTGTCGGCGATGGAGCGATTGACGAGACTTTGTGCGTCCCGCAAAAGGGCGCATTCGGTGGGGAGTTCCTGAGCGAGCATGTCGAGGCAGATCTTGGCGGCGGCGAGGTCCTGGCCGAGACTGTCGTGGAGTTCGCGGGCGATGCGGCGGCGTTCCTCGTCCTGCACGCGCAGAAGTTCCGCCGAGAGCCGGCGCAGCGCTGCGGTGCGGTGCTCGACCAGGGATTCGAGAACATCATGCGCGCGCTGGAGCGCTTGTTCCGCCACCCCCCGTTCCCGCAGATGATCGCGGACCTCATATTGCCGGCGGCGGGCCAGAAGCGCGCTGCGCACGGCGCTGATCAAAGTGACCGGGCGCAACGGGCGTTCCAGCAGGGTCACGTTGCCGAGAGGCGCGCGTGAGCGTACGGCTAGCTCGGTGGTGAGTGTACTTAGTCCGGTTCCGGTGAGTACGATCACGGGAAAGTCGGACCAGGGAGGCTGCGCCGAGAGTTTTTTCGCCAATGCTACGATCGCCGCGCTCTGAAGAACTTCTTCGGTAATGATGGCAGCGCCGGCGTGCTCTGAAATGGCCGCTTCGAATTCCGAAAACGTGCTCAGCGAGCAAATGGGCAGCGCCGACTGACGCAGCACACGTTCAATGAGTATTGCGTCTTTGCCAAAGGGTGCAAAGACCAACACTTGCAGATCGAGCACGGCGGAATTAGTCATTGGCGGAACCTGGTCCGAGAATAGGAGCCAGAGAAGTCGGAGCTCCCGACAAAATTCCCTGGAAATCCGACAGCGGCGCACCCACCCTGATTGTTTTTGGACCCAACTGGAGCTCGCGAATCGAGCGTTCGTGGCTGCCGCTGCGTTTTTTCATCATGGAGATAGCCTGGCGAACCTGGCCATGTGTTTCGAAGTAACGCAGGACCAAAATGTTGTCCGCCAGATAACTCACATCGATGGGACTTTGCATGGCGCTACCTACCAAACCCATTTGCGCCAGCACCAGCAAGGTCAATATCTCCCGATTGTTCAAATAGGTGAGCAGTTCGTGAAGATGAAGTGCGAGAAACTGCTCACCCGGCATGGCCTGTAAAAAGCCGTTGAGACTGTCGATGAGAACGGCCTGAACTCCGTCATTCTCGACCGATTGCCGCACCATGTGGACGAATTCGCCCGGAGAGACCTCCGCGGGGTCGATGTGTTCGATTTTCATGCGGCCGGATTGGATCAGAGGCTTGAGGTTCATCCCCAGGCCGGCGGCGCGGCCTATCAGGGTGTTGAGAGTTTCTTCAAAAATGAAGGCAGCGGATTTTTCTCCGCGCTCGGCGGCGGTGGTCAGCCAACGGAGAGCAATGGTGGTTTTGCCGCATCCCGCAGGTCCAATCAGCAGGGTGCTGGTGCCGCGGCCGAGCCCTCCGCCCGCCAGAGTGTCGAGTTCGGGAATGCCGCTCGGCGCCACGCTAATTTCTTCCTGAGTGCTGGCGTATTCCGCAGCGACCAGCCGGGGAAAAACGCACACGCCTCCGGTGCGAATCAGATAATCGTGAAAGCCTTCCCGAAAAGCGCAGCCGCGGAGTTTGGTGACCTCGACCCGGCGCATGGTCTTGCCATACTCGCGCGACACTCGGGTCATAGTGATAACGCCATGCACAATACTGTGCAGCTCGAGATCGGTGTAGCTGCTGCTGCGGTCATCGAGCAGCAATACCGTGCAGTCTTTTGGGGCGTACTCTTTCAGAGAGAGAATCTGGCGGCGGTAAAGCAAAGGATCTTTCGCGAGCATGCGCACTTCCGACAGGGCATCGATAACCAGCCGAGAAGGCTTCTTAAGATCCACTTCGGCCATGATGGTTTGCACACGATCGTTAAGCTCGATCTCGGCAGGATAGAAAACGGTGTACTGGCCCTCGGGCTTAAGGTCTTCCTCGCTGGGCCTGACTTCAAGGATGTCGATGCCATCCAGTCGGAGTCCATGCACCCGGCCAACTGTGAGCAGTTCATCGCGAGACTCGGAAAGCGTGACATAGAGAGCTTTCTCGCCGCGGCGAATTCCTTCCTCGATAAACTGAAGGGCAAGGGTGGTCTTGCCGGTGCCGGGTTCGCCTTCGATGAGATA
The DNA here is from genome assembly GCA_036500765.1 of Candidatus Sulfotelmatobacter sp. NCBI lineage: Bacteria > Pseudomonadati > Acidobacteriota > Terriglobia > Terriglobales > Candidatus Korobacteraceae > Candidatus Sulfotelmatobacter > Candidatus Sulfotelmatobacter sp. The sequence goes on from DASYBM010000016.1 coordinate 636,164, forward strand.
AGAATGGCCGGTGGGGAATCCCCCGCCCAGCACGTCGTCCAGGCCTACACATCCTGAACTACAGCGAGCGACCGCGAGTGCCAGTTGCCGATCTAGCATGAGTTAGCCTTTGCGTTTTTCCTTTCAGTGTGTGGACGCATGCACACCCCATGACCACAAGCGCCGCAGCCCTATTTTTTGGATCAAGGCCGGTCTCGTAAATACATTGATCTATGTATGTTTGGATCCAGATGTATTTGCACGTCAGGTTAGGGGGTGAGTCTGATGATCGGACTCGTCCGCTAGCGATCAGACTGACCCACTAGCAACGGCCCGGATCCGTTTTGACACCGTCTGAGACCGGCTGTTAACATCAAGACTCACCGGCATCTCTCTGCCATCGTCCCCGTCGTCTAGCCTGGCCTAGGACATCGCCCTTTCACGGCGGTAACACGGGTTCAAATCCCGTCGGGGACGCCAAACTTCTCAACAACTTGCAAATCCCCTCCAGAATTTTGTATGTCCGTTAACGTCCGATAAGCCTTGGTGCTTGGTTTTTCTTCGTTTTTGTCGAGCAACAAGCTCACAACCCGGCTCTGCGCATCTCGCTTGGTTTGCGTGATCGCTTGCGCGTAGATGTTCAGCGTGACCGAGATGTTTGCGTGCCGCATGAGTTCTTGCACAACCTTCACGTCCTCCCCGTTGCCTTTGAGGAGCGTCGCGTACGTGTGTCGGAATGTGTGCCAACCGAAATGGCCCACGATTCCGATTTCTTTGGCCGCCGGTTCCAAGTGCGCCTTGTAGAGCGAACCTGGCCAGTACGGCAGTTTGCCTCCACTGTGTGGACTAGCGAATACCCAGTCCTCGTCAATGGGGTACGGACTTTGAGTTCGCCAGCTCCACAGAACCTTAGCCAATCGCGAGTCGAGGGGAACCGGTTTACGGGAGGCTTCGGTCTTGCAGTCGCCAACGTGTTGCATGACGATCGAGCGGATGACATGGATCTCCATTTTCTTGAGATCGATGTCTTTCCACTTGAGGCCAGCAACTCTCCAACCCGAAGGCCCGTGAACGCGGCGAGGAATACCATCGTGCGCGTAGGCTCCTTCAGGATGCGAAGCAGCGCCGCAATCTGTTCGATGGATAGCACGATGGGCATCCGGGTCCGCTTGGCGCTCTGACGCACCATGCGGATGGGATTTAGATCAAGCCATTCCCACCTGACAGCGTGATTGAAAACCGCGCTCATGATATTTCGAGCTTTGGCTTTGCTTCCGTTTGCGTACAACAACGAACGAAGCCACTGCTCCACAGCGACTGCCTTAACCTCGGTGACGCGATAGCTTCCCCAGCGAGGCAGAATCCACTTGTTGAAATAGCCCTCGTAGGTAACCTGCGTCTTCCGTGTTTTGCTGCAATTCGGCCCCAGTTCCTTTTCCCGGTAGTGTTCGATGAGCGTTTGAACACTGATCGGAGTCAAACTGGTGCGCGGACTCTCAGCGTTGATGTCTGCCCGAAGTGCGGCAACGGCCTTTTGTGCCGAAGCCTCGTTCGGGTACTGCTCGACAGTACCAACGATCAGACAGCGTCGCTTGCGAGTGCCATCTGCCTGGAGTTCGTACCACCGATACTCCCAAGCGTTCCGGCCGCGGGCACGCTTCACGATCCGAAGGCTGCCTTGCTGAAATCTCGTCCGTCTCATCACGATCCTCCGTGGTTAGGGACGGTACGGATAGCTGCCTAACTTTAACCGCAAATCAACCCACGCGTCGAGATCAGATGTGCGGAAGCGCCACAATTTTCCGATCCGCATGGCGCGTATCTCGCCCTTGCGAGCGAGACGCTGAAGTGTCTTCGGATGAATTTGCAGCAATGCTGCGGCTTCGCGTGAATCGAGAAATCTCTCGAAATGAGGAACAGGCTGGGTGACTGGTACCGCTTCGTGCATCTCGCTCATATGACCCCACAGTAGAGAGTCGAGACGTGGCTGGAATCAAAGACAGGTCTGGAAACCGAATTCCATGTTCGGCTCTATCCGATCGACTTCGAACTCCTTCACTACTCGGCTGGCGTTAGTCTTCGCGTCATGGGCGGACGAGAACAATATTCGTATAGAAACCGTACAAGACGCATTTGTTGCTTCCACTCCGAAGAATCTTTTTTCTTTTTGACTTCGGAGCCCAGTGGCGTCGCACGCAGTGCGGCCGATCCTTTCGTGTTGACCGATGGCGATCAGGAAGAGCCGATTCCAGCAAGAGACTACGCTGCTGAGCTTGGCTGGAACACAGAGTTTGATCTTGATTCCACTGACGAACCACCGCGGATGCGCGTCCTCGCCTACCAAGACGATCTCGATAGGACGGCCAAAAAGATCACCACTACAGCGCGGACCTCGATTGAGGAATCCGGTGCGAACATGCTTTATTTGTGCTTCGGATTCCTGGAGTGGAAAGACTCGGAGACGGTCCCGGCGTCACATGCGCCCCTTCTAATTATGCCGGTCACGATTGAACGGGAGAAAGCACCGCGAAATCAGGGATGGGTTTACCAAATCCAATATTCCGGTGAAGACCTCACGACTAACTTGTCTCTTGTTGAAAAAATGAAGCGGGACTTTGGCGTGGCCCTGCCCTACCTTCGCGAGGAGGATAGCCCATCGTCTTATGCTCATGCTGTTCGCGAAGCAATTTCTAGTAGGCCAGGGTGGCAGGTCAAGAATATCCTGACGCTTGCGCTCCTGAGTTTTGGGAAGCTTCTGATGTTCCTCGATCTTGACCCTGCGCGGTGGCCAGCCAAAGCGAGGATTACAGATCATTCGGTCATCAAGAACCTATTTGAGGGTATTAAGGCATCAACTTTAACGTTTCCTGAAGAATATCCAATCGATGATGAGGATCTGAAGCTGCCGGTTCCGCGATTGTTCTATGACGCGGACAGTTCGCAACACAGCGCGTTGATCGACGCTCTCAATGGCAATAATTTGGTTATTGAGGGACCACCAGGAACTGGAAAATCCCAGAGCATCACGAATCTGATCGCTGCCGCGCTTCTGAAGGGGAAGTCGGTACTCTTCATTGCAGAAAAGTTGGCTGCGCTGGAGGTCGTCTACCGGCGTCTCGACGCAATTGGCTTGGGCCTGTTTTGCTTAGAATTGCATAGTCACAAGACGCAGAAACGTGAGCTGCTAAACGGCCTTGAACGACGATTGACCGCGCGTAACACTTTTGCGGGTGCTCCGAATCTGGAATACAAGCTGAGTCAGGCCAAGGAAACGAGAGCCCAACTCAATAAGTACGTTCGCCTGCTGAATCTACCGCACCCGCAGTTTGGAAGCACAACTTTTGAGATCATATGGGCCAGACATCGCGCAGCGATGGCCCTTTCCGGCGATGTTCCCGATCTCGATTCGTTGATGATTCGAGACGAGGAGCGACTTAGCCGTCCTGCCTATGAGCGCGGCAAGCACGCCACGGATCTTTTCGCGGTTATGACCAACGAGATGTTCCAGAAGTGGCCCGTGCTAAAAGAACATCCCTGGTATGGCGTCGAGTCGGCAGACATCGGATATCCAGAACAAGCCGACCTACTGAGACTGATCCGGAGTGGCAATGATTTGGCGGAGTCCTGCGCGGATGCCGTCGCGAAGCTCCAAGCGCGCGGATTCGTAGTTGCCGGGACTCTGGGAGATTTGGAGTGGTGTCGATCAATTGAGGCGAGCCTTTCTCCTAGCAGCCCAAATCCTACCTTTGCTCTCCTACCCGAACTCCATTCAGATAGTTCGCGCCGGTTCATTGGCGCCTTCTGCGACCAGATATCAAGCTGGCACAAGATTAGGGTTCAGATTTCACAGTTGGCGGACCTAAGTACGGCCACCCAAGGCTATCCTTCTTCTCTCCACGAACTCTCTTGCTTAGTGGATGGGAATGATATCGGGGAGCTGTCCAAGGCGGATATAAATGTCCACGCCGCAAGTGTCAAAGAGCTACTTGATCAGATTCCTCACGCATTAACTCTGTCGTCTTGGGCTCATGCTACTCTCTCACCGGCAGTTTCTAGCAGCCGCGAAGGCTCCGACTTGCTTCTTGAAGCATTCAGAGCGTTCGCCACGGCTCCCGATGGGGAAATCAACTACCGGCACCCCGCGCTTCAGCGTGAATACTCACCCAGTGTGATCAGGTTGGCCCAAGAGAAAGCTGCCGACATCTGCGCCAGAAACACGAAGCTCAGAGAACAGTTTGAACTGAGCAACCTTCCTTCATCTGACGAGCTGCACAATCATGCAGCGAACCTCTTGGATAGCAATGTTGTTAGCCGCTTGTTTCGAAAGGATTGTCGAAATGCGAAGCGAGCCTTCCGCAGGATGCTGAAAACGCCCAACAGCGTTCGCCTCTCGGAGGTCGTCTCAGGACTCAGGGAGTTGGCTGAATACAAAGATCGGCTGAGCGCTTTCAATGCCGACGTGCGTTTCAGCGAAGTTGCAGGGCTTCATTATGACAGTATCAACAGTCCGTGGCCGGCCCTTCTGCGCGTGGCGGAATGGCTTTCCGGAGCAGCTCTCAGTCTAGGCTCGGCGGGCAAAGACTTTCTGAACGTTCTTGCCACGATGCCGACCGCCGATTTTCGAGCTTTGCGCCGGCAGATCGAAGGGAGGAGCCAGGAGATCGACGCTCTGACAACTGTTTGCGATCTCGCCAAGCCGACAACGGATGCCCTGCCGCCATCTATGAGGTCTTCGTGGGACGGTTCTCTGGAAGACTTCGAGGCTGATCTCCAAGGGGTCGCCCGTAAACTGTCCCATTTGTCCACCCTGGCAGCCCAAAGCGGAATTAAGAATCTTCTCAAGTTGGCTCATGCTGGAAGGCTGCATGATCTATGCCGTGACGATAGCGTGCATGTTGCTGAGTCTGATCGTCTAACCAACGAGCTTGGGTTAGGGAAGGTCTGCGAAGGTCCGGACACAAACGTCGACGCAATAAGACAAGCCTTGGACTTCGCAGCTGATATTGACGCCAGCGGCCTTCCGCCCGCTGTTTGCCGCTGGTTACTGCAAGATTTCGACACGAATTCTCCGTTGCTTCGTAGTGAGCTGAACAGCTACATAGACTCGATGTCGGAACTTCAGCGAACACTGCTGTCCATGACGAAAATTGCCAGGCTGGATGTCGTGGGGTTTTGGGGTTGTCAGACGATCTACGAAGTTCCGTTTACGGCAGTGGCTGCTCGCTTGGTACGGGCACTGCATGCCCCGGATGACCTCCCGATGTTCGTCGACTGGCTACGCTCCTGGGACGAGTGCTCGGTCGCAACGTTGCCTGCGGTGCCTCGTTTGGTTCTCAGCAATGCGGTGACGACTGACGGGCTGCCCCGAGTCTACGAGTATCTTTTTTACAGCTCCCTAGCCACCAGTTGCATTAATGCTCATGCCGATTTGATGTTATTCAAAGGATTAGCTCACGAGAATGTAAGGGCTCGGTTTGCTGGTCTTGATCGCGAGATCATGTCTCTCAATGCCAAATACGCGGCATCTGTTCTAGACGCCCGTTCCGTACCAATGGGAACTCGATCTGGACCGGTAGCACAATGGACTGATCTTTCGCTGATCGATCACGAGCTAGCGAAACAGAAACGTCATGTGCCAATACGGCAGCTCGTGAACCGTGCGGGAGATGCTTTAAAGGCACTTAAGCCGTGTTTCATGATGAGTCCTTTGTCGGTTGCTCAGTACCTAGAACCGGGCAGGCTAGTTTTTGATCTCGTCGTCATGGATGAAGCATCCCAACTCAAGCCGAGGATGCCCTCGGCGCAATTGCACGGGGAGGGCAATTGGTTGTTGTTGGAGATCCGAAGCAGCTTCCCCCGACCACGTTCTTCGAACGAGTAATGGAAGACGGGGACGGGACCGACGATGATCTCACCGCTGCTGAGGATGCTGAGAGCATTCTCGATGTCGCCACGTCGGTGTACCAGTCGATCAGGCGGTTGCGTTGGCATTACCGTTCAAGACATCACAGCCTAATAGAGTTTTCGAACCACGAGTTTTACAAGAACCTAGTCGTGTTTCCGTCAGCATATTCGGATCATCCGGAATTAGGAGTGAAGCTCATCGAAGTCCCAGATGGACGATTCGTAAATCGCAGGAATGTTGCCGAAGCACAGAGAGTCGTTCGAGCTGCTGTCGAACATATGCGCGTACACCCTCAAGAGAGCCTCGGAATCGTCGCATTAAATTTTGAACAACGTGAACTGATAGACGACTTGCTTGACCAGGAAATCATGAACGACCCTCACGCTGAGGCGTTCGTATTGGAGTGGCGGGACAAGTCGGAACCGTTGTTCGTCAAGAACTTGGAAAATGTGCAAGGCGATGAGCGCGACGTGGTTTTCATTTCGACCACGTACGGACCGAATGAGCAAGGCAAGCAGTTTCAGAGGTTCGGGCCTATCAACGGACCACAGGGGCATCGGCGACTGAATGTTCTGTTCACCCGCGCCAAGAAACGCGTCGAGGTGTTCTCCTCGCTACAAGCTAACAACATCATGACGGACGGTGCTTCTTGGGGTGTGAAGGTACTCCGGCAATACTTAGAATTTGCTAAGAGCGGCACAATTCCCGAGATGCCGGGCTCGGGCGGCGAACCTGATAGCGATTTCGAGATTTCCGTTGGCTACATTCTCAAGTCGGCTGGGTACGACATCGTGCCCCAGGTGGGAGTCGCAGGATTTTCCATCGACATCGGCGTCAGAGACTCGGCCACCCCAGGCCGATTCTTGGCAGGAATCGAGTGTGATGGGGCAGCTTATCACTCAGCGAAGTCAGCGCGCGATCGCGATCGGCTACGTCAGGAGATCCTTGAGAGTCACGGCTGGAAAATCTATCGAATCTGGTCAACAGACTGGTTTAAGAACAAACGGCATGAGGAGACTCGACTGTTGCAGTTTCTATCTGCCGCCCGACTGGAATCGGCTCGTGCCTGAGCCTACACCCGGCCACGCGCTCCAATGTACAGTTGGACAACTTACGCAATATGCGTAATAATATACGCAATATGCGTAACTCGTCCGTACTGACGGCTTTGTTCCCACAGGTGCGACAAGGTGTGCTCGCGGCCACGCTTACGCAGCCAGAGAAGTGGTGGTATTTGTCGGAACTCGCCGATCGCCTCGGGACCACCCCATCCAGCCTTCAGCGCGAGCTGTCGTCGCTCGTGGCGAGCGGAATATTGGCGCACCGCCGTGAGGGAACCCGAACCTACTTCAAAGCGGAAACTAGTTCGCCTGTATTCCGGGAACTGCAGCAACTTTTCGAGAAGACTGCAGGATTGGTTCCAATTGTGCGGCAGATTCTTGAGCCGTTCGGCGATACGATCCAATCTGCCTTTGTCTACGGTTCGGTGGCGCGAAACCGTGAACATGCAACGAGTGACGTGGATTTGATGGTTATAGGCAAAGCGGGTCTCGCAGACCTGTCCCCAGCACTGCGCAAGGCGGAACAGCGCCTTGGGAGGGAAGTGAACGCCACGGTATATTCTTCCGAAGAGTTTCGGGAGAAAGTAAAATCACGCGATCATTTCCTTACTGCGATCCTGCGGGGTAGGAAGCAGTTTGTGAGAGGAGGTCAGAGTGACTTGGACGAAATTGTTGGCAGATAAAGATGCCCAGAAACACAAAACATCCAAGAAGGAACTGGACAATATGCGCGCCCTGATCGCCCGGGACCTCGCAGACGCGAGCCTTGCCGGCCTTTCGGCAGACCGGAAGTTCGCAACTGCCTACAACGCTGCACTCCAAGCCGCAAACATGGCCATCGCGTGTGCAGGGTATCGTATCGTAAGCAAGGTCGGACATCACCGCGTATCGTTTGAAAGCGTAAAGCTTGTATTGGGTAAGCCTGCTGACAAGTACGCCGATTATTTTGAGACCTGTCGCCGGAAGAGAAATACCATCGACTACACCTTCTCCAACGTAGCGACTGAGACCGAAGCGAAGGAACTTCTTGCCCAGGCGTTCCAGTTTTGTGGCGAGGTAGAAGATTGGATTGCGAAAAATCACCCTTCGCTTAAGAAGTAGAAAACGGCCACGGTTTGATACCAAGCCCCCCGCGACACAGAAATAAGTCCTTTCCCGTGCTACCATTCGCGTAAATCTTACGCTTGGCGGTCAGATTACATGCGATCTGCGCAATACATTCGTTTGCTGGCCATTCTCCTACTCGTTGGTTCGGCGTGTCTTTTCGCGAGCTCCGCGACTATCCGTATCAGCGAATCGGAGATGAGTGCTGTCATCTCGGAAACGGAAATCTCACTCGCAGTGCCCGTTTTGAACGAGTCTGGATCGGTCGTCTCAGGGATTCTCTACGTTGAGCTGCTTGATCCTAAAGACGCAGTCGTCGCATCATCCCGCACCGTTAATAGCGAGCTGTTCCAACCCGGCCGCAACTTAATTAACCGGAATCTGCCGCGACCGGCTGTCCCGACGGTCTCTGAGAACGACCCGGTGCTCTGGTACCGAGTGCGGTACCGTCTCCAAGTGAACAGCAAGCAGGTCGCTAACGGAATCGTTGCCCTCGGGACTATTTCCCCCGAGATGTTCGAACTCCGTATCGCGCACGCCGACAAAGCCGTACCTGGCCAGGCATATCGCGTCCGGGTTCACGCAGCCAATCCCGTTACGCGGAAGCCGGTGAGCGGAGTGGAGGTTCGAGGCAAACTGGACTTCGACTCGGCTGACAAATCTGCGGCAATCGCGCACTCTACGAACTCATCTGGCGATGCGGTTCTTCTGTTCCGAATCCCAGGAAGTGTGACTGACGGGGGCTCAGTCAACGTTGAGGCTCGGAAACGCGACCAAACGCGGAAAGAGGATTTCGACTTCGATCTCGACCCGCGCGCCCGAATCATTATCAATACCGACAAGCTTCTCTATCAGCCAGGGCAGTCGCTGCACGCTCGTGCCCTCGTACTTAGTGTCGATAAGCACGCCATCGCAAACGAGGACGCCGAGTTCAAGCTGGTTGACCCCGACTCAAACACTGTATTCAGCACCACCGCTAAAACTAACGAATTCGGCATCGCCAACATCGACTGGGATCTGCCCGACTCCACCGAACTCGGTCCATATGGGCTCCAGGTTTCACTCTCAAACAGCGATCGTTACGGCAGCGCTCAAGAGATGACGAACGTTCGCGTCAGCCGGTACGATCTCCCTAACTTTACCGTTGCTGCCAAGCCGGACCGCTCCTACTATTTGCCGGGTCAAAGCGCATCAATTGAGGTATCTGCTAAGTACCTGTTCGGCAAGGACCTGACCCGCGGTCCAGTGAAGCTGGTCCGCGAAGAGCAGGGTCATTGGGATTCGACCCAGCACAAGTGGGTAGTTGATGAGGCCGATCATCAGTCAGGCGAACTCGACCATTTCGGGAGGGCGACATTCACACTTGACTTTGCGAAGCTACACGAGGAACTCGCGGAGGAGACGTACAGACGCTTCAAAGACCTCAACTACGCGGCGTATGTCACAGATCCCAGCACTGGCAAGACCGAGCAGCGTCGCTTTCAGGTCCGCCTCAGTCATCAACAGATCCACGTCTATGTTTCGGGCATGAACGTCAGCGGAGATCGGGCCGCCTTTTACCTCTCCACTTACTATCCGGACGGCACGCCCGCGGAGTGTCATGTCAACGTCAGCGAGGACCGAAACCGCTACAGCAACTATCGCGAGGAACGTTCATCCGGCATCCGGGATTTCCTTCGTACCGTGAAAACTAACCGATACGGCGTCGCCAAGGTTTCCGATCTACAGCTCCTGACTGGAGGTGACGACAACTCTAACCAGAACACCGGCTATCAGTTGGTTTTCGACGTGCGCGACAACAGCGGACACACCGTTTCGTATGACGAAGTGTTCTGGAGTGACTCCGACCGGTTGATCCAGGTCACAACCGACAAGTCTCTGTATCAGGCCAATGATCAAATGGTCGTCTCTGTTCGCGCCTCCAGCACTCTCTCGGGGCACGTCATCGTCGACCTCTCCCGCGATGGAGCTGTCCTCTGGTCTGGTCGGATAGGTCTGCATAATCATCGAGGGTTCACGGTTGTCCCGTACCAGCCCGAGTTCAAGGGAGAGTTGATCCTCGCAGCGTATTCGCTGGAAACGGACAGTGAGGAGCGCTACGAGATCCCCTCCGGCGCGAGGGCCGTTCTGTTTCCCAGTCCGTCAACCCTGACCGTAAAAGTCAAAACGGACCGCACAACGTACAAGCCAGGAGAGGACGTAAGTGCCGCGCTCAATGTTAGCCTTCCCTCTGGGGCGACTTCCGCCAGCGCCTTGGGAGTTGTGGTAGTGGACAAAGCGGTAGAAGAACGAATTCGTACGGACCAGGAATTCGGGGAGGGGCACTACGGTTTCTGGGACTGGAGTTGGTGGTATCCACCCGAGTCCGTTGGAGGAATCACATTTAAGGACCTTGACGGGCTTGACCTCTCAAAGCCACTGCCTGACGATATGGACCTTGTCGCCGAGATGCTCTTGCAGGGCCGCGGCTACTACTGGGTCGGCTTACCAGAAATCGAAGGTTACAAATACGGATACGAAACCCGCTCACTCTTCTCTGAGAAGATGCGGAGTGAACTTGAACCAGTCCGCAAAGTTCTTCTCGACGAAGATGTGATCGGATGGAAGTTTGCCACGAACACCGATGAACTGGCGTCCGTTCTTCGAAAAGGGGGCCTCGACCCTGGAAGCATCGTCGATCCTTGGGGTACTCCGTATCGCTACAATTTCGGCATCGACTACCGTAATCGCACGCTCAATGTCGTGTCCGCCGGTCCTGACAAGCAGTCGGGTACGGCAGATGACATTGATGTCCTTACCGTGAGCTGGCCATACTTCCAGCCTTTCGGAAAGATCATTGACCGCGTTGTAAAAGAGACGTACGCATCCTCGGGCGCATACATCCGCGATCGTGATGCTCTCAGCGCCGCTGTACTCTCGCGTGGACTCGACCTCAAAACACTTCGCGACCCCTGGGGCAACCCTTACCAGTTCACATTCCAAGTCAGCGGCTCGATCTATCAAATTATTGTCCGCAGCTCTGGACACAACATTCCGCGAGATCTCTACGAACCGTTTGCTATCTGGACCAGCGCCATCGACTATTTTGAGCAGGCGCGTGCGAAGGTCGATTCGGGGCTTTACGGTCTCTCTCGTTCGAGTGGATCGTTCCCTCAAGACGACGAGACGTTCGACAAAGCGATGATGGACAGTGGCGTCAACTTCCGCCAACTGGTGGACCCCTGGGGACATCCTTATTACGTCAAGTACAGCGTCGAGTCGGAATACGGCGACGCGACCCGGATTACCTATCAGGCTGACGCAAGAATCCAAACGGGCACTCCCGTGACGCGAAAGCTCGCTTGGATTCGCATCATGAGTCCTGGTCCAGACGGCAAGGCGAACACTCTAGACGACTTTCCCGTTGCCAGCTTCTCCCGTGACATTGCCGAGCAGAGCGGCAAGGACCTGATCCCTCAATCCGTTACTTCTGAGCCGTTGAGCGGAAACACCGGTGCCATGAACGGGGTTGTGACAGACGCGACTGGTGCCGTCATTGGCGGCGCTACCGTAGTCGCGACGCTGCGGCAGACCGGCCAGAAGTTCTCTGCGACCACTGGTGCGGACGGTGCGTACGTCATTCGCAACATTCCGCCTGGCACTTATGACATGAGTATTTCCGCTCCTGGATTTCGAGCGACCCAGATACGCACCGTGCCAGTTCATTCAACGAGCATGACGGCTGTAAATGTCATGCTCAACGTTGGCTCGGTGTCTGAGACAGTAGAGGTTTCAGCGGCGGTCGCCAACGTTGAGACAACGAGCGCATCCGTGGCGGTAAGCAAGTCTGCCGAAGGAACCAAGGTTCAGGTTCACGAAGAGACATTTACGCCGAGGCTGCGTGACTACTTTCCCGAGACCCTGTTCTGGTCGCCTTCCGTAATTACCGATGCCAGCGGCCATGCCAAGTTGAAGTTCAAGCTCGCCGACAACATCACCACATGGAAGATGACCGTGCTGGCTTCGACAAAGACGGGCGAGATCGGGGTAGCCGACAGCGAAATCCAAGCCTTCCAACCGTTCTTTCTTGAGCATGATCCGCCTAAGGTCCTCACCATCGGTGATGTCATCGACCTTCCGGTCGTAGTGCGAAATTACCTTCCGCAGGCACAGCAACTCAGCGTCGAACTGAAGCCGGCCAGTTGGTTCTCTTTGGAACAGCCTGGCAAACAAGAGATTTCAGTGGATGCTGGCGAATCCAGGACTGCCACATTCCCATTCCGTGCGATCGCCACAGTGAAGGCCGGCAAACAGCAGGTCTACGCTGCGAATCGCACTACCGGCGACGCTATCGAGAAGTCAGTTACCGTTCATCCCAATGGTTTGGAGCAAAGCTCAACTGTGGCCAGCATTCTCCGCGGTGACTCCACACTCTCGCTGAACATCGCGCCCGATGTTATTCCCGGAAGTGTGCGCTCCAGATTGAAAATCTATCCCAACCTGCTGGCTCAGGTCACGGAGAGCATCGAAGCCGGATTGGAGCGTCCCTACGGTTGCGGTGAGCAGACGTTGTCTTCGACATATCCGAGTGTGATGTTGTTGAAGTACTACAAGGCCTCCGGTAGGACGAATGCTCCATTGCAGGCGAAGGCCAGCCGCTATGTGAGCCTCGGTTACCACCGTTTGCTCAACTATCGCGAGGCCGACGGCGGGTTCAGTTATTGGGGTCACGGCTCGCCGGATGCGGCACTCACTGCCTATGCCGTGCGGTTTCTATCGGATGTCTCAGAGTTCACCGATGTTGATCGCGAGATCATCCACCGTGCTGAGAAATGGCTCATTGGGCAGCAGGCGAAAGATGGCCACTGGCAACCACGGTACGGATACGATGACAGCGGGCTCACCGCGTACATTGCCGTTACAGTGGCGCAATCGGAAAAGCGTGCCCAGGAACCACTGAAGAAGTCTCTCTACGAATCGGTTTCACGTGCACTCGCCTATTTGTCCGATCCTCATCGTGATCTCAGTGAACCGTATGCCCTTGCAGAGTTCGCCATCGCGACTTATCAGTTCGGCGATAAACAACAATCGTCCGCCGCGGTTGCGAAACTCGTCAAACTAGCTGCCCCAGAACACGGTGGGATGTACTGGGCTCTCGCGCACAACACTCCGTTTTACGGCTGGGGACATGCGGGCCGCGTCGAGAGTACCGCGATGACCGTCTTATCGCTCGCGACCATCGATCCAACTCCTGACAACCGCAGGTTGGTTGACGCGGGCACGCTGTGGCTACTGCAACAGAAGGATCGTTACGGGGTCTGGTACTCGGGTCAGGCGACTGTCGATGTTCTATCTGCACTACTTAAAGGAATCGATACGAGCGCTCTTAGAAACCCCGACGCTAGACTCGCGGCTGCAGTCAATGGCAAGGCTGTGTCGCTCACTGGAGCGTGGTCTCCGACCTCAGACGCCCCAGCAATTATTGATATTTCGGAGATGATTCAGCCGGGCGATAACACGATAGTCGTCCAGAACGGAAGTACGCTTTCTTCCGCCAGTGTTCAGGTTGTCGCCGATTACTATGTCCCGTGGGCCGGAACCGCTGTCACCGAGGCTACTCGTCCCGGCGATTCTGATGCCCTCCGTCTCGCGGTCAGATTCGATAAGACGGAAGCTCACGCTGGAGAGGAGGTTCGTTGTTCTATCGACGCCGAGCGAATCGGAAGCCGTGGATGGGGCATGATGATTGCTGAAATTGGCCTACCACCTGGTGCCGACGTTGATCGCCGGGTGTTGGACGATGTAGTCAACAACTCGGGATGGACTGTGTCGCATTATGATGTTCTGCCCGACCGTCTCGTACTTTATCTTTGGCCAAACGCCGGAGGCACCAAGCTCACCTTCGCGTTCCGTCCTCGATACGGGCTAAAAGCCCGAACTGCTCCCTCGATTCTGTATGACTACTACAACCCCGAGGCGCTGGTCGCCCTGCCACCAGCTGATTTCAACGTTAAGCCGAGTCCACAGTCAGAACCGGGGAAGACCGTAGCAGCAGAATAGGAATCTCTCGCAGCCCGGAGTGCCCCTAGCCACCGGGTACGCTTCGTGCCTTTGCTTTCCCTGTCAGCAATGAACTAATTTCGTCATAGTGCCATGGTCGGAAGTCATGTGTGTCGACGCCGACATCCAGTGACAGCGAAGTGGGCGATTCTGGCAATCGCCCATGGGAGTGTCCATAAAGATGCCAAGAGCCGTGATGGGAACCGTTCCATACGCGCATGGCATAGTGGCAGAGCACGATGGGTTGGCCATGTATGGAGATTTCTGCGAGGTTGTTGAGCCAAGAAAAATCCTCGCTCAACTTGCGAGCTTCTTTGTCGTGATTGCCGGGCACCGCAAAAATCTTCTTGCAGCGAATCTTCCTCCGGTGCTCCAGAACGAGTGACTTGCTTCCAATGCAGAAATCTCCGAGGAAATAGAGAACGTCGCTCGCCTTTACCGATGCATTCAATCGCTCAATGATTGCCTCGTCCATCTCCGCGACGTTTGCGAACGGACGATTGCAGTAACGGATGATGTTGCGGTGTCCAAAATGAAAATCTGCTGTGAACCATGTGTCCGGCATAGATCCCTTGAACTCTGTGGCGATGCAATCGTGCCCTCAATGGCGCTTTGTCCGCTCGCGCTGAGCGGCTTGAGATGCGTCGTCGGGAGCGCTCAGCCGCTGTTGCGACTGATCTGCGTTCCCGGTCTCGGGCGCGGGTTGCCTCCAGTTGGCAAACCACGTCCCTAAGGCGAAACCCAAGGCTACGGCAGCACTGGTAACGACAGGCAGCCAAATCGCCCACACCTGTTTTTCCAGCCTAACAAGGAAATCGTCCATCTGTTGTGCTCTAGTAGCCATGCTCCGCAGAAGCGAGTCGTTGGCGCTCCTGGTTCTGGCAATCACCCCAACGTCAGGGTGGGCTACCTCTCGCAGCACGTTCAGCAATTGCTTTTGAACGGAGTTCATCTCAGTACAGGACTGGCCAAGAGCGCTGGCAGTATCCGGCAGACCGGACTGCTGGAAGCACTGTCGCAGGCTCTCACCCAGCAACTTCGCAATTCGTGGCGGGTCTAACCCTGTTTCCAATTCCTTCGGCAATTGAGCGAGGCGCGATTCGAGTCGTGATGCGTACTCTTCCATCCGCTTCTCGACTGTACCGGCTTGCGACGCCGAGGCTTCCAGAATCTTTCGCAGCTGCTTGCGTTCTGCGGCGATTTCCGCGGGCGTTTCTCGCGTAAGCAGTGCGAGAATGCCCATTGCTTCCAGTATCCTGAGCATCTCATCGTTTGGACTGAGTGTGCGCGTGTGCGCGATGACCCTGTAGTATTCGGCCTGTCGTTCAGCGGGCACCAGTCCTGCCAGTTCATCGAACAGCGTCTGGCCTTCGGGTTCGGTACCCGCCAAACTCAGGACCTGCTGATCCGTGTTCATGGCAGGAACACCTCCTTCGCCCGGTCGAATTCGGAAAAGAGACGCCGCCGATAGCTTTCGGCGCGCATCACGATCGACGCACGCTTTAGTTCGTGGACCGAGTTCTGCCTCGTGGCTACCTGTCCGAGTCGTACGCCGTGCTGCCGCGCCGGATTTTCCAACTCGGCCAAGCGAAATTCCACACGGATTACCATCGGTGAGAGAGCTTCTCGGAAACGGAGCGCTTGCTCAGCCGAGTCCCAATAGCTGAAGTCCGCTTGGGGACTCGTTGCATTCTGGACGACAAGATACTGGGCGCGATCCTGCAGACGATTTGCCCAGGCGAGGACGCTTTCAACACTCGCCGGATCTGGCGTGATAACGCCTACGGCAGTAAAGCGCGCACCTGTGGCAGAAACGTCTTCATACATGGCGTCGAACCAGTCGCTCGCCACTTGCCCCGAACCGGCTCCCATGTCGGCGAGGATGATCGCCGCGCCGGATTCGAGATGATCCACGAACGCGTCGAGGCCGGCTGGCGTGTGAATATTCACCTTAGCTACTGACCCGTTGAAGAAATGTTTGAGCGATCCCCGTGCCTTGTTTTCCGTATCGAGGTCGAGCAGCGTGAACGAAATCTCATTGGCTTCGAACCACTCAGCCAGGGTGACCATCAGGCCAGTCTTGCCAACTCCGCCTTTGCCGCCCATGGTAAAAACGACTCGTTTCTTCTTTGGTTGGGTGTTCATCGCGATCCTCCTTGGCCGATGAGTTTCAACGGCTCGCTCTCTTCGAAGTGAAAGTGCTTGGATTTTGCCTTGTGCTCGACTGGCTTTGCTTTAAGCGCCGCAATTCGGGAGGCAACGTCTTCGGGATTCATGCGGGCGGTCACGGACGATTGCGGTTCGAGCGGTGGCAGTTCGTACTGCACCTGCTTTCGGTGTTTTGCGCGAACCTTGATGAACGAGTGAATCGTGCTGACTGCTACGTCAAGGCCGACGCGTTCGCGGAGAATGCGCACGATATCGCGATAGGTGCAGCCCTTGCGTCGCAGTTGGCGAATCAGTTCGCGGTGGGTTTCGAGTTTGGAGCGAGGCGGTTTCTGCGGGATCGCTTCCAGCAGAGAAAGAAGTGTAGGGTCCATGATTTTCAGGCTCCTTGGCACCTGGCCATCACAGTCCGTTAACAGTCCGATAACCCGTCTCTACAGTCCGATAAGTGCCCTAGAGCGCTATCCGTACCGTTTAATTTCAATCAGTTAAGAACTCTAGGACGACTTTCACGGCGGTAACACGGGTTCAAATCCCGTCGGGGACGCCAACCTGATCAACAATTTGCGGAATTGCCGGTTTTGGCGCACTACGGGTTACGCTACGGTTTAGCTGCTGAATCACTCCACGATGAGCGTTGCGCTTCCTTCCGACATTGCGCGGAGAGCACATGCGTATCGGCGTTTTTGGCTCAGGACTCATGGGCAGCAAGCTCGGTACCCTGTTTGCGAGAGCTAGCCATGAAGTGATCTTCAGGTTCGCGCCTCTTTCCGCAGCGGTCCTCCTATGCGAGAGCGCTCTGAATCTTGCTCACGTCCCCGGCTTTGACGCCTTCGCCGAAAGCCACAAGACGGCCGGGTTCACACGTTCGGGATAAATCGTAAGCATCTCATCGTAGAGTTCGAGCGCGGTCTTGGTGTGGGAAGCAATGTTGTCGAAATCGCGAATGTATTTTCGCGTCGCTTCGATGTTGTTTGGCGTATCAGGCGCGTCCGGCCTCTTGTGTCCCGCTATGGCGGCTACCGGCCTGAGTGACTCAATCGTATCGAGGGCTGCGATCCACTCTTTACGGCCTTCGGCGTCCGATTCGCCCAAGTGGAGATGGACATCGTTGTAGAGCGCATCGCCGCAAACGGCCAGCCCAATCGAAGGGACGTGAAGGCATGTCGTGCTGTCGGTATCGGTATGCCCGAGAGAGACACTGACAAGCTGTTCTCCTTCCAGTTCGAGAACCCCGCCCTTGAGTTCGTCTGCGATCACAAGGGTTGAATCTAGTTGCCCCGGAAACCGCGGTTGCCAATATGATTCAACTACCGCAGCCGATGCCTGCTTTCGCATGACATCAATGACTTCTTTCCTCGCGACGAACCTAGCCCCTGCAAATGCTTTCTGAATTGTGTGTACTCCAAAGAAGTGATCGCCGTGGCCGTGGGTTGCGTAGATTGCCGTCAAATTCTTGCCGCTGGCCACGATCCAATCGACAAGTTTCTGGTTTTGATCGACCGTGATTGCCGTGTCCACCAGAACTGCATCGCGCTCGCCGGAAATGAGCGTTGAAGAGATAGGCGACCACTTCATCTCCGTCGTCCTGGGCGCAAGGTTATCCGTGACTACCGGAATTTGGACACTGACAAAAACTTCCCACCGCAGTCGATTCGTCATCACTCCTCCTCAATGTTTCGGCGCGCCGAGAGTACCAAGCATCTCAGGCCAATCCTTCTCGAATTCGGCGTCGCTTTGCAGTCCGCGCTCCAACACGGCTCCTACACGCCTCTGGGCCGCGGGCCAGCCGAGTGCTGTCCCAAATGATGTGAAGGCGGCCAGGAGTCGATCGAACGACGGCAAGGAGACCTCATTGACGAGACGTTTTGCCGCTGCGAGAGCGGGCCGATCGAAGGAGCCGATCCGGCGCGCAAGGCCATCGACGAAGCCGTCCAGCTCGGCGTCCGGCAATGATCGGTTCACATAGCCATATCGTTCCGCTATCTCGCCGTCAAAGTCGTTGGCACCCAGGACGATTTCAAGCGCCCGCCCACGTCCCACCAGATGGGGAAGGCGTTCTGTTCCGCCGCCACCAGGATGCAGCCCGACTCCGAGTTCGGGGTGGCCGAGTTTCAGGTTCTCGCGCGAGGCGAAGCGCATATCGCATGCAAGAACGAACTCGCTGCTGACGCCACGCACGCAACCCCTGATCTTGGCGAGACTGACGACCGGCACTTTCGTGAGGCGTACGAACGTGTCCATCAAGATAGGCAAGCCGGAGGGCCCGATCCCCGTCATGACATTGCCAAGGTTGCCGGTCAGATCGAAATGCGACAGATAAAAGTCGGGAAGCGCGCTCTCGAATACAACCACCCGCAGCGTCTCGCTCGTCTCCATTCGGACAAGAAGGAACTGGAGTGCCCGGAAGACATCCCCATCGACGACATTGAAGGGCGGATAATCGAACACCGCTCTCCAATAGCCGGGCGTTTCCTCGATCACGCGTATCGGCGTCGTATTGGACTTGGCCATTTTTCATCCTCCTTTAAGCTTCGAGCGAGCGGGACGGGTCTGTGATCTTCTTTGCTTCGTAAGAGCGCATGCGCGCTAGCGCATCGTCGGAGATGCACAATCTCATGAAGAGATTTCGCTCAAGCGCAAGGCCTTCGGCGAGAGGGGTATCGATCGCAGTGCGGACGAGACGATTGCCCACCTGTCACGAATGCTGCCTCCATGGTTGCGAAGCGACTCCAGCGCTGTATGCCCCCGTGCGCCTGAAGAACGTTCTGAAGTAAATCTGATGACATATCGTTTTGAGCTCTCTTTCAGGCGTGCGGTGGCCTCAATCCTGTAACCGTTCAGCCGGACTCGATGTTCTCAAGTGACAGCAACCTACCTGAACGGTTACCGGGAATTGCTGCAGGCAATATTCCACGCCCGACGTTTTTAGGCCGCCGCCGTAGCTTCTTGAACGGCTTTTGCTGCGGTACGGATTACGTCGAGGACGCGTTGCGGTTGGGAGAGCATCGGCACATGGCTGCTGTCGAGCTCGTACACGGTGGCGCCCATGCGCTTGGCGAAAAAGCGCTCCAGATCGGGATTAACCGTGTGGTCTTTCTTACCGACGATGTACCAGCTGGGCTTTGACTTCCAGGCAGTTCCTCCCGCCTTCGCGTCAAACAGGTCGGGTGTCGGAACACCTTGTGTCGCCCAAACGAGCTGCTGCTCCTGCTCCGAAAGGTCTCCGCAGAAAAACTTTGTGCCCTCCCGACGCAGCCAGATACGACCATCCACGACATCTATCTGAGAGAAAACGTCAGTCGTCGGGAATTTAGACTGCTGCGTCTGCGAACTCTCGTCCGCGTCCGGAGCAAGCGCGCAGATGTAAACCAGACCGACAACGCGATCGTCCGTTCCAGCGCCGGTGATGACAGTTCCGCCGTAGGAGTGGCCGACAAGAATGACCGGGTTGCTGACCCGCCCGATTGTTGCTTTCGTTAAGGCAACGTCCTCGGCCGTTGAGTTGAGGCCGTATTGCGCCGCGATGCACTCATAGTCTTCAGTCTGCAGGGGACCGATTAACTTGCTGAAGCACGAGCCGTCAGCCCAGAGCCCGTGGCAAAATACGATGCTGGGTTTGGTTTGCATAGGTTTCATTTTGTTCTCCTTTTCAGTGCTTTGATTCAAGCGTGCCGTGCTAGATTTTTTGGTATGGAATGTGTTTCGGCCCGCGGCTAATTCAACTGCGGATCGCCCTTATTTCTTTCCGAGGGTTGCGTCTTCGATCACCTGAGCGACTTCTTTGGGATGAGACAGCATAGCGACATGGCTCGATGGCAGGACCGTAGTCGCGGCGTTCATCTGCTTCGCCATGCTCTTCTCGTGCTCCGGCGCAATCATGCGATCGTTGCTGGAAACGACGTACCACGTGGGCTTGCTATGCCAGGCAGCCGCTGTGGGCTTCGCACCGAAGATCGCGCCCGCGGTCTGGGGCTGAACCGCCAGAACGAGTGCCTTTTCGTCCTTGGTCAAGTCCTGAGCGAATGCGGTCTCAATACCTTCTGGCGTCAGCAGGATGAAACCATCATTCAGCGGCTTGACCATGGTTAGACCGGGAGGTGGCGGGAAAGGCTTGCTGATCTCCGTGATGTTTTGATTTGCATCTGGGGCAAACGCCGCGACATATACCAGGCCGGCTACCTTAGTGTCGTTTCCTGCCTCGGTGATTACGACTCCACCATAGGAATGGCCGACCAGGATCACTGGCCCATCTTCGGCGGCGATCGCACGCTTCGTTGCGGCGACATCGTCAGCGAACGAAGTAAGCGGGATCGCGACCGAAGTAACGTGATAGCCCTTCGCCTGAAGCAAGGGAATGACCTTCGACCAACTGGAGCCGTCAGCAAAGGCCCCATGGACGAGGACGATATTCTTTACTGGCGCACTTTGTGCCATAAGAGATCCGGCGATCAATAGAATTACGATTGAAACGACCACGAGAATGCTTTTCAGAAAATCACGCATAAATTTCTCCTCCATGGCAAGAGCGTAGGGGATATCACCGAACTCCATCTTGCTCGTTCTTGCTTTTTTTGCCGTTTATTGCCCGCAGAATGAACGCAAGGACTGACAGGCTGGCCCAGAGTCGGCTGTGAGGGAGTAGTGTGGTGGTCAGCAAACTAGATTCTCTTGGTCAGACAAGGAGACTTATGAATGACGATCAGAAAGGGCAGAACAGTTCTAGCCCAATAACTGGAGCCTTGAGTCGGCGGAAATTTATGAGTGTCGCTGCGGCTTCCGGAGTCGCATTAAGTTCACTTGGCTCGGCGGAGGAGAATGGGCGAATGACGGAAGAAATCAAGAAGGAAAAGATACGGCGCGCGATGCTTGCGGGTCCCTCCCAAGTCACGGCCGACGCAACCGTCGGTGAGATGGACCATCTAGGAAATCTGAGCGTCCTTCGAGCTGGCACCAATAATTGGGTGTGCGTTCCCGGAGACCAAAACATCATCGGAAAAGTCGATATGGCGCTGGATCCGATGGGTATGGTTTGGTTCAAGGATCTTCTCGCGAGAAAGCCAAAACCGACCAATACTTCGCCGGGCCTGATCTATATGTTGAACGGAGCGACGCAAAGGAGTTTCACGGACCCGTTTGACACGACAAGCCCTGCGATTCCGATCGGTCCGCATTGGATGATCCTTTGGCCGTTCGACGCGAAAGTGACCGGCCTCGGCACGGTCATGCGAGACGCAGGAACGATGGTGATGTTCGCTGGAACGCCCTACGCGCACTTGCATATTTGCGGTTCACCATGGGATGGAAACGAATACCGTTCAGGCGATCGAGGAGTCTGGACAATGCGGTACGAGCGCGTGCAATGAACGCTCATGATTCATCGAGGGACTATTTCCTCATAGCAGGAACCCATCCTTCTCGCTGTTCAGACTGTGATGTGGGGCGACGGCTTGAAGTGAAGCAGGGAGCCATCGCATGAATAATCTGAGCAAAAGTGTGCGGATCTTTTCGCTCGTTTGTGGAATCAAACGCGGTTTGAACCGGACGGATCCGGTGGAAAATTGTTTTCGAAATCTTTAGACAGATGTATATTTTGTGTGCGATTTGGCGCCGCTTGGCTTTCGATCATTTAGTGGATTTCGTCCGAACAACTTTCTTCGAAAGCTTTGGAACGGAGCAGATTCAGAATGGAGTTTTTGATGGCGACTTCAGGAAATTCTGCAAGTGCGTACGGCGCGCAGATGGCGAAATACTTCACAATGAACCAACCGCCGCATGTGGCTATCGATTCCTTGGACTCGGTTGTCCGGCCACAATTGGCGATGACGCGTTTGATCGCACGCAGTGGAATCCCGGAACGGACAGCCTCAATTCCATCGGAACGAGCTTACGTTGTTTCAGTTCATCTGAATCCAGCAGGCAAGGGTGACTGGGAACTGTGGACGGATGGAAAACACATCAAGACCGGCCCATGGCCGACGGGCGGAGTTGCGATGTGCGATCTGGAATCAGATTCGAGCATCCGAAACCCGGGTGCAATCGACTGGGTTCATTTCCACGTTCCACGAACGACACTGGATGCATTCACCGACGATCAAGGAGTGTCCCGAGTTAGACGGCTCTTTTGCGTTTACGGAACTCCGGATCCGACCTTGTATCACTTGACGCAGTCAATCGTGCCATCCCTCAAAACACCGGAAATATTCTCTCGGCTGTTCATGGATTATTTTACGTTGACGATTACTTCTCACCTCGTCGGGCGTTACGGCGGTACCACTGGACCGGTGGAGCGTTTTGAGGGCGGTTTGGCCCCGTGGCAAAAACGGCGTGTCGTAGAGCTGATTCACGCGCATTTGGATGGCGAAGTGAAGTTGGGGGCTCTTGCCGATGAATGCAGACTCTCCGTCAGCCATTTTGCACGGTCATTCAAGAAATCGTTTGGAATGTCCGCGCATCGATATTTGATTCTGCAACGCGTCGAGATCGCGAAGGGCCTCATTTCCCAAACGCAGAATTCCTTGGCGGAAATCGCACTGCTGGCAGGATTCTCGGACCAATCCAAGCTATGTAGGACTTTTGCGAGTGTGGTTGGCGCGCCTCCAGGAAAATGGAAGCGGGAAAATTCGGGACGCAAAGGGCCCTTGGAAATATTCGAAGGAGATCTCGGCCAAGCGTGCGATTAATGCGATTGGCTTGCGCGGGTTTCAAGTTCCAGGCATCATGGCTCGTGGTCACGGGTAATCGGGAAGCGATTCCCGGCCAGAAGTTGAGTTCTGTCAAGTTGAACGCATTGTGTTCGAATGACGGGCAACCCGTCGCCTCCTAACGGGGCTCAACTTCAGGTTAGCCGACGATACGGCCAAAACCTCGAAAATGAAAGCGGAAGATTCGAATTGCGCTTCTTTGGACTCGCGTCCTTGCCCCCGGCAGCGCGCGTCACGTTGAATGATTCGTGCCCAAGCCGGATAGGGATGGTGTTCACCGAAGCGCCTCTTGGTGAAGAGTGTCGGCGTAGCTCTTGCAGAAAGATGTAAAGCTCTGCGCTTTTCGACGCCAGTCTTTAAAGCAGAAGAAGTGCGCACGCTTCGGGTTACTGCTTTCCTGTCTGCGAAAGAGCAGTTTCAATGCAGCGCAAGGCGATTTCAGCGACGCGCCGCAATTCTGCCCTCGTTGCCCCGTTGGCGGCTTGAACGCCAAGGCCTGCTATTACCGAAGCGAGGTATCGGCCAAAGTCTGCGGGTTGGATTTCTCCAGGGAAATCGCCTTCAGATTGCGCCTGTTGCAGTCGCTTCTTCAAAGCCGCTTCACCGCTCCTTCTCCAGTGGATAATTGCTTGTTTTACAGGTTCCGCATCTGTGCCACATGCCAGTGCCCCTTGGACCGAAAGGCAGCCCCGAGGATTGCCAGGTGTCGAGAGGAACTCCGCGGTTCCATAGATCACCCTGGCTACGACTTCCCGCAGCGACGGCAGAGCGAGAGCCTGGCTGATATAACTCATCCGTTCTTCGCGGTAGCGCTCCATGACCCTGTGGAAGAGTGATTCCTTATCGCCAAATGCGGCATACATGCTGGAACGATTGATTCCCATGGCTTTTGTCAGGTCGGCCATGGTCGCGCCTTCGTAGCTCTTCTCCCAAAAGACTCGCATCGCAGCTTCGAGCGCGGCGTCTTCATCAAAGCCGCGAGGCCGCCCCATCTTCACTTCCACGGGCATTGAGGTATTCATAAACGTTTGACGCATTTCTGGAACGAAAGGTTGAAAAATATGAACCCATTTCGCATCGCGCACATCTGAAACGACAGGTCCATAAGTTCGGACACTTCGAATCTGAGAAGGAGATCAAATCATGGCTGCATTACAGGGGAAAGTCGCCGTCATCACCGGGGGTAGCAGCGGTATCGGACTTGCGACCGCCAAGCGGTTCGTGAAAGAGGGAGCCTATGTCTTCATTACCGGCCGCCGGCAGGCGGAGCTGGATAAGGCCGTCGCCGAAATCGGCAGCAATGTGACTGCCGTCCAAGGGGACGTTTCCAATCTCGACGACCTGGACCGGCTATACAAGGAAGTAGCTACAAAGAAAGGCAAGCTCGATGTGCTGGTTGCGAACGCGGGCATAGCAGAGCCGAAACCAACAGGAGTCGTGAGCGCCGAGGACTACGACAAGACTTTCGACATCAACGCGCGAGGGGTGTTCTTTGCAGTCCAAAAGGCTCTGCCTCTGATAAAACAGGGTGGATCAATTATCTTGACTGGCTCGGGGATCTGGCAAAAAGGCTTCCCGGCCTATGCGACGTATGGAGCGACCAAGGCGGCGCTGCGCTCGTTCGTGCGCACATGGACGGCGGAGTTCGCACCCAAAGGAATCCGCACGAACGTGATCAGTCCCGGTCCCACAGAGACACCTATTCTTGCAGGTCAATTTGGAGCGAACACGGAAGCGATGAAGGAACGTTTCAAAACGATGATTCCGATGGGGCGCATGGGAAAACCTGAAGAGATCGCAGCGGCAGCGGTGTTCCTGGCCTCGGACGAAAGCAGCTTTATCACTGGAATCGATTTGCCGGTCGATGGCGGCGGTGTGGCCGTGTAAGCCCTTCTTCTACCACTGAACCTCAACACGACTTTTGCGCGACGTATTGCGCCGCATGAGCCGGATGCCGAATGAACCGGCGCAAGCAACCGTGCCTTTGATTTCAGTTACTTACAATCGTTCGTATCTCTTTCACGGCGGCAACACGGGTTCAAATCCCGTCGGGGACGCCAACATTGCAAAGAACTTGTGAAAAGTGAATGCCCTGAGTGATGGCCTTGTTGTTGTCGAACGGAATGTGTAGTCCATGCCCGTGGGAAAGTTTCGGGACAACTCCCGTAAGCGCTTGGTCACCGCCGGGGCAGTTTGCCTTCATATCAATGCCAACCCGCGATCAAAAGGCCGCCGTTCGCCGAGGCGAACAGCCTTTATTTCACGACTATCTGGCCCGTCATCTTTGGATGAATACTACAGTAGTAGGGATAGGTTCCCGCCTTGGTAAAGGTATAGGAGAACTTTTCGTCAGTATCCATCACCTTCGACTTGAACGCACCCTCCGTGCTGACCGACGTGTGAGGAATGTCGTCGCGGTTCGTCCAGGTGACTGTCGCTCCGACTGGTACCGTGATCGTCTGTGGCCCAAAACTGAAATTGTCAATTTTCACTTCTGCCCCCTGCGAAGAGGGTCTGTCACTCGCTCTCACTATGGGTGATCCCGCTAGCAGCGATACAATCGCAATCACTACTGTTGCCGCGAGAATTGCAACGCATACATTCTTGCCCTTCATGGTCGTGTTCCTTTCCAAGTTTGACATTGTTATCGCGTTTTGTTGGGCCGCGCCCAGGCGGCTAATCTGTTGTTGAAGCACAAACTTTAAGAACCTGAGGCCGATAGCTGCGAGTCGACGATTGCAAGACTCTTGCCGCTGACTACATAGTTCACATCCGTGATGCCCAGCACCTGTTGCAACTGGTCCGCTGGCACCTTCATCGGTCCGGCCGACGGAGCTGATCCGGGTGCAGGTTGGGGGAAGGCAGTTGACATCGCGGTGTGGAACGAGACTCTGCCTTCGACCTTCTGCATGATCTGGTGAATATGCCCGTTGAGGACGGTGACGGAACCAAACCTCTTCACGTAAGACAATGCCTGCTCACTGTCATCGGTCCCCCAGCCCCAATCGGAATAGATCGTCCACAGCGGAATGTGCGCAAACAGCACAATAGGAGTGCTGGCGGATCGTCCTTTTAGGTCATCCTCCAACCATTCGAGCTGCTCGTGACCGAGCGATCCCATACCTCCGGCTTTCAAGTTGGCGACGTTCACTAAGCCGACAAAATGGACTCCCTTGTGATTGAAGCTGTACCACCCGGTACCCTTCGTTCCCTTGCCGTAGCGCTGGAGATACTGCTCCCCGTTATCGGAGAGCATGTCATGCTCGCCGGGCACAAAGTAGATCTGCTTCGCCGATGCGCCTTTTAATGCCTGGTCGAGAGTATCGAATTCATTGGGCTTGGAGAGTTGGCTTAGGTCACCCGTGTGGATGACGAAATCCGGTCTCTGGGGCATAGCGTTGATCTTGTTGATGGCGACCTGCAAGGTGGCAGTAACATCTGGGTTCGCCGGCTTGTTGAAGCCGATGTGGCTGTCGCTGATCTGTACGAAAGTGAAGTCCGCGCCTTTGCCGGCATCTTTGCCCATGTTCTTCGCAAAGGCCCGAGACGCGGGAACGCCGCCGTTCATCGTCCAGAGAAGTCCGGTACCGGCCCAGGCCATGCACTTGAGAAAGCCGCGGCGATCGACGCCGTCGTTGTTAAAGTCTTGTAATTTTTGATCGATCAGATCTTGCTTCTTGTTTGCCATTTGCCCTCCGTGAATCGCCATCGAGGTAGATAACCTTGAAAGATTGGTTTTATTCCCGGCTAACGCGAAACTTATTGTGAATCGCCGTGCCGTACCCGACCCGGATCTAGGCGGGTCCGTTCACGCCGCTCAGAAAGCCGCCTAAATGTGCCGTTATAGCGACAACACCAACGGCAACCAATTCGATTGCCAGACGAAATCTGGGTAGGGCTACTTGGCGCCGACGTGCCCGAAAGTGTATCCACCAAACCAGCCAGATCATGGTGCTCGAGAGCAGCGCAAATAACAGGTGAAGCAGGAGGATTCCCTTGAGCTTTTGACCCTCAAGCTGGAACTGCCACGCCAGCAGGCCCGTCGCGATTACCGGCACGCTTGATATCGCCGCCAATAGCAAGTTGTAGTAAATGGCGTTTGCCAATCCCTGGCGTTTCGCCCAGTGCGCGATCGAGTCGAAGACAACTGCCGCGATGAACAGGGCGATTGGAAAATGGATGAGGACGACGTGTTGTGCGTGCTTGGCCAGAAGTATGGTTTTGAGATCAAAGGGACTTACCATTACGCCGCTCCTTAAGGGTGACCTTCGTGAGAGATAACTGGCATCCGGATCTTTTATTCCAGACTGGCCTACTGGCTCACCGCGTCGAATCGGCTGTTGCGTTGTACCGTCATTGGAACGGAGCTACAGTAATTGAGAGAAGGGCGAAACCATGGCTGATTCGGCTAAGGAATTGCGCAGAGAGAAAGAGCAGTTTGACGGACTGTTTGACCTGTCGCTCGACGCGGTAATCATGACCGACGATGATTTCCACGTCTTGCGAGTCAATAAGGAATTCACAAGAATCTTCGGGTACACAGCAGAAGAGGCTGCGGGACAAGGGCTTGCGGATTTAATCGTTCCCGAGGAATTGCACGCCGAGCATCTTAAGCACAGGGCTTCGCTCCTTTCGGGGAAGAGAATCGAATTCGAAGGCATTCGGCAACGCAAGAACGGCCTTCGTTTTGAAGTTTCCGTTGTGGCAAAAAGCATTTCGATAGGCTTCGACAAAATAGCTGTCTACCTTATTTATCGAGATATCACCGAGTACAAAGAGGCAAAAACGAAACTTGAACGGAGCGAGAGAGCGCTTCGCGACGTGGTCAATACGGTTCCGGCGCACGTCTGGAGCACCTCGCCCGAGGGCCAGGTGGAGTTCGTTAACGATCGTTGGTTGCAGTTCACAGGTCTAGCTTTGGACGAGGCCTTGGGTTGGAAGTGGGAATCGGTGGTTCATCCCGATGACCGGACGAGGATCGTCGTCGATTGGCGGAGCGCCCTTGAGAACGGGCGAGCGATGGATACTGAAACCCGGGTTCGGCGGGCAGACGGAAAATATTGCTGGTGGTTTATTCGCAATGTACCGCTGCGCGATGAAACTGGAAAACTTGTCAGATGGTATGGAACCGCTATTGACATCGAAGACCGCAAGCAGGCCGAACAAGCCCTTCGGAAAAGCGAGGAGCGATGGAGATCCGTCTTTGAAAATTCTGCTATCGGCGTTTCGCTGACCGACCCGGACGGCGGCCGCTTTCTAGCCACCAATCATGTCTATCAGGCAATGCTGGGTTACACGGAGGAGGAACTGCGTTCACTTTCTTTTCTGGACATTACACCCGAGGAGTATCACCAAGCCAATCGGGCGCTCGTCAGCGAGTTGCTGGAGGGCAAATGCCGGCAGTTTCAGATGGAGAAAAAGTATTCACGCAAGGACGGCAGCTTGATTTGGGTAAGCGTCAACGTTTCTCTCGTGCCGGGCACCGAGAGAGTACCGCGATTCTTTATGGCGCTGTCCGAGGACATCACAGAGCGCAAGCGCGCCGAAGAATCCCTGCGGCGGAATGAGGCGTATCTGGCCGAGGGGCAGAGACTAACCAAAACGGGCAGTTGGGGTTATAACCCCAACACGGAGAGAGCGATTTACTGGTCCGAGGAAATGCGACGCATCTTTGGACTAGATCCACAAGGAAGCTACCTCCCGGATTCGGAAGAGTTCTTTCGACTGATGCACCCCGACGATCGCGACAGATTTAACGAACGGATCGAGAAGGCGCGCCGCGAGAAAGCCGATTTTGTGCAAGATTACAGGATTGTATTGCCTGATGGAACGGTAAAGCATATCCACGGGATCGGGCACCCGGTTCTCGATGAGACGGGAAATATTGTGGAATACGTTGGCACCGACGTGGATGTCAGCGAGCAGCACGAAGCGAACTCGGCTCTGCAGAAGGCGTTTGAGCAAATCCAGGCGGAGGAAATAGAGCTGCGGCGGATGGTTGACGCCATCGCCACTTATATTTTCGTGTTGCGCCCGGACGGGACGCCCCTTTATGCAAATCAGACCGTGCTCGATTACAGCGGTTTCACTTTGGAGGAACTCCAGAGGGGAGACCATCGGGCGCGGATCCTGCACCCTGAGGATGTGGAAAGGTTGCGTGAGGAACGCCAAGCAGCGCTTGCGCGCGGCATGCCTTTCGAAAATGAGCAACGAGGGCTTGGGAAGGACGGGAAATATCGCTGGTTTCTTGTCCGCTACAATCCGCTTCGCGACGACCATGGGAACATTATTCGCTGGTATGCGACTGGGACGGATATCGAGGATCGCAAGCAGGCCGAAGAGAGGATGCGTGACGAAAATCTGGCGCTGAGAGAGCAGATCGATCAGGCATTCATGTTTGAGGAAATTGTGGGTTCGTCTCCGCCCCTGCAAAACGTGCTCTCGAGCATTTTGAAAGTAGCGCCCACCGATTCGACGGTGCTGATTACAGGCGAGACCGGCACCGGAAAAGAGTTGATTGCGCGCGCCATACACAAGCACTCACAACGCTCGGGCCAGGCATTCATCAGCGTAAACTGTGCGTCGATTCCTGCGTCCTTGATCGCGTCGGAGCTTTTTGGTCACGAGAAGGGCGCCTTCACCGGGGCGGTGCAGCGCCGGCAGGGCCGCTTCGAGCTGGCACATTCCGGTACGATTTTTCTCGACGAGGTGGGCGATCTTCCCGCAGAGACCCAGGTTACATTGCTCCGAGTACTTCAGGAGCGGCAGTTCGAGCGCGTGGGAGGTAACCGAATTCTGACGACCGACGTTCGCGTCCTAGCCGCAACCAACCGTGATTTAACGGCAGCTATCGCCGCGGGAACGTTTCGCTCGGACTTGTTTTATCGGCTCAACGTTTTCCCGATTGAGGTGCCTGCTCTGCGCAAGCGCAAGGAAGATGTTCCAATATTGGTCGAGTACTTCGTTAAGCGATACGCGGAGAAACTTGGCAAGCAAATTCGCAGGATTGACAAGAATACGCTTGAACTGTGCCAGTCGTATTCATGGCCGGGAAATATCCGTGAGCTGCAAAACATCGTTGAGCGATCGGTGATCCTTAGCGGCGGCGACATCTTTCGGATCGAAAAGGCTTGGCTGGCCAGCCCGGAGCCAGTTCGGGAAGACTTGTCAGGTTATTTGCCCGATACTCTCCAAAATCAGGAGAGAGGGATTATCGAAACTGCATTGGCAGAAAGCAAAGGGAAAGTTGCTGGCCCAGAAGGGGCGGCAGCGAAACTGGGAATTCCCCGATCAACTCTGGACTCGAAAATAAAGCAGCTAAAGATCAAGAAACGTAAGTTCGCCTCCGAGTAGTTTAAGCTCACTTTTCAACTCCCGAAAATTCGGCACTTCCCGAAGTCTCGTCATCCCGCCGTTGGCCCTGACCTCCTGTTTTCAAGCTGTTGCATCTGGCCTCTGTATTGCATTTCCACTTACATCAGTCGCCCGGACAGCAATACAGAGCGACGATAACTCATGACCCTGAGGATCGAAAGATCAGCGAGGCAGAGATTTGCAGTCTTTACCTTGAGTGGACGTATGGCGGCGGAACAGGTCGCGGAGCTGAAGGAGCATTTTGACTGCGAGTACCGAAATATCATTCTGGATTTGCGAGACCTGAGGCTGGCGGATCGCGACGCAGTGAGGTTTCTAAGGGCTGGCGAGGCGGATGGCATGAAGCTTGAAAACTGTCCCCCCTATATCCGCGAATGGATGGATAGAGAAAAAGATTGAGAGACGACGCGCAGGCACTGCAGTAAAGCCTCGATTTGAGAGAGGAATGCAATCGCGGTGGTGAGTTCAGTCTTTCGGCACACCAGGATGGCTCAGAGTTTAAAGGTCTTCGAATAAAAGCTGTGTTGAACAAATCCTAAAACTGTGGAGAACAACTTGAAACAAGCATCGTTACTTCTCGGCCTGCTCCTGGCCTTGGCGATTCCAACAGGTATGTGGGCCCAGCAGGCCGGCTATTCGCAGACCAACCTCGTCTCGAATGTGGCCGGCGCTAAAACTACAGATCCTCAACTATTGAACCCATGGGGAATCGCTTTCGCTCCGCAACAAGATTTCTGGATCGCCAATAATAACAGCGGCACTTCCACGCTCTATGACAACAATGGAGTCAAAAACGCTCAGCTGGTGGTGACCATACCGGGGGCGGCACACAACCCAAATGGGAATTGCAGTCCTGGATGCCCAACCGGAACTGTATACAACGGAAGCGGTAGCTCCTTCGGTGGAGGAACTTTTCTCTTTGACACAGAAGATGGATTGATCACCAGTTGGAATGGAAGCAGCAACAACGCAAACGTAGCCTTCGATAATTCGGCGAGTGGCGCGGTTTACAAAGGACTCGCCATTACGGGCACGTCACTTTTGGCAGCAAACTTCAACAGCGGCAAAGTTGACGTCTACGATTCAAATATTCAACCCACGAACCTAGCTGGCTCCTTCACGAATGGGACTGCTACCGCCCCTCCGGCCGGCTTTGCTCCCCATGGCATCCATGTCGTGAATGGCATGGTTTATATCGCCTACGCGATGCAGGATGGTCCAAAGCACGATTCCGTTCCCGGCGCCGGTCAGGGCCAGGTGGATATCTTCGACACGAGTGGTAATTTCGTGAAAACACTCGTAGCGGCCGGTACTGGCAACAATCTGAACGCTCCCTGGGGCATAACTATAGCTCCGGCTAGCTTCGGAACGTTCGCCGGTGCGGTCCTGGTGGGAAACTTTGGCGACGGTACCATCAGCGCGTTCGATACAACCGGGAAATTTCTCGGCCAGCTCACCAACACAGCGAACCCTCCAACGGCATTGGTGAACCCCGGATTGTGGGACATGGTGGTTGGCGGAGGCGGCGCCTCTGGGGATCCGGGCACGCTGTATATCACGGCCGGAGGCAACAACCAGCCTAATTTCCCAACGGGAGGAAGCACGACCGCAGTGTTTGCCGCCATTGCGCCTGCAGCCGCGGCCAATGGTCCCGATTTTTCCCTGACTGTCTCGGCCCCAGGCGCAACGATCAGTCCGGGCGGTACGTCGAGTCTCAAGATCACCGCGGGCGCGGTCGGAGGCTTTAACGGGCAAATTTCCCTTACCTGCTCTGCACCGACTGGTCTGACGTGCGCTCTCAATCCGTCAACGATCTCACCCGGATCTAGTGCGTCGAGCTCAACCTTGTCGATCACTGTCGCTGCGACGGCGCCGAGTGGGGGCTATGGCGGTGGTGCGGCACTGCTGCTGCCTGGGCTGGGACTGTTCGGAACTGTTCTGACTACTCGCAAAAGAAAGTTTCTTGTGCGGAAGAGCAGTCTGTGGATAGGCCTGCTAGGTCTACTGCTTCTCGTCTCAGTGTTTGCACTGGGTTGCGGCGGTAGCAACTCGAAGACTCCACCGCAGGGAAGTCAGGTGAACGTGATGGTGACGGGCACCTCCGGCTCACTGACGCACACCAGCGCCGTAAACGTAACCATTAACTAAGTCCAACAGCTCAGGTCAGGGAGCACTTCGGTGCCGCGACAAAATACTTAAGAAAAGGATTGATCTCATGAAAAAAATACAAATGTTTCCAGACAAAAACAAAACGCATTGTGCTCGCGTCATCTTTAGCTTGCTCGTCATAGCTGTGGTTTTTGCAAGCACATCGAAACCTTTGGCGGCGCAATCGGCTTTTCAGGTTCTGCATGTCTTTAACAAGGCGGGTGATGGGCAAGCGCCAATGGCGGGGGTGCAAGCGGATCCGGCAGGCAATCTGTTCGGCTCAGCCGAATTCGGCGGAGCGAACGGTTTTGGCGCAATTTTCATGCTGAAACCACCGGCGGCCGGAAAGACAAATTGGACGGAGAAAGTCATTTTTTCATTCGCCGATGGCAATGATGGAGGGTTTCCCAGTTCGCCCTTGGTGGTTGCATCGAACGACGACCTCGTCAGTTCGACGCTTATGGGGGGCACGGCAAATAATGGAACTATCTTTCGTTTAAGCCCTCCCACTAGTTCCAATGGTCCCTGGATTGAAAAAGTGCTTGAGAACTTTCAGGGCCAAAACAGCGGGGACGGTTCCGGCCCTCTCGGTTCCCTGTTGAATCAAAACGGAACGACTTTCGGAACCACGAGCTTTGGCGGCACCTCCAATTGCGGCACCGCTTACAAACTAACGCCGGCTTCGGGCGGCACATTCGAGGAGACTGTTATTTTCCACTTCGCCTGTGGTGCGGATGGCGGCCAGCCGCAAATAGGTGTGATCGCCGACGGTAAAGGTAATTTCTTCGGTACGACGGAGACCGATGGCGAATTCAACAATGGCGTAGTCTTCCAACTCACGCCTCCCAGCGACGGTTCGAACAATTTTAGGGAGACGCCTATCTTCGCCTTCAACGTTACCGATGGAGCGCAGCCCGTCGCCAATTTGCTTGAGTTCAAAGGCTCCTTGTATGGAGTCACTTTTCAGGGTGGTCAGTTCGGCCAGGGAGTCGTCTTTCAGCTAACGCCACCCGCGCAAAGTGGAGGGAGCTGGACTGAAGTTGTCTTGCACGATTTCTCTGGCGGAACCGATGGAGGTGAGCCGCAGACTGGTTTGGTGGCCGACGGAAGCGGCGGCTTTTTTGGAACAGCCTCGCAAGGTGGCGCCACAGGCAACGGCAACTTCTTTCACCTCGTTCCGCCGGCAGCGCAGGGTGGTACGTGGACGCTGACCCCACTCCATCAATTCGCGGGTGGAAATGACGGGTCGGACCCAATCGGCGAACTGCTGAAGCGTGGCAACACGGTTTTCGGCACAACCCAAGGGTCAGTCAGCGGATCGGCTACGGTCTACAAAATCGTTCCTTAGCCGTCCTCGATTGTTCGGATTTCCGGCAGTAACGGGAAAGGAGTAGTCGTGATGAGGTCGAATAGCACACAGCGGACAGGCGCAGATTTCAAGGAGCGCGTTCGCGCGAATCAGCAAAGGCTCAGGTCGAATTTGAAGTCGCAGTATGACTTCATCGTCTGTGGATCGGGTTCTCCGGGTCGGTTGTAGCCCGCCAATACCACGGCTCCTTGCGTCATCATCGGCGAGCGCGCAGCAGGGCTGTTGCACCACCAACACAGATTGGAGACATCTTCAGTCGCACTTGGTGGTCTTTGAACAGCCACAACGGTTTTCGCGAGAGAACGCCGCCAGAGCGTGTGAGGTTACAGTGCTTTGGCCATGGAAATACTAAGAAGGAGATCTTGTATGAGTGATGTATCAGTTCAGACGTTGTCGCCAGAAAAGGTCGTATCGGAGGCGCTGAGGCACTTAAACCAGGAACAAATTGAGGACGCTAGCGCTTGTTTCACCGCAAATTGTCGGTATCAGGATCACGGCATTGGATTGAAGTTTACGGAAAAAGAGGGTGTGACTGAATTCTTCCGAAAGGCCCGAGAGCTTTATCCGGACTACTTCGTGCGGACCGACCAGACGTTGGTCAGCGGCGAGCACGTCATCACGCAGTGGACACTTCAAGTCACTGTCAACGAGCCTTTCTACGCCGGACTCACCAGAAGAGTTCCCGTTTCGATAGCTGGAGCCTCGATTGTACGTATTGAAAATGGCAAGATTGCCGAATGGGACGAGTACTACGACGGTTTGACAGCGCGGCGCACGGCCTTGGCCGCCCACTTTACGGAATGGATCGAATATTGACATCACGGACGTGGTTTATCGGTTGAAGGAATCGCATTATGTCATTCAAATCCGTTTGGGGATTCGATCCGGATGAGGTGATCAGAGCACAGAGGCTGTCTCGGCGTGAGCCGGAAGGTGACGAACCAATGTACGGCGCCGATGAGCAGCGAACCGCAGGCCTACCGCCGGATGTGCACTCGCAGATTCTTGAGTTACGCCGGATGTTCGCTGCAGAAGGATAGAGTCGCTCATGATGTTGCTCTCCGCTTTTGGGAGTGAAGAAATCGACAGGACGGGCGCGGCTCATCCCCTTGTCCGAATTGGGCGGCCGGAGGAAATAGCTGACGCCGTTGCATGGCTTGTTTCGGACGAATTGTCCTATCTCAACGGCCAATCGTTGACTCTTAATGAGGTTTGACAGCGCCGCGGTCCAAGGGCCGGGGACTAATTACTGAATGCCCGGCTGAGTAGAAGAAGAGCGGTCAAGTGGTTCTACCAGCGATGAGCGCGACGTTTCCGTCCGAAACGAAATGTGAGGTGGCGTATGGGCACTTACGTTATAGAAACCCTCGTGGAGCGTGAGGCTCCTCTTGAAGCCGAGGACGACCTGACTCTCGTGCACGCGACAAAGAAAGGAAGTGTCGAAGCCTTCGACAAGATTGTAAGAAGGTACGACAGAAGGATGCTGCGAATTGCACGAAGTGTCACGCATAACCGCGAGGAAGCCGAAGACGCAGTTCAAGAAGCTTTCTTGAAGGCCTATCAGAAACTGGATCAATTTCGTGAGGATGCAAAGTTCTCCACGTGGATGATTCGGATCGTGTTGAACGAAGCCCTGATGAAACTGCGCAAACAGCGCAGCTTCCGGGAAGAGTCGCTCGACTGTAGTTTTCCGAATGAGAGCGATGCCCTCCCGAGGGACTTGGCGGACTGGTCTCCTAATCCGCAGCAACGCTATGGCGAGGTGGAGTTTCGGAAGATTCTGATCAAGTGCCTGAACTCGCTGCAACCAGCGCTGAAAGTGGTGTTCGTTCTCCGCGATATCGAAGAACTGTCGGTCAAAGAAACCTGCGAGGCGCTGAGTTTGAGCACCGTTGCCGTCAAATCGCGCCTGCTTCGCGCACGGCTCCGGCTCCGGGAAAGATTGACAGTTTATTTCCGGAAACCCATCGGCAGTCCTCCCGCATCGATTTGACGAACACATTTAGTGATTGGAGGGACTCAGCCCTTGCAAGGCGGATCACATAACCGATCATCATTCCCGGAGCACCACATCTCGTGCAATCAACGTGGAGGCAAAGTGCTTCCAAGGAAATGTAAGGTTGAGGAGTTTGTATGATGGCGAACTATGTGAAGGCGGTGCTCGCATGTCTATGCGCCGTTGGCATATCCAGCAATTCCGTCGGCCAAACGTCTGGTACGCCGATTAAGAACATCGTTCTGGTACATGGAGCCTGGGCAGATGGCTCTGGTTGGAAAGGCGTCTACGACATTCTTGTCAAGGATGGCTATAGCGTCAGCATCGTTCAGGAGCCGGAGACGTCCTTTAAGGAAGATGTGGCTGCAACCAGGCGAATCCTTGCGCTGCAAGAAGGCCCGTGCATTCTTGTCGCTCATAGCTATGGGGGAGCTGTAATCACTGAGGCAGGTGCGGATCCAGCTGTGGTCGGCCTGGTATATGTCGCCGCGCACATGCCGGATTCCGGCGAAAAAGAGTCGGAAGACGGAAAGCGCTTTCCCAGCGACCTCGCCAAATCGGGTGCCATAAAGAAAACGCCGGATGGTTTCACGTATATCGACCCGGCACAATTTCATGAATTGTTTGCGGCTGACCTTCCCGGCGAACAGGCCGCAATCATGGCGCGTTCGCAAGTGCTCAACTTTGCCGACAATTTTTCAGCGACGATCACTACGGCTGCCTGGAAAAACAAACCGAGCTGGATGATAGTGGCGGGAAGCGACCGAACCATCAACCCTGACTTGGAACGTTGGTATGCCAGACGCGCCAAAAGCCATACGATCGAAGTCGCAGGAGCCAGCCACTCAGTCTACATTTCGCATCCTAAGGAAGTTGCAGACGTAATCGAGAGCGCAGCAAGCGCGGTTTCGAAGTAACTCGAAGGAGGAACAATGCAGAAGCGCAAACTTGCAAAAAGCAACTTAGAGGTATCGGCGATCGGACTTGGCTGCATGGGCATGAGCTATGCCTACGGGCCAGCCATGGACAGGCAGGAGGGCATCTCGCTGATTCGTGCCGCAGTCGAACGCGGTGTCACATTCTTCGATACCGCTGAGAGTTACGGACCATTCACCAACGAAGAACTGGTGGGCGAAGCGCTCGCTCCTTTTCGCGATCAGGTTGTGATCGCCACCAAATTTGGCTTCAAATTCGATCCGAATACTCGCAAACAGACAGGCGTCGACAGCCGACCGGAGCACATCAAGGAAGTGGTTGCGGCCTCACTGAAGCGGTTGCGGATCGATGTCATCGATCTCCTGTATCAGCACCGTGTCGATCCGACTGTACCGATCGAAGAAGTTGCCGGAGCGGTGAAGGATCTGATTCAGCAAGGCAAAGTAAAACACTTTGGGCTCTCCGAGGCGGGAGTTCAGACCATCCGCCGCGCTCACGATGTCCAGACGGTTACCGCACTCCAGACCGAGTATTCTCTTTGGTCGCGAGAGCCTGAACGGGAACTGATCCCGCTGGTGGAGGAACTGGGGATTGGGTTCGTTGCCTACAGTCCTCTTGGCCGGGGCTTCCTCACGGGGAAGATCGGCGAAGATACGAAATTCGACAAGAGCGATTTCCGCAACATCGCTCCTCGCTTTTCCGAAGAGAATCGCCGAGCGAATCAGGCAGTGGTTGACCTGATTGGCAGGTTCGCGCAACAGAAGAAGGCGACGCCTGCGCAGATCGCTCTGGCATGGCTGCTGGCCCAGAAGCCATGGATTGTGCCGATTCCTGGCACCACGAAGCTTCATCGTCTCGAAGAAAATCTCGGGGCGGCGGACCTCGAACTTACGGCCGAAGATCTCCGCGAACTGGACATCGCCGCCTCTAAGATTCCAGTGCAAGGCGCTCGCTATCCCGAAGAGTTGCAAAAAATGGTAGGCCGGTAAGGGAACAGAAGTTTCCACGAAATGGCAAGGAGCAACAAACGCAAAAACGTAGGGTTGGAAAAAGCAATCTGCAAGTCTCAGCCATTGCGCTCGGCTGTATCCTGAGCAGTTCGGGCAATTGAGCGGTCGCTGAGCGGCTGTGTTTAACGAAATGTCTTCGGTGAAGCCGGGCGGTAGCATCCCAGGCTGCAAATCCGGGTCTGACTCCCGACAATTGATATTTCCTACGTGGCAGAAACCGGTGCAGTGTTTCCGGTCGAACTTAATTGCGGTTCAACCAACGCGTGAACTTAAGAAAAACAGCGGGTGCGATTCTCCTTACGAATTTCTTATGAACTCTTGAGCCCACTCTTATGCCTCGAGGCGTCAAATATCTCTTGCCTTCGAGCAACCAGCCGAGGGGCGACATCTATGAGGCTTGCGCTAGCGCTATCGTGTATCGCGCCGAAATCTTTTTAATGCGCGTCCTGGTGGCGTTTATCAAGGAATGGATGAGTCTGCGCCTCGGTAGAAGGAAGTTCTACGTGGCAAAAGTCAACCACTCAAGACGACGAGGAGAACTCATCGTAATGAATACTGAGAGTGGGAAAAACAAGTTTCCAGGACGAAGCAGGGAACGCATAGCCCTGTGATGTTTGTGCAACGGAATCGATACTTAAGTCGAGGAGAGTAGCGTGCAAGACGTTCTGTGGATTGCTGTCACGGTTGTGTTTTTCGCCGGCTCGATTGCGTACGTGCGTTTCTGCGATCGAATGAAATAGGAGGAACTTGTGGACATACAGTCTCTCATTATGTTGATTGTTAGCGCGGTTGTGACCGTGTATCTCTTCTATGCGCTCCTGCGTCCGGAGAAATTCTGAAATGACGATCAATGGCTGGCTGCAGGTTTTCGTATTTCTGGGCCTGATCTTCGCTGTGACTAAGCCGCTGGGCGTTTTTATGACCCACGTGTTTGCCCGCGAGCGCACGTTCCTTGACCCGGTGCTGCGACCGATCGAGCGCTTGCTCCACCGCGTCACATGCGTTGACGAAAATCATGAGATGCGCTGGGCCGAGTACGCTACGGCGATGCTGCTATTCAGCGCGGTGTCGATGCTGGCCCTCTATTTGATCCAGCGAATTCAGGGTATGCTGCCCTTCAATCCACAGCACTTCGGAGCGGTCACGCCCGAGCACGTTGCTTTCAACACAGCCGCGTCGTTCACCACCAACACCAACTGGCAGGCTTATTCGGGCGAGACGACGATGAGCTACCTCACGCAGATGGCGGGGCTCGCATTTCACAACTTCGCGTCCGCGGCCACAGGCATCGTGCTGGCGATTGCCTTCATTCGCGGCATTGCCCGCCGCCAGATGAATACGCTGGGAAACTTCTGGGTCGATTTCGTGCGCTGTTGTTTATGGGTTCTTCTGCCATTTTGCGTGGTGGGATCTCTGTTCATGGTTTCGCAGGGAGTGGTGCAGAACCTGAAGCCCTACGACACGGTAAAGCTGC
Source organism: Candidatus Sulfotelmatobacter sp. (assembly GCA_036500765.1). NCBI lineage: Bacteria > Pseudomonadati > Acidobacteriota > Terriglobia > Terriglobales > Candidatus Korobacteraceae > Candidatus Sulfotelmatobacter > Candidatus Sulfotelmatobacter sp. Next base: position 675,429 of record DASYBM010000016.1, read on the forward strand.
TCGAACCGCAACAAGTGCAGCGCGTGGGGGCTGACGGCAAAGCCGTGGTTGGCGCCAACGGCAAGCCCATCATGGACACAGTGACGACGCAGACGATCGCGCAGGGTCCGGTCGCATCGCAGGAGATTATTAAGGAATGGGGCACGAACGGCGGTGGCTTCTTCAACGCGAATAGCGCCCATCCATTCGAAAATCCAACACCCATTACTAATCTTTTTGAAATGTTTTGCATCTTCGCTATCGGCGCGGGTCTCACCTACACGCTCGGCCGGATGACCGGCTCTCCGGCTCACGGATGGGCGGTCTGGTCGGCGATGGCGATCCTGTTTCTGGCAGGCGTGACTGTCGCCTATTGGGCAGAGGCGCAAGGAAATCCGCTGTACCCGACGACCGTCGCACAGCAGGCCACGAGCCTGCAACCGGGCGGCAACATGGAAGGCAAGGAAGTTCGCTTCGGCATTGCCAACTCGGCGCTATTCGCCATCGTGACCACGGATGCAAGTTGCGGCGCGATCAACGGCTGGCATGATTCATTCACACCGCTGGGCGGCATGGTTCCGCTGGTCAACATCATGCTGAGCGAAGTGATCTTCGGTGGAGTGGGATCGGGAATGTATGGAATTCTCATTTACGTCGTGTTGGCCGTATTTATCGCTGGACTTATGGTCGGGCGCACGCCGGAGTATTTGGGGAAGAAAATCGAGGCCTACGACATAAAGATGGCGATGCTGGTCTCGCTGGTTTTTCCGTTGATCATTCTTACGCTCACCGGAATCTCGACCGCGAGGGGCTTCGGAACGTCAAGCATCACCAATCCCGGCCCCCACGGCCTCAGTCAGATCCTTTACGCGTTTACATCGTCCGCGGGAAACAACGGTTCTGCATTCGGCGGACTCACTGCCAATACACTCTGGTACGACACCGCCACGGGGATCACAACACTGGTGGGCCGCTTTTTCATGATTATTCCGATGCTGGCGATTGCCGGAAACCTGGCTCAGAAGAAATATGTGCCGCCATCACTCGGAACGTTTCCGGTCACCACGCCGATGTTCACGCTGCTGTTGATCAGCGTCATCCTAATTTTGGGGGCCCTCACGTTCTTCCCGGCCTTGAGTCTCGGGCCGATTCTGGAACACCTTCTCATGAACGCCGGAAAGAGTTTCTAGGAAACTATGGCAAGCCATCGCAAATCGATGTGGAATTTGAATCTCGTCGGCAACGCCGCCTGGAGTTCATTGCTCAAGCTCAACCCTCGAAACATGATGGGGAATCCTGTGATGTTCGTGGTGGAAATCGGGAGTGTGATCACGACCGTGCTTTTGGTCCTCCATCCCCATGAGGCGTTTCGCTTCAACCTACAGATCACGTTGTGGCTCTGGTTTACCGTGCTATTTGCCAACTTTGCGGAAGCGATGGCCGAAGGCCGCGGTAAGGCTCAGGCAGAGACATTGCGGAAGGCCCGGTCGGAAACCGCCGCGAAGCGTTTTACCTGCGATAACAAATTGGAAGAGATTGCGAGTGCCCAGCTGCGGACGGGCGATATTTGTTTGGTCTCTGCCGGGGAACTCATTCCGGGAGATGGGGAAATTGTCGAAGGGGTAGCCTCGGTTGACGAATCTGCGATCACCGGCGAATCTGCGCCCGTGATTCGCGAAGCGGGCGGCGATCGGTCGGCCGTCACTGGCGGAACGCGCGTGCTCAGCGATCACATCAAGGTGAAGATCACGTCAAACCCCGGCGAGACTTTTCTTGACCGCATGATTGCACTGGTAGAGGGGGCTTCGCGACAGAAAACGCCCAATGAAATCGCGCTCAACATTTTGCTCGCCGGGCTGACCATCATCTTTCTACTGGCGGTGGTTACGCTGCAACCGTTTGCCATCTATTCCGGATCGCCGCAGACTGTATTCGTCCTGGTCTCGCTGTTGGTATGTCTCATCCCCACCACCATTGGGGGGTTGTTGTCGGCCATTGGCATTGCCGGCATGGACCGTCTGGTGCAGCACAATGTGCTTGCGATGTCGGGACGCGCTGTAGAAGCCGCCGGCGATGTGAATACTCTGCTGCTCGATAAAACCGGAACCATCACGTTCGGAAATCGCCAGGCCACTGAATTTCTGCCCGCACCCGGAGTGACCGAAGCCGAAATGGCTGACGCCGCGCAACTGTCGTCTCTGGCCGATGAAACTCCGGAGGGCCGTTCCATCGTTGTGCTGGCCAAAGAAAAATACAAGCTTCGGGGCCGTGACTTCGCCGATCACGAGGCGGAATTCATTCCGTTCACGGCGCAGACTCGTATGTCCGGCGTCAATTTGGATGGCTATAAGATTCGCAAAGGCGCCTCCGAGTCGATTGCGCGCTATCTCGAGGAGAACAATGCGGCCCTGCCAGAGGACGTGCGCGCCGCCGTTGAGCGGATCGCATCTTCGGGCGGGACTCCGCTCGTAGTCTCGGAGAATCGCCGTGCGATGGGCGTGATTCATCTGAAGGATGTGGTCAAAGGAGGAATCCGCGATCGGTTCGCCCAGTTGCGTGCGATGGGGATTCGCACGGTGATGATCACCGGCGACAATCCGCTGACCGCTGCCGCCATTGCACGCGAAGCCGGAGTCGACGATTTTCTCGCCCAGGCCACGCCCGAGGACAAACTGAAGCTCATTCGCAGCGAGCAAGCCGGCGGCAAACTCGTCGCCATGACGGGCGACGGCACCAACGACGCGCCCGCACTGGCTCAGGCCGATGTCGGCGTTGCCATGAACACCGGCACACAAGCCGCGAAAGAAGCCGGAAACATGGTGGATCTCGACTCCAATCCCACCAAGCTCATCGAGGTCGTCGAAATCGGCAAGCAGCTATTGATGACACGCGGTGCGCTCACCACGTTCTCCATTGCCAACGATGTCGCGAAATACTTCGCCATTATTCCGGCGATGTTCGCAGGGACCTTCCCCGTACTCAACGCGCTGAATATCATGCAGCTCAAGACGCCGGAGTCGGCTATCCTCTCCGCCGTCATCTTTAATGCGCTGATCATCATTGCGCTCATTCCGCTGGCTCTGCGAGGCGTGAAATATCGCGCCATGAATGCCGAGGCTCTGCTGCGACGCAACCTCCTTATATACGGCGTCGGTGGATTGATTGCGCCCTTCGTGGGCATCAAGATCATTGACGTCATAATTACAGCCGCCGGATTGGCCTGAGGACCTGAATGAAGAAGAACCTGATTACTGCATTCCTAATGACCATCGCCACGACAATTCTGCTGGGACTGGTCTATCCGCTTGTGATCACCGGCCTGGCGCAAGTGTTGTTCTACGAAAAGGCAAATGGCCAGATCCTTCGTCGCAACGGCGAAGCGATCGGCTCTCGCATCATTGGGCAGCCCTTTACTTCGCCAAAGTACTTCCACTCTCGGCCTTCAAACGCCGGCAACGGATACGATGCAGCCAATTCTGGAGGAACAAACTTCGGGCCCACCAACCAGAAACTAATCGACCGCATTCAGACAGATGCCAAGAATCTGCATAAGGAGAATCCCGCCCAGCCCATTCCAGTGGACCTGATCACTACATCCGCATCGGGCCTCGATCCGGAGATCTCGCCCGCCGCAGCCGAGTTTCAAATTGGTCGAGTTGCTCGCGAACGCGGCGTTCCCGAATCCGCCATCCGCGATTTGGTCCAGGAGCATACTCGGCAACGCGACCTTGGCCTGCTCGGCGAAGCCCGCGTGAACGTGCTCGAACTCAATCTTGCCCTCGACGATCTTGCAGTTAAGCACTGATAGTTAAGCGCTGAAGGGGTTGAAAGATCAATTGGATTGCCAGTTATGAATCTTCAATGCTTTTATGCGATGTCTTTTCTCGACCTTTGTACCCTTCCGGATGTAATCAGAAACGGGCGAAGGCGCGTCTGTGATCTCAGGGACATCAACCGATGTTGCCGCTCTGCGGGATGCAGCAAGATTTTGAATCAGCAGGAGATAGGGTGTCATGAACATAAAAGCTAAGTTGTATGCGATCTTGACAGCCGGGGCTTTGCCTTTTGCGTTTGGGTTTGTTTTTCTTTTTGCTCCAGCGAAGCGCTGTGAAGCCCAGTCCCAGCGTGGCGACCTATCCGCAGTAGCTGCGTCTGATGGATCACAGCCCAACGCATTGGTGCACGACGGAGGAGCGCCCAATACTCCCGTAGCCCCCCGCTCGGGAACCTCCACGCCGGATCCCGAAATATCGCCCGCAGTTGCGAAAAAGTTCGCCGCGCTGGAGGCGGAAATCGAAGAGCTCAAAGCGGAACTGAAAGGCCGCGCGGTGGTCCAACCGGCATCGCCTGTTATTGAGGAATCGACGGCAACCACCTCTCCGATTCCTTCAGCAACATTCGCTGCTCCTTCCGAATCTGCGGTCCAGCCTGCTGTGTCCGCCGCGCAGGAAGCGAAAGCTGGGTTGTCCACGCCGCCTGAAAAAGTCGAGCCCACGGCTCCGTTTGCCTATGCCGATTGGAGTTGGTTGAATGGTAGCCCGCACACCAAAGACGCGGTCTGGGATTCCAAATTCTTCACCCCAGAGATCAGATTTGACACAGACTACATTTACAGTTTCAACCACCCGAGGGATGATTCGTTGGGCGGATCGACCGAGATCTTCCGTTCGAATGAGATTCAGGTAGAGCAAATCAGTTTCGGGGGAGACTTCCACTGGCAAAACGTCCGGGGCAGAGTATTGACTATGGGAGGGATGTTTGGCGTTACTACCCCGCGCAACGATCCCAGTGTAGGCCGCGGTCAGTGGGATTTGCGGGGCGCCTACAAATATTTTGCAGAAGCCTATGGTGGATACCACTTCAATGTGAACCATGGGCTCAACGTTGACGCGGGGATATTTGTTTCTTACATCGGCCTGTTCAGCTACTACAACTTCGACAACTGGGCCTACCAGCCTTCGTTTGTCTCGTCGAATACCCCCTGGTTTTTCAACGGCCTTCGCATCCAGTGGTTTCCTACCGACAAATTGAAGATCGAGCCCTGGATCATCAATGGGTGGCAATCTTACGGCAGAATCGGCAATCGACCCGGTTTAGGCGGACAGATACTCTACCGCCCGAAGCAGTGGATCTCAATGGTGTTCAACAACTACGGGATGGGTGAAGACACGTTGAATGCAAGCGATCCCGGTGGTGGCCGCTCGCGCATCCACACCGACGATAGCATCGAGGTCAAGTACTACGACCACCCAGAAAGGTTCGTCGACAAGATGGCCTTTTCTCTGACCGGCGATCTGGGATGCGAATATGGCGGAGGCGTAAGCTGCCACAAAAATGAACCGATTGTCGGCGTAAAGGGCGGTCCGAAGCAGAGTTTCGCGGGATGGATGGCCTATAACCGCTGGTGGTTCAAGCACGACTTGTATGCCATTACACTGGGCGGAGGGGTGCTGGACAATCCGGGACGCTACCTTACCCTGCTTCCGCCAATCAACGGAGCAGATGCCGTTTCCGGATCTCCTTATTTCCCAAGTGCTCCGGGATTGCCGTTCAAAGCCTGGGATACGTCCGCCAGTTTCTACTACATGCCCAAGCAGTACATTTCGTTCCTGTGGGAGTTCGGCTACCGCCACGCGAATCAACCCTATTGGTCAGGACCTGGCGGGATCACTCCTCCCGGCGGCAATAATGGTTCTCCTGGCGAATTCGTCTGCATGGACAACACGCCGTCTACGACCGCAGCGGGTTGCGGCAATAACGGCGGTCTGTGGACTCCTAACCTGGTCAGGGACGAGCCCAGTTTCAGAACGGCTATCATGGTGAAGTTCTAGAGCGCAATCGAAGCCCTCGTTGTCGGAAAAGAGGTGACAAACAGACAAAGTTTTACAGTGGCCGCGAGACGATCACGCTATCATCCATCGTAGGGAGCCCATTGTAGCGGAGCGAAAACTCCTTGTAATTTCACTGATGGCGTGCGCACCTTCACCACGGGGTGCGTGAGAAGAGGTGCCGAAGCAGTGTTCAGACAGAGTTTGGTCGTGGTTCTTCCGTCGCGTTGCCGCCATGGTTCAAGATGCCCAAGCGATTCGTCGATTTCCGCAGTGCGAAGACTAGTTTTGCGGTTTCTGATTTTGGGATTGATTTTGTTTGTTCTTAGTCGCGGTTCCGGGCAGGCTCAGACAACTGACATTTCGCCAGCCCACACTCCTTCAACGCAGATTCCTTCAACACAAGTTCCGCCAGCTCAAGTTCCTGCAGCCCCGGTTCCGTCAGCACAGCCTCCTGCAAGCCAGGCGCAAGGCGGAATCATCCACGGCGTAGTAAAGTCCGGCAACATGCCGATTCCGGGCGCCGCGGTATCTATTTCTCCTGCATCCTCGAACGAGAACATTTCCACCTGGACCGACGTGGACGGAAGCTTCTCCGCGCAGGTGCCGGCTTATGGCTCTTACACCGTGGGCATACAAATGACGGCGTTTGCCAATACCACGCAGCAAGTCGTGATCGACGCGTCGCACCAAAATGTGCTGTCGAATTTCGAATTGACACTTTTGTCTCGGACGAAATCCGCCCCGCATGAGTGGCGGAGGGCCGGGGCTCCAGGCACGGCTCAACGTGGGTTTCAGAATCTTTCTGTGCAGCAGGCTGCGGGTGGTCAGGATGCGGGTGGCAATTCGATCACCGATGTCGTGCCATCAGGAATGCCTTTGCCAGGCATCGATCCGAACAGCGCTACCGAGTCTATCGCCGTCTCGGGCAACTCATCCAATCCGCTCAACGCGATGAGTGGAGATGAGATCGAACAACGGATCAACGATGCTCGTGCCCAGGGGGGTGGTTTTGGATTCGGCGGCGGGCCCGGAAGTTTCGGCGGGCCCGGCGGCGGAGGTGGGGGACGCGGCTTCGGTGGGAGCTCAGCAATCGTTGGGCGCCGAGGCTTCGACATCAATCATCCCCACGGATCGATCTACTATGGCGTCGGCGATTCGGCGCTCAATGCCGCGCCCTATGCCCTGGCCGGAGAACCGGCGACCAATCCAGCTTACGTGCAGAACAGCTTCGGAGCTTCGGTGGGCGGACCGCTGAACATACCCAAGATCTATCACGGTGGCGCGAAGACGTTCTACTTCGTTAACTACAACGGTAAGCGCGGAGAGAATCCTTTCGATCAGTTTTCCACGGTTCCTACGTTGCTCGAACGGCAGGGCAATTTTTCCCGAACGACGTATACGACGGGGCCGCAAGCAGGGCAACCGGTCCAGATTATCGATCCCGCGACGAACACGCCTTTCCCGAACAATACGCTTCCTCAAATTAATCCCGTGGCAGGCGCTCTGCTGCCCTACATCCCGCAACCGAATCTTCCCGGGGATTTTCAGAATTTTCACTTTGTGACTTCCGCGACGAATGACAGCGACGACTTGAACGTGCGTGTGAACCATACGTTCGGAGCCGCGACCCCACGCGGACGGCGCGGAGGGCGCAACGCTCCGCGCAATAATTTGACGCTCGGCCTTCACTATCACGGATCGAGCGCGAGCATTACCAACCCGTTTCCGAGTGTGGGCGGAAGTACGAACGTCCGGAGTTTTGATGTGCCAGTGGGATATGTGCGAAGTATCGGCAAGCTGACCAACAGCGTAAGGGTCGATTTCAATCGCAGCCGGACGCGGACGCAGAATCTCTACGCGTTTAACGACAACATTGCCGCTGCGGTAGGAATCGATGGAGTTTCAACGAATCCGTTCGATTGGGGATTGCCCACTCTATCTTTCACTAATTTCGGCAGCCTGCAAGACGTCAATCCGCAACTGCTGCGGAACCAGACGTACATTTTTTCCGACAGTGTGGTGTGGAATCATGGCAAGCACACGTGGCGTTGGGGAGGCGACTTCCGGCGCGTCCAACTCAACACCGAAACCAGCAGCAATGCGCGCGGGTCGTTCATCTTTACAGGCCTCAATACTGGATACGATTTTGCCGATTTTCTTTATGACGGGTTCTTGAATGGCCAGCCTGCTCTTGGATTGCCGCAGCAGACTTCTGTGCAGTTTGGCAAAGACAACTATCACTTTCACGGCAACTATTGGGATTTATATGCGCAGGATGAATGGAAAGTGCGCGGGAATCTGACGTTGAATCTGGGGGTCCGTTACGAGTACGTTTCGCCGCTAACCGAAGAGAACAACCTGATTGCGAATCTCGATCTTTCGCCCGCAGTGTTGAACCCGGCGCTGGGCACGCCGGTGGTCGCTGTGGTCGTGCCCGGGCAACCTGGACCTTACAGTGGCAACTTGCCCGGCAGTCTGGTGCGGCCGGATCGCAATAATGTCGCGCCGCGTGTGGGTTTCGCCTGGAAGCCGTTTTCTAAGATGGTCGTGCGCGGTGGATACGGAATCAACTACAACACTGGGGCTTACCAGGGAATCGCGCAGCAGTTGGCTTTTCAGCCGCCGTTCTCGACGGCGGAGACTAACATCCAGACCACCGCCGGAGAGCTTACATTGCAGAACGGTTTTCCGCCGCCTTCGGCCAATGGCATCACCAATAATTATGCGGTGAATCCAAATTACCGGCTCGGCTACGTGCAGATTCGCAATCTCGACATTCAACAGCAGATCCGCCCGACATTGGTTTTCAATCTAGACTACACGGGAACGAAAGGTACACGCCTCGACATGCTTCAGGCGCCCAACCGCGACGCCAACGGAATTCGAGTTCCGTACGCGCAGGCCTTTACTTTCGAAAGTTCGGTGGGGGATTCTGAAGCCAACGCCGGTTCCGTGCGCCTGCGAAAGCGTTTGTCCAATGGCTTTTCGGTTGGCGGCCTCTATACTTTTTCCAAAGCCATTGACGATGCGTCCTCCATTGGAGCGGGAGTCACTACGGCCGCGGGCCGGTCTGGCCTCGGCGGGGGAGGCACCGGACCGGTTGGTGGTGGCGGCAGCTCGTCGGCCAGCAGTGCGGCGAGTGTGGCGCAAAATCCTTTTGATCTCTCCGCCGAGCGCGGGCTCTCCAGCTTCAATCAGACGCATAAGTTCACCGCGGACTATTTGTGGGAACTGCCCTTCGGAAACGATCGGCATTGGCTGACGGAAAATACGCCGCTGCGCGCGATCTTCGGCGACTGGCAGTGGAGCGGAGACTGGACGATTGCTTCCGGGCTTCCATTCACGCCGCGATTCATCGGCAACGCGGCCGAGGTTAACCGCGGGACGAACGGCACCCTGCGTCCCAACCTGGTTCCGGGGCAATCGATTGTGCTGCCGCATCCTACGATTGGCGAATGGTTCAACACCGCCGCATTCTCGCCCGTGCAGCCAACGCCTTATGGCGACGCCCGCCGCAACAGCATTACCGGCCCTGGAACGGAAGTGTTTGATATGGCGTTAACCAAAACAGTGCCGCTGAAAGAGTCTCGCGTGCTGGAATTGCGGGCGCAAGCCACCAATATTTTTAATATGCCCAACTACACGACGATTGATACGTCGGTCAACTCGCCGACCTTTGGCCGAGTAACTGGCGTGGGGGCGATGCGGCAAATTACCATGACCGCCCGGTTCCGGTTTTGAGGACAACTGAGATGTTTTTTAATTTGAAACGACGGGCGAGCAAGATTCTGACGGTCGGCATCGACATTTGCCTGTTGTGCTCGGCGCTGTCGTCGTCATTCTCGCAGTCCACCCAATCCTCCCGATCTTCTCAATCCTCGCAGCAGCCGGCAGATTACACTTTTCGCGTGCAGTCCGATCTTGTACTGGTGAATGTGACCGTGCGAGATAAGAATGGAAATCCCGTGCTGGGCCTGAAGCCGGAAGATTTCACGATCCTCGAAGACAACAAACCACAGAAGATTTCTTCTTTCGACCTGGAGCAGGTGGACTCTGTTGCGACGCAGGATGTGACCCAGGTGAAATCGCTGCCCGGCGCAGCTTCTGAACCGGCAAATCCCGGAGCGGCAACTCCTTCCGCGGTGGATGCGGCGAACCTGTATAAGGATCGACGGCTCATCGTTCTGTATTTCGATCTCTCCGCTATGGAACCCGACGAGATCGACCGCGCAGTCACATCCGCCGAAAATTACATTGACCAACAGATGGCTCCGGCAGATCTGGTCTCGATTGTTTCTCTTGGCAGCGCACTGCTGGTCAACCAGGATTTCACTTCGGACCACGATCTGCTCAAGAAACAGTTGCAGGCTTTCAGCAGCGGAAGCGGTCAGGGATTCGAAGAGGGCACCACGGGCACGACCGAAGGCACGCCCGACACGGGTCAACCCTTCACCGCAGACGATACGGAATACAACATCTTCAATACGGATCGTCGGCTGGAGGGGCTGCGTTCGGTCGCGGAGAAGCTCTCGCACCTCCAGCAGAAAAAGTCGCTGATTTATTTTTCCAGCGGAATGGACCGAACCGGTATCGAGAACCAATCAGAACTGCGGGCGGCGGTCAACGCAGCCGTGCGCGCTAATCTGGCGATTTACACCATGGACCTGCGCGGCCTGCAAGCGTTTGTGGCCGGGGGAGAGGCACAGAATGCCAGCATGCGAGGCACGTCCGCCTATTCCGGCCAGGCTACGATCAATGCTTTGAACTCCAACTTCACCACGCAGGAAACGCTGGTTACGCTCGCCGCCGATACCGGCGGACGCGCATTCCTCGACTCCAACGACTTTACGAAAGTCTTCAAGGGAGTGCAACGGGATACGTCCATCTACTATCTGCTTGGATTTCACAGCACGAATCCCGCTAGAGACGGCCGCTACCGGCGCATCACGGTAAAAGTTAATCTGCCGGGCGCGAAGATCGACTACCGCCGCGGCTACTACGCGCCCGCGGATTACAAGCATTCCACGAAGGAAGACAAGGAGCTGCAGTTGCAGGAAGAACTCGCTTCCGAGTTGCCGACCACCGATCTTCCGCTGTATCTCAGCGCTGGCTATTTTCGAATCGATGCCAAGAAATTCTTCGTTCCCATCTCACTCGTCGTGCCCGGATCGGAGATTCCATTCACCCGCAGCAGTGACCGAGACCAGGCTACGCTGGACGTGATCGGCATGGTCCTCGACACCGAACAGCACCCGGTGACCCGCATTCGCGACACGGTGAAGCTGGCTATCGATAGTTCGTCACAGGTTCAGAAAAAGAACGTGCAATACGACACCGGGTTGAGTCTGACTCCCGGCAAATATCACCTGAAATTGGTGGTGCGGGAAAACCAAACCGGCCGCATGGGTTCATTCGAAACCGATCTGGAAATTCCGGATCTCAAGTCGCAGCCCTTGAAGATGAGTTCGATTGTGCTGGCCAGCCAACTGCAACCGGCGAAGAAAGGCTCGACTCCCAATCCTTTGATTCGCGGCGGAACGGAAATTATTCCGAATGTAACCCACGTATTCTCTTCCGCCCAGCACCTCCGTCTCTACTATGAAGTTTATGACCCGACTCGCGTGAGTGCGTCGGAGGCTGTGCAATCAGGACCATCGGCAGCACAAAGTAAGTCCAGCATCCGCCTGCTCAGCAGCGTGGGCTTTTTTCGCGGTAAAGCTAAGGTATTCGAAAGCACGATGGTCGAACTGACGGAGTTGAATGCCCGCGACCGCGGAGCCGGCGTATTCCAGTTGGACCTGCCACTGAGTCCGCTGAAGCCGGGGTTCTATACCTGTCAGGTCAACGTCATCGATGATGCGGGCGGCCACTTTCTATTCCCGAGGCTTGCTTTACTGATTCGACCGGAAACTGCGACCGTCGCTCACTAGGAATGCGCAATCCGCATATCGGCGGGCGGACCAGGATATTGTTGCCCGTGGGATATTGACTAAGGGAAAACTCCGCGGAACGACGCGGCACTCCAGTCCTCGAACGGAAGACGGATCCCGGGTCTGACGTAAATTTCAAATTCTTGGTCGGCGTAAGTTCGCGTCCAATTCGTTCCGCTCATCAACTTCTCGACCGGGGCTCCTCGAGGTACGAGAACCGCATCGGTCGCGGAACCGTCGAGCATGGCTCGCCAACCGGGACGAGCGTCGTAAAAAGTAAAAACCCGCTGCACGACGTCGTCGGGATAGGCTACCTCGTAACGACTGTCCAAAGAAACTTTGACGGCGGGGAAGAGCTTCCAGGAAATGTACGCTCCTAATCGGAATGGCGTCATGAGATTCCCCGCGAAGTGTTGCCGTGCGAGATATTGCACGGCGCCCACGGGATAGATGGGTTGCGGCACATTGAGCTTCCACGGTTCTTGCCGCGTAGATGCTGTCAGGCAAATGCAGGCAAGGGCGATCCATGCGGCCTGCATGAATCGCGATCTCTTTTGCGCGAAGTGGAGAAGCCATATTCCCGCGCGGCTTTGTTGAAGGTAGGAGGGGACGTAGCAAAGCCATGCGATGGCAAAGAACGGCAGCAGCTTGCGGTGAAGCGCCGCTTCCAGCATGGTTGCGCTCAGAACAAGGATTCCCGAAGTTTGACGCAACCCTGCCGATGCCACGGCATAAGCGCCGACAAGAACAGCAGCCATGAACCCGGCCGTTAAAGGCTCGCCCAGAGTCCAGACTGGTCCCCACTCCGCAGCATAGGGGCGAGCCATGGAGAGTGCCCGCTTCAGGTAGCTGACATAAGCAACGCCGTAGGGATTGAACAATACTTCCGCGCACATCCCGCCCAGTAGTAACAGCGGGCGCCGGACCGGATTACGGCGCAAAAGTTGCTCGACGATATGTAATCCGGTTAGGGCGATCGCGATAACAAAACCTCCATGCACATTCAGCCATACGGGGAAAACCGCAAGCCACGCCAAAACCCACGTGCATGCTCGACGGTCATCGAAACGGTCATCGAACTCCCACAGCATTAAAAGAAGCGCCGTGAAAAAGAAGGAGTACGCCTGTGCGCGGAGGACCGAGAAAAATCCCAGATACATCAACCCGATGGGCAGCGGAGCGCAGATTCCCAGCAGACGAAAATCGGTTCCGCGCATTTTCGAACACTGCACGCACAAAAAGGCGGTGCCCAGAGCGAGTAGAAACTTGAGAACGATCAGGGATGAACTTCCTAGCCGGGCAGTCAGGAAATATGCGATCAAGCCCGCTCCCCATTCGTGATCGACCAGGGGATGGATCGTGGGGGTATATGCGTACGGATCGGCCTTCAGCAGATGTCCCGCCGCTAAACTTTCCCGGATCAAGGCCATCTCATGCCAGATGTCAATGTCGGCGAAGTTGTAAGAGATCAGCGCACAAAACAATGAGCCCAACCCGAGCCAGATGGCCCACTGCAAGGATTCAGCGCTTTTTTGGCGGACATTGCTGGTCATGGGGAAGTGCTTCGGTCAGTTGTAACACGATGTTTTGAACATTCGGCCAAGCGCGGGTAACCCGCCATCCCGCAATCAGCTTGCCAATCGCGGCTTGCGCGCATATTCTGGGAGTGGTGTTGCTTGCGGCTGAACCTTCCGGATGAACGTTCAGCATTGAGAGCGAAACAGGGAGAGCATCTGACGCACGAAGAACTCAAGGCCTCTTACGTTGTGATACGTCACAACGTCCGTACTTATGAATCCGCAGGAGTGGTCGAGGTCGTCAAGGGACGGCAGAACGCCGAGTCGACCTTGAAGAACTTCGAAGCCGGACAGAGCCCGACGGATCGCCATGAGGGCTGGCGCTACTTTCTGGAAAAGTCAAATTTGAAGGCTGGGATGAATCCCATGGAAGCCACGCAGTTGCGTCAGGCGGAACTGGAGCGCCGGGAGACCAAGGCCACGCAAGACGCTGAAGGCTCCAACGGAAGCGGCTTCTCGCGTTAGGTCGCTGACCTCCCCTGAAAAGGCGATCGTCTGGCCAGATCGTCTTTTTGTTTCGGAGGAAATGTGACAGGCTGACTACCCGCCCGACCCTCACTTACTGCTCTGCCGCCCCGAAGACAGCGATTCCGATTTTGACGACGGTTCCGCGCGGCGGCTCTTTCGTTTCCTTCGTATCTTTTGCGTCTTTACCGCTTTGTTCCGGCTTGTCCTTGACTTCCGGCGGCGGCGGCTTCTCGGTCCAGATGCCATAGACGCGCCCTCCGTACGCCGCCAGTCCGCTGTAGTCGCCGAAAAAGACCCCGCTCGCGTCGAATGATTCATCGGTCCAGGCATAGTTGTTGAAGGTGTGTCCGCCGTCGGTCGATCGGGCCAGGACCACGATCTGCTTGCGCCCCCTGGGATCTCCGCGCCGATCGTAGAAGATAACATTCACGCTGCCATCGATTGGGTCCACTGCAAGCCACTGAAAAAATTGTTCCGCGCCGTTGTGCACGGGATCGTTATTCACGCGGACCGGCGCGGCCCAATGCTTGCCTCGGTCGTCCGACGTTGCCAGAAAAACATCGAGATCGCCATTGCGGTAATCGCTCCAGGTTACATATAGACGCTTGCCCTTGGGATCGATGGCAATCTGGGGGAACCCGTTGGCCCGCTCGAGTGTTTGAATCGCGAACATAATGGGCGCCGTATGAATGGCGGCACGAGCGTGAGAGAAAGTCTTTCCGCCATCGCGCGACTCGGTGAACATGATGTCATCGTTCTGGCTCCAGATCGCATACAGCGTTCCATCCCGACCGACGACGCCGTCGAACCCCTCGGCGGCGCCGTTGTCATCGCGCGGCAGTCCAGGATGCGCATCGATCTCGATGGGCTGGGACCACGTCTTGCCATCGTCGACGGATCGCGAAAATACCATCTGCGAATCCGTCAATCGCCAGCGCGTCCATCCGACGTAAAGATTGCCGGCGAAACGTCCCTTGGTATTGTCGGCCACGATGATCGGTTTGTCCTCGAACGGAATTCCCGGCGAACTGGGTTGCTCGGCAACCGGAAATTGGTCGGCTTCCCAGGTTTTTCCGCCATCGAGCGAGCGGCGAACAAAGATGCCATTACGCGTTGCGCCGTGCGCCCAATAATTAAAAGCTCCGAGTTTGTCGAAGGCGATGTAGCACACCAAGGCATGGCCCTGGTTATCGAAGGCGACCGACACGTCGCCGGAGATACGATAGTTCTTGGGTGCGACGTTTTCTGCCGGATTCCACGAGTGGCCGAAGTCGGTCGAGTAAGACGCATGCACGTTGTCCTGAAACACGCCCACGACTTGCTGCGGATTACCTGGATTCACGGCGATTGCCGGCTCAGTGTAGGGACCGACGGCAGGCGTCAGAGAAAAGATCTGTGCCTGAGGAGCTTTGGGGAGATCCTGCGCATGCATAGAAAGACTCGCGGCGACAACGATTGTGAAGCCGGCAAATGCTGCGAAATGGCGAGGCGAAGTAAACATTGGTAGTCCTTTAGTCTCCACAAGTTTAAATTGTTATTAAAGATCTTCCGCACAAAGTGCCGCGCCACCCGCAATTCCAGCGTCGGCTCCGTAGTGAGCCATTCTCAGAGGAATTTCCGCGGCGTGAGGGTTCACGCACCAGCGGGGAAGCCCAGTTCTGATGTCGTCGAAGAACGGTTTGAGCATCGCCGCCACGCCCCCGCCCATTACCAGAACGTCGGGGTCGAGCAGATCCACGATATTCCCGAGCCACGGGATTAAGACCTCGACCGTCTGCTGAAGAACTTCGCGCGCCAGCGGGTCGCCCACAGCAAATGCCCGGCCCACGAGTTCGGCGGTGACAGCGGCCTCGTCTCCATTTGCCAGGTCGAGGATCGCGGAATGTCGGGACGGTTCGGCGGCGAGTTTGGCGCGCGCTCGCAATGCAATCGCCTTGCCGGCGGCGAGGATCTCGATGCACCCGCGTTTGCCGCAATTACAAACCGGACCTCGGTAGTCGATGCTGACATGTCCGCCTTCGCCGGCTGAGCCGGTGTGGCCGTGGTAAATGTGGCCGTCAAGAACAAAGCCAGTCCCGATGCCGGTACCGATCGTAGCGTAGAAAACGTAGCGAAATCCGCGAGCCGCGCCCCAACGCGTTTCCGCCAGGGCCGCAGCGTTGGCGTCGTTATCGACTTTCACGGGCACGCTGTAGTGATCCACGATTCTGTCGGCCAAAGGAAAGTTGCGCCAGCAGGGAACATTCGGAGGATTCAGAACCACTCCTGTCTTGGGATCCAACGGCCCAGGAGCGCAGATGCCGATACTGTGAATGCCGCCCGGGACAGCGGACAAGATCGAATCGATGGCGGCCAGGACTGCGTCGAATCCAGCTTCGGCCGTGCTATTGGCGACCATCGGCTTGCGAGCTTGCGCGAGAATCTTGCCATCATGGTCGACGAGGCCGACGGCGACTTTCGTACCGCCGATGTCGACCCCGAGAATTGGCGCGAGGCGCTGCGATCCACTAATGTTCGAGCGGGAAGTCTGGGCTCGATCAGTCACTGTTGTGCCGTCGCCGCCATCTGACGCCAGGCGGCGAACCGCACTTTGATCGTCTTAATCTCGTACGGCTTGGTGAGTACGCTAACGGCTCCGTTGTGCATCGACAAATTGCCAATGGACCTTTCCATAAGATCGGTTTCTTCCGCCGACTCCGCGGCCGAAGGAAGTTGAATTGTAACCTGACCGTCCTTGCCCGCCCACTCGTAGAAGCGCACAACCAGCGCGTTATCGTCCTCTGCTTTTTTCACGGCGGTGACGATGACGTTATCGGGTTGCGCTTGCACGAACGAATGCTCGGCGGGAAGTGTTCCCTCATGTTTTGCGAATGGCAGCGAAAGTAACTTGTAATTCAGTTCGTAGCCGCGGCGAATCGTAAGCGCCTCTTTCCAGCCGCCGCCGTGGGGAAAAAGTGAGTACGTGAACTCATGATGGCCTTCATCGGCGTGTGGATCGGGCCACTCCGGCGACCGCAGCAGCGAAAGCCGCAGCACATTTCCTTTGGCATCGTATCCATATTTGCAGTCGTTGAGCAGGCTGAATCCGTGTTTGGAGTCTGAGATGTCGGCCCAGCGCTGCGCTGGAACCTCAAATTGCGCCATCTCCGCGGGAGTATTCCGCGTAGTCGGTCGCTCCACCGAGCCGAAGGGGATTTCGAATGCCGCTCTGTCGTTGTGTGCACTGAGCGGGAACGCGACTTTCAGCAAAATATGTTTCTCATGCCATTCAGTCGTCGTTTTCACATCGACGCGATCGACGCCCGCGTAGAGAGTTATATCGCGTACGAAAGTTGAGTTCTGAAAATGATTCTTGACCTGGATCACAGCCCGCAGCGGTCCGCTTTCTGTCAGCTTCACTTCATCCGGCTTATCCAAATCCCAATGTTGCTTCTCAAAATCAGCGTCGATGTTCCAGGCATCCCACGCCTTCGGCTTGTCGACGAAAGTCTGCAACAGATTGCCGCAGATTGAAGTCGTGGGTCCGCCGCTATCGGTTTCTGCGGGGGCAAGGGATTCGGTGCCGCTGCGCTTATCGAACAGGCTGGTCATGCAACCGGTTTGCGGATCGATCTTCACGCGAAGAAATTCGTTCTCCAATGAGTCGGCGGAAGCCTTCAGCATCGAGTGGACGGCGGGCGCGTCCGGCGCCGCGCGCACAAAATAGGTGCGATAGCCCAGCGACGGCACGGTCGCGAGCAATAAAAGGCGGGCACGATGCGTGTCTCCGTCGATAGATAAAAGTTGCGATTCCGCCGGTTTCCCCGTGGAATCGACGACTTCAACCTGGCGCATTGGAGCCGGTAGTTGCACCTCGATCTCGGCTACTTCGGTCCGCGGCCACGACAGCGGATTGAAGATCAGCACCGGGACTCCATCGCCTTGAGAATTCGTATTGACGTTCGCCGCGATCTCGCGCAGCGATCCCATAGTGACGTCGTTCGCGGCACGATCCACATCTTCCAGGTTGCGCTTCGCATCCAGATAATTCACCGCAATTCCCGAGCCCGGCATAATGTCGTGGAAGTGATCGAACAGCAGATTCTTCCACGTCAACTCCATTCCATCCTGCGGATAGGCTCGCCCGAAAAGCGAGGCCAGCGATGCGAATTTCTCAGCGTTCAGAACATTTTCCTCGGCTCGCCGAATTCGGCGCTTGGTTTCCGCCTGCGTCGTGAACACTCCGCGGTGATAGGCGAAATAAAGTTCGCCATCCCAGGTGGGAACCTGCATGTTAGGAAGTTTCTTCTCCATGTCGCTGAAAAAATCGCGCGCGAAGCTGAACTCAAGTTTCGGATACACCGCATCTGGAGCGCGCAACCGGTCGGCATTGTCGAGCATAATGCGAGTGGGGCCGCCGCCATGGTCGCCGACGCCGTACAGGTGCATCATCTCGGGGTCGCGAGGGATGCTCTTGCCATAAATTGAAGGCATCCAGATCGAGACATCTTTGGCCAGCGGCTCGGCATCGATTCCGCCGGCGTAATCATGCGGAAAATAAGTGAGCAGGCGGCTGCCGTCCGGCGCTTGCCACCAGAAGAACTTGTATGGGAACGTCGTGTATTCGTGCGCCCATAACAATTTCTGAGTGACGAAATAATCCATGCCCGACTTCTTGTAAATCTGCGGCAGTTGCCAGTTGTAACCGAACGAATCCGGATTCCATCCGATCTTCACATCCACGCCGAAATTCTTCTGAAAATATCCCTTCCCCACCAGAATCTGACGCACCAACGATTCGCCGTCCGGCATATTCAAGTCGGGCTCGACCCACATGCCGCCGATGACCTCCCACCGGCCTTCCTTCACGCGCTGCTCGATCTGCCGGAACAGATCGGGATATTTCTCCTGCATCCATTCATACGCGCGCGCCGATGACATCGTGAACTTGAAGTCTGGGTACTCGCGCATCAGGTCGAGCACGCTCTGAAATGTATTGCGCACAACTTCGACCGTCTCGGTCCACGGCCAGAGCCATGCCATGTCGATGTGCGAATTGCCGACGATGCGAATGTTGAACTGCTGCAGAAACGGCTTCAGCGCTTGCAGTTTAGATTGTGCTGCCCTGAGCGAAGCATCGAAGCCGGCTTGGTCTCCGCGATCGAGCGGCGAGAAATTAACGGCCTTCAGCGCTGCGTCAAGCTCCCGTTCACGTTCGGCCTTGCCTTCCTCGTAAGCTGCAATGATGGGACGAGCCGAAAGAATTTCACTGCGCAAGAATGCGGGATCTGGCCGGGTATATGGCGGTTCGATGGTCAATTCGCTATGAACGAATTCCGATTGCGCGTTATCGTCCGCTACCACGCGCGCCGCGACAAGAAATTTCTGGCCCGGCTGTGCATCCTCGGTCAGCAGCATGGGCAGAATATCGTCGTCACTGCCACGATAAAGAATCGCGCCATTCGAAAAGACGGTAATCTTCAAACCCTGCGGACTGCCAAAACGCAAATCGATCGACACCCGCGACCCCTTTGTGGAGTAGCCATTGATCTTGTCGGGAATTTGAATCCAGCGGCGGAAGACGCGGCTTCCGGCCCAATGCTCTTCATTCGGATGTTGTCCTCCCGGCCCCGAAACATTCTTCACCGTGAACTTGCTCCAGGCGAAATCATCCAGGCCCGGGTCCTCCGGATGGGGAACGTCGCCGTGATAGCGCCATTCGATTTCACCCTGGCGCGTGAGCGCTCCTAACCGGTCGAGAGTCGCCTTATAGGGATCGGCCGAGGCCGTCTGCGAGAGGGCAAAAACTGTCTGGAACAAGATCGCAACCGCAAAGAAAAAGAGGAAGGCGAAGGAACGCTTCATCGAAATGCCTTTCATTGGAGTTCGCAACTGCTGCGAAGCGAAGATTATCACTCAGCAGTTGTTATAAATGCTAAGTCGCTGATTCTACAGCCAAGTTGAGGCGCTCGTGCGGCGCGCGCGAAAATTTATGATTCTTTCTATCGGAATTATGAATCGAAGTTGTTACGTAAGATTGTTGACCAGCGTGAGCCGTTCAAACTAGAATTCAAGCTGCAAGGTCAGAGATATATGTCAGCGTCCCCAAATCTTCGCGCCATGTGCATGTGTAGCTGTTGTTGTTGTGCATGCGTGTGCGCTGGCGCGGGAGGGCTGCTGACCTAAGAAGTTTTTCTTAACTCAAGCACTCATACACCCATCGCCAAAAAACCTGGCGGTGGGTTTTTTATTTTGCTTTGAACTCTTGGACACAACTCTTATGACACAAACTGCGAAGGAAACCACAGCCCAGCGAGTTGAGCGCCTGAAGCGCGCCGCCAACCCATGGGACGGATTGGAAGAAATCCGCCGCTTCGCGCGCGACGGATTCGATTCCATCCCTCCGGAATGGATCGGAACCTATTTCCGCTGGTGGGGAGTCTACACCCAGGGCGATGGCGCTGGAGTAACCGGCGGCCAGGGCGGCGTGGGTAAGGCGCTGCAACGCTTCATGGTGCGCATCCGGATTCCCAACGGCATCATGACTTCCCGCCAACTGCGCGCCATCGCCAATCTCACCCGCCGCCATGCCAACGGCATCGCCGACCTGACCGTACGCCAGAACATTCAACTGCACTGGGTCACGATCGAATCGCTGCCGGAGGTGCTCGACGGCCTCGCGCAGGTTGGACTCAACACCACCGGCGCTTGCGGCGATGTGGTCCGCAACGTCACCGGCTGCCCCGTCGCCGGCGTAGACGCCGACGAACTCGTCGACGCATCGCCTCTGGTCCTGGAGACATCGCACCTTCTGGCGGGCAATGCCGATTTCTACAATCTGCCCCGCAAGTTCAAGATTTCGATCACGGGCTGCCGCGTGTGGTGCCCGTATCCGGAGATCAACGACATCGGACTGACCGCGATCACACGCACGGTTGGCGGAAAGCCAGAGATTGGATTCTCTCTCCGCGTCGCTGGCGGACTTTCGACGGAACCGTATCTCGGCGCGCGGCTGAATGCATTCGTGCGCTGGAACCAGGTGCTGCCGGTCGTCAAGGGCATCGCAGAATTGTTCCGCGATTCCGACGTGTTGCGCGAGCACCGCGAACGCGCACGCTTGAAATTTCTCTTCCTGCGCCATGGCTGGACCGCCGACCGCTTCCTCGACGAACTGCACCAGCGCATCGGATTCCAACTTGATCCCGCCGTTGAAGAGCATCCGCCCGATGATGTGTATCGCGACCATGTCGGAATTCATGCGCAGAAGCAGTCCGGTCTAGCGTATGTGGGAGCCGTGGCCTTGCGCGGACGCATCACCGCCGATCAGATGCAGGCCGCAGCCGACCTTGCCGAGCGCTATGCCGATGGCGAATTGCGGGCCACCAACATGCAGAACCTGCTGGTCGTAAACGTGCCCATCATCAACGCCGACGAACTGGCCAAAGAATTCGATGAGATTGGATTGAAGGTCGGTGGCTCCCCATTCTGGCGGGGAACAGTGGCGTGCAGCGGCACAGAGTTTTGCAAACTTGCCATCACGGAAACCAAGCAGTTTTCCCGCTGGCTAGTGGAAGAAATGGAAGAGCGGCTTCCCGGTTTCGATCAGCACCTGAAGCTGCACGTGACGGGATGTCCCAACAGTTGCGGACAGCATTGGATCGCCGACATCGGCATTGAAGGCAAGAAGATCAAAGTTAATGGCGACATGGTCGATGCCTATTACTTCTGCGTAGGCGGCGCGCTCGGATTCCATCAGGCGACCGCGCGGCCCGTCGGATATCGTTGCCCGGCGACTGAAGTTCCCGACGCGCTCGAACGACTGTTGGGCCGATACCTGGCGCAGCGCGAACCGGGAGAAAATCTACGCCGCTTTTTTGTTCGACACACCGATGCGCAACTGCGTGAGTTTCTTGCGGGCGAGGTTGTGGCCGCAGTGGCCCGCGACTTGCCAGAGCCAACTCGCGGCTTGGCGCAGTCTGCCGGAGGAATCGGTGATTAACTTGTTCCCCATGTTTCTGAAGCTGGAGGGCAGGCAATGCCTTGTCGTGGGCGCCGGAAAAGTTGGCGAACCCAAGATCGGCGGCTTGCTCGACACCGGAGCGCGCATCCGCGTGGTCGCTCTCGATGCTACTCCTGCGGTCCGCGAATGGGCGCGCGCGGGATTGCTCGATCTCGAATTGCGCGCCTTTTCGACCGACGACTTGTCGGGCGTCTTTATGGCCATCGTGGCCACGAATGCGCGCAGCTTGAACGAGTTCGTATATCGCGAAGCGCAGCGGCGCGGCGTGCTTTGCAACGTGGTCGACGTTCCCGATCTCTGCGACTTCTTCTATCCCGCGGTCGTGCGCCGTGGCGATTTGCAGATCGCAGTTTCAACCGCAGGGCAAAGTCCTTCGCTGGCGCAGAAGATTCGCCAGCAGCTTGAAAAACAATTTGGCCCCGGATATGCCGCGTGGGTAGCGGACCTTGGTGAAACTCGAAAGCTCATCCTGGCCAGCGATCTCGACAAAGGACGCAAGCTCCATCTTTTACATTCGCTGGCCAGCAGGGAAGCGCTGGAAGCGGCGCTGGCCGAGACCCCGGAACTCGCTGCCAAGGGGGAGGGCGCATGAAAGGAAAAGTCTATCTCGTTGGCGCCGGGCCAGGCGATCCGGAGTTACTCACAGTAAAGGCGCTGCGTGTGCTGCAAACAGCCGATGCCGTGTTGCACGATGATTTGGTCGCGCCGGAAGTCTTGAAACTCATCCCGGCAAGGGCGCAAAAGCGTAACGTCGGCAAGCGCTGCGGGAAGAAGAAAATTCAGCAAGAGGAAATTAACTTTCTGATGATCGCGCTCGCGGATTCGGGTCTGCGCGTAGTGCGGTTAAAAAGCGGAGATCCGTTGATCTTCGGCCGAGCGGGAGAAGAAATGGAAGCGCTCCGAAGAGCCAACATTGCGTTCGAAGTTGTACCCGGAGTTAGCTCCGCCATGGGTGCGGCGGCCGTGGCGGAGATTCCGTTGACTCATCGACGCGCATCTTCCGCGCTGGTGTTTCTTACGGCACATCAAGCGCCGGGAAGTGAAGCCGCAAACTGGGACAAGTTAGCGAGCAGTGGCGCAACGCTCGTCATTTACATGCCCGGACAGAATTACGCCGAGATCGCCGCGAGGCTGAAAGCATCCGGTTTGGCGCCGGAAACCCCATGTGTGATTATTTCGCGCGCGACCACGCCACAGCAGCGCGCGCACCGTTCCACGATCGCCGAGTTGCACCGGCCGCCGAAGCTCGCCGCTCCAACGTTGCTGGTAGTTGGAGAAGTCGTGCGCTGGGCCGATCCAGAAGTCATGGGCCCGCGATTCGCTATATCGGCTATTTCCGCGGGTGAAAGCAATCCGCTGCCCGCCGCGGTTTTCACCGAAGTTTCGTCAGCGGGATTCAGAACAAATGAGGAGCCAGGGGCGTGAAGACCATCGAGGGCGATATTCAAAAGCAGATCGGAGATGTGCAGCATGCAGCGGAAAGCTGGACTCCGCAGCGCGCGTTAGCCTGGGCATTCGAGACTTTCGGGAACAACGTTGCCATTTCTTCGGCATTTGGCGCCGAGGGAATGGTCCTGATCGATATGGCCTCGCGCGTCCGCAAAGAGTTTCGCCTGTTCACCATCGACACCGAATTTCTCTTCCCCGAAACCTACAACCTGATCGATCGGATCGAAGAAAAATACGGCATCGCGGTCGAGAAAGTGTATTCCGAGCTTTCACCCGAAGAGCAGGAGCGCACGCACGGCGAAGCGCTCTGGAAGCGTGATCCGGACCTGTGCTGCGGCTTGCGCAAAGTAGAGCCGCTGCGCCGCAAACTCGGAGAGTTGAGCGCCTGGATTACCAGCATTCGCCGCGACCAAACCTCAGTCCGCTCCGCCGCACGCCGAGTGGAACGGGACGCCAAGTTCGGCCTGGTGAAGATCAATCCCCTGGTCGATTGGACATCCAAGCAAGTGTGGCGCTACATCCACGATCATGATGTTCCCTACAACACGCTTCACAATCAGGACTACCCCAGCATCGGCTGCACGCATTGCACTCGCGCGGTTCGCCCAGGAGAAGATCCCCGCGCCGGCCGCTGGCCCGGATTCGCCAAAACCGAATGCGGCCTGCACCTCATCGAGCCGCTACCTCCAGCATCTGAAGCGGCGAAAATCGCCAAGGTGGGGAATTGAGAACTAGATCGACTTTGCGTCCTTAGCGGCTAGAGGAACGACGATTCTTCTAAAGGCTACTCGCGGCGCCTCGCGCAGGGAAATTAAAAATTCCGATTGCCTGTAACCAATCGTTAACCTTTAATCTTCCGACCTAATCTTCCGCCTTCTTCATCTGCGTGGCGAACTGCCGCAGCAGCGCGACAAACGCCGTCGACGCCACGGAAAGGGTGCGGTCGCGGCGATAGGCGAGCCCAAGCTCACGGTACAGCACCGCGTCTTCAATCTCGATCAGTTTGACCCGCCCGGAGTCGACCTCATCGCGCGCGAATGACGCGCTGATCAGCGACACGCCCAAATCCGCCGCCACAAAGCTCTTGATCATCCCAATGCTGGGCAACTCCATCCGAACCTGAAGGTCGGCGGAATGGGGGCGGAACAGTTTATCGAGCAGCCTGCGCGTGTGCCCGGTCTTCGGAAACAGCAGTGGATGCTTGACGATCTCGCTCACCGGTACCACCTTGAACCTAGCCAGCGGATTCTTGGGACTCACCATCAGCATCAGCTTGTCGCGGAAAATAGGCTGAATCTTCAGGCTCGGCGACTGGATCGGCAGCGTCAAAATCCCCACTTCCACCTGCCCGTTTTCCAGTTTCTCCACGATCTTGTAAGTGAAATTGCGGTAGATGCTGATCTGCACTGGAGGATAGCGCCGGCAATATTCTCCGAACACTTCCGGCAGAACGTATAAACAAGTTGCTTCGTTCGCCCCCACACGCAAGGTGCCGCGCGGCGTGCCGCTATGGTCCGCAACCGCCGTCAACGACTCATCGCGCAGGCTCTTCAGTCGCTCGGCGTATTCAAAAAACACCTGCCCCGCCGGCGTGAGCTTCACCGTCTTGCCCGAGCGGTCGAGCAGGCGGTCGCCATATTCCTGCTCCAGTTGCCGGATTTGCGCGCTAACCGCTGACTGGGAGCGGAAAACCTTCTCTCCAGCGCGGGAAAAGCTGCCTTGCCGGGCCACTTCCAGGAACGTAATGAGTTGATCGAAGTCCATTGTGTTTGAGCGAAATAGTTGACCGGAATTATAGCGGAGCAGTCGCAATTCCAAGGTTAATAACTGGGAAACACTCAGCGGGCAGCCGCTCTGAATTTTGCATGGCTTGTATCGAAATTCTGTATTGTACTTTGCCTACCCGCAGGCACCAAAATACGAACGGCTGTTCCTGAGCAGAGGTGTGTGACCCCGCCTCGCGCTTGCAAGCCACGCCAAAAACAAAGAGCAAAGAACAAAGAACGCAAGTACAAGTGATTTGCCACGAAATTCAGCTCGACAAACGGAGTCCCCGTAGACTCGATGACGACGCGTCTCAACTCGAAGCTTGGCGTGAGCAAGCCCCGCCGGCCTGCCGCCCAGGGCCTCTACAACCCCGCGCACGAGCACGACGCCTGCGGCATCGGATTTGTCGCCAGCATAAGCGGTCAGAAAAGCCACGAGATCGTTCGCAAGGGAATCCAGGTTCTGCTCAACCTCGCGCATCGCGGCGCATGCGGCTGCGATCCTGAAACCGGAGATGGCGCCGGCGTCCTGATTCAGATTCCACACAAGTTCTTCGCGCGCGAATGCGAGAAGCTTGGCTTTACGCTGCCGAAAGCGGGAAGCTACGGCGTCGGCATGACCTTCCTGCCCGTCGAGAAGCATCAGCGCCTTCAGTGCGAAGGAATTCTCGAACGCATCGTTCGCGAAGAGGGCCTGACGCTCATCGGTTGGCGCGACACTCCGGTCTATGCTTCTGCGATCGGTCGCGTAGCGCGTGCCTCGCAGCCGTATATCCAGCAGATTTTCGTTAAATGCCCTGCCGCCGTTTGCGCCGACGAAGAGGCCTTCGAACGCAAGCTCTACGTCGTGCGCAAGCGTGCCGAAAATGAAATCCGCGAATCCGGCATTGGAGACGCGGAAATGTTTTATATCCCGTCGCTCTCCTGCCGCACCATCGTTTACAAGGGATTGCTGCTGGCTTCGCAAATCACCAACTTCTATCGCGAACTTTCCGATCCCGATGCAGTCAGCGCGTTGTGTCTGGTCCACCAGCGCTTCTCGACCAATACGTTTCCCAGTTGGGATCGCGCGCATCCTTACCGCTATGTCGCGCACAACGGTGAGATCAACACGCTTCGTGGCAACGTCAACTGGATGCAGGCTCGCCAGTCGCTGTTGCAATCTCCGCTCTTTGGCGACGATTTGAAAAAGCTTTACCCAATCATCGCTCCCGACGGCAGCGACTCCGCCAACTTCGACAATGCAGTCGAATTGCTTCTCCAGG
This sequence comes from Candidatus Sulfotelmatobacter sp., assembly GCA_036500765.1. Taxonomy (NCBI): domain Bacteria; kingdom Pseudomonadati; phylum Acidobacteriota; class Terriglobia; order Terriglobales; family Candidatus Korobacteraceae; genus Candidatus Sulfotelmatobacter; species Candidatus Sulfotelmatobacter sp. The sequence continues at coordinate 701,693 of DASYBM010000016.1, forward strand.
CCGGACGCAGCCTGCCGCATGTGATGGCCATGCTGATTCCAGAAGCCTGGTCGGGCAATCCGCACATGAAGCCGGAGAAGCGCGCTTTCTACGAATATCACGCGTGCCTGATGGAGCCCTGGGACGGCCCTGCTGCCATGGCATTTACCGATGGCCGCGTCATCGGCGCCACGCTCGACCGCAACGGCCTGCGTCCAGGTCGATACGTTGTCACCCACGACGATCTGGTGGTCATGGCCTCGGAAGCCGGAGTTCTCGACATCGCGCCGGAACAGGTGAAGAGCAAAGGCCGCCTCCAGCCTGGAAAAATGTTCCTGGTCGACACCGTCGAAGGCCGCATCGTTTCTGACAAAGAAATCAAGCAGAAACTCGCTGCGCGTCGACCCTACGCCGAGTGGGTGAAAGACAATCAGATCACCATCGATCAGTTGCCCGACCCCACGCGCATGCACCATCCCGACGCAGAGACGCTGCTCCGCCGCCAGCGCGCCTTCGGTTATAGCGATGAAGATTTGCGGATGCTCCTCGCGCCCATGGCCTCGAAGGGTGAAGAACCGATCGGCTCGATGGGAACCGATACGCCACTGGCCTGTCTTTCTGACAAGCCGCAGTCGCTATTTAACTATTTCAAGCAGCTATTCGCGCAGGTGACGAATCCTCCAATCGATCCCATCCGCGAAGAGATGGTGATGTCACTCATCAGCTACATCGGCAGCGAGCGCAACATTCTCGAAGAAGCGCCAGAGAATTGCCACATGCTGAAGCTGGAGCATCCGCTGCTCTCGAATCGCGAACTGGAAAAACTTCGCCGCGTTTCGAATCGCGACCTGCTCGCGACCACGCTGCCTGCTCTATTTCGCGCCGCCGACGGTGAATCTGGCCTCAAGCGCGCTCTCGACGATCTATGCCAGCGCGCCTCGTTCGCGGTAAAGGCAGGATACTCGCTGCTCATTCTTTCCGATCGCGGCGTCGACAAAGATTACGCTCCCATTCCGTGTCTGCTCGCATTGGCCGCAGTGCACAACCTGCTGGTGAGGGAGGAAACCAGAACCCAGGTTGCGCTGATCACCGAATCCGGCGAGCCGCGCGAAGTCATGCATTTTGCCTTGCTGAGCGGCTACGGCGCGAGCGCCATCAATCCGTACCTGGCGCTTGAGAGCGTGGAGAATCTGGCCTGGCGCGGCGAATTGGGCGATGTGACTCCCGAACTCGCCGTCAAGCATTTCATGAAAGCCATCAAAAAGGGCCTGCTGAAGACTTTTTCGAAGATGGGCATCTCAACGTTGCAAAGTTATCAGGGAGCGCAAGTCTTTGAAGCGATCGGGCTGAACAAAGAGTTGATCGATGCGTATTTCGCCGGGACCATCTCACGACTCGAGGGCATCGGTCTCTCGGTTCTGGCCGCCGAAGCCCAACTGAAACATGAATACGCTTTCCGCCCGCTGACCGAATTCGAAACCGAACTTGCAGTTGGCGGCGCCTATCACCAACGCGTGAACGGCGAATATCATCTTCTCAATCCGCAGACCATCGGCAAGCTGCAGCACGCCGTGCGCGAGGATAGCTTTAAGACATTCCAGGAATACACCGACCTCATCGACAATCAGAGCGCCAACCTGTGCACCTTGCGCGGCCTGATGAAGTTGAAGAAGAGCGACACGCCGCTTCCGATCGAGGAAGTCGAGCCCGCCAAAGAAATCGTGAAACGCTTTACCACCGGCGCCATGTCGTTCGGTTCGATCGGCAAGGAAGCGCACGAGACTCTGGCCATCGCCATGAACCGCATCGGCGGCAAGTCGAACACCGGCGAAGGGGGAGAAGACGAAGAGCGCTTCAGGCCCGACGCCAGCGGCGATTTACGGCGAAGCGCGGTGAAGCAGGTCGCATCTGCGCGCTTCGGTGTGACGGCAAACTATCTCGTGAACGCCGACGAGTTGCAGATCAAGATGGCGCAAGGCGCGAAACCCGGCGAGGGCGGCCAGCTGCCCGGCCACAAAGTCGACGACGTAATCGCGCGCCTGCGGCACTCGATTCCTGGCGTGGGGCTGATCTCGCCGCCACCGCATCACGATATCTACTCCATCGAAGATCTCGCGCAGCTCATCTACGACCTGAAGAATGTAAATCCGCAGGCACGCATCGCCGTGAAGCTGGTCGCCGAAGTGGGCGTCGGCACCGTCGCGGCGGGCGTGGCCAAAGCGCACGCAGATGTCGTGCTCATCAGCGGAGACAGCGGCGGCACTGGCGCGTCGCCCTTGAGTTCCATCAAGCACGCCGGCGTTCCGTGGGAACTTGGTCTCGCCGAAACCCAGCAAGTCCTTCTCTTGAACGATCTGCGCAGCCGCATCCGCGTGCAAACCGACGGTAAGTTGCAAACTGGCCGCGATGTCGCCATTGCCGCGTTACTGGGGGCAGAAGAGTTCGGCTTCGCGACCACGCCTCTAATCGCGATGGGCTGCATCATGATGCGCAAATGCCATCTCAACACTTGCTCGGTCGGCATCGCCACGCAAGACCCGGTGCTCCGCCAGCAATTCAAGGGACAGCCCGAGCACGTCATCAATTTTTTCTTTTTCATCGCCCAACAACTTCGGCAATACATGGCGGATCTCGGCTTCCGCACCGTCGACGAGATGGTCGGCCGTGTCGATATGCTCGATGTGAATTCCGCGCTGAACTTCTGGAAAGATCACTGGAAGGCGAAAGGCCTCGACTTCTCGGCAATCTTCTACAACCCGCCCGTGCCGTCGCGCGTCGCACGGCGTCGCATCCACTCGCAGGATCATGGCCTGGAGCAGGCCCTCGATCACAAAATTCTCGGGCAGGTCCAAGATGCTCTTGAAAGTTTAACGCCGATCAAAGTGAATTTTCCGGTGCGCAACATCCACCGCTCCGTCGGCAGCATGTTGAGCGGCGAAATCGCCCGCCGCCACGGTTCTGCCGGACTCCCCGACGACACCGTGTGCGTTCAACTTTCCGGCTCGGCTGGGCAGAGTCTGGGCGCGTTCCTGGCGAAAGGCGTCACGCTCACGCTCGAAGGCGAAGCCAACGATTATGTCGGCAAGGGACTCTCCGGCGGCCGCATTGTTGTTTATCCCCCGCGCGGCTCCGGTTTCGCCGCGGAAGAAAATATTCTCATCGGCAATGTGGCGCTCTACGGCGCGACGAGTGGCGAAGCCTTCTTCAATGGAGTCGCGGGTGAACGCTTTGCGGTGCGCAACTCTGGCGCGACTGCCGTTGTCGAAGGCGTCGGCGACCACGGCTGCGAATACATGACAAACGGTCTGGTGCTGGTGCTCGGATCCTGTGGCAGAAATTTCGCCGCCGGCATGAGCGGGGGCGTCGCCTACGTATTCGACGAGCGTGGAGACTTCACCGAGAAGCGCTGCAACCTCGATTCGGTTGATCTCGAGCCTCTGCTCGATGGGCAGGACGTTCAGATTGTCCGCGACATGATCACGAGGCATCGCGAACTGACCGGCAGCCGCCGCGCGCAGTCGATTCTCGCGAACTGGAACGAGATGAGCTCGCGCTTCATCAAAGTCTTCCCGCACGAATTCAAGCGCGTGCTGGGCATCAGCCGGAGCGAACAAGCCTACATTCCGAGCCAGCCTGTTTCCCTCCTGGCTGAAGCCGAGCAACTTCAAGCCGAGCAACTTCAAGCCGAGCAGCTTCAAGCCGAGCAGGTGCAGCATGGTCAGGTGTTGCATGGGTAAGACCACCGGCTTCATGGATTACTCGCGCGAGCTTGCCCCGCGCCGCCCCGTAACCGAACGCGTGAATGACTGGTTCGAGATCTACCAGGATTTTCCCGAAGCCAAGCTGCGCGAGCAGAGTGCCCGCTGCATGGACTGCGGCGTGCCCTTCTGCCAAACCGGATGCCCCGTCAGCAATCTCATTCCTGACTGGAACGATCTGGTTTATCGCGGACGCTGGAAGGACGCGCTTCGCCAACTGCACGCCACGAATAATTTTCCCGAGTTCACAGGACGCATCTGTCCCGCGCCCTGCGAAGCCTCGTGCGTGCTGGGTATCAACCAGTCTCCGGTCACCATTAAGCAAAACGAAAAAAATATCGTCGAGCGCGGATTTCTCGAAGGTTGGATTCGTCCCGAGCCTCCGAAAGTTCGCACCGCAAAAAAAATCGCTGTCGTCGGCTCAGGTCCAGCCGGACTCGCTGCTGCTCAACAGTTGTGCCGCGCCGGCCACGCTGTAACGGTCTACGAAAAAGCCGACCGCCTCGGCGGACTCCTCCGCTACGGCATCCCCGAGTTCAAACTCGAAAAACACATCATCGATCGCCGCCTCGAACAGATGTCCGCCGAAGGCGTGAAGTTCGTAACCAATGCGGAAGTAGGAACGAAAATTCCTGTCGAAGATCTTCGCCGCGACTTCGACGCCATAGTTCTCGCCGGCGGCTCCGAGCGTCCTCGTGACCTGAAAATTCCCGGACGGGAGTTGAAGGGAATTCACTACGCGATGGAATTTCTCGCGCAGCAGAACAAACGCTGCCTCGGCGACACGCTCGATCCCGCGACCGAAATTCTCGCCACCGGAAAACGCATCGTCATCATCGGCGGCGGCGACACTGGCGCCGATTGCCTGGGCACGGTGCATCGCCAGAAGCCGGCTTCAGTGCATCAGTTCGAGATCATGCCCAAGCCGCCCGACGAACGCTCGCCGCTAACGCCCTGGCCGCTTTGGCCCATGCAACTTCGCGTTGAGGGCGCTCATGAAGAAGGCGGCGTGCGCGACTGGAGCATTGCGACCACAGAATTCATCGGCGACGCGGCCGGCCACGTTAAACAACTTCACGCCGTTAGGGTCGGCACTCCTCCGAAGTTCGACTCCATCCCCGGCACCGAGTTCAGCATGGACGCGGATCTCGTCCTGATCGCCATGGGCTTCCTCGGCCCCGAGCGCCGTGGCATGATCGAGCAACTGGGAGTTCAACTCGACAACCGCGGCAACGTGGCGACCGACCCGAACTATATGTCGTCAATTCCCGGAGTCTTCGCCGCCGGCGACATGCGCCGCGGACAGTCGCTGGTAGTGTGGGCGATTTCTGAAGGCCGCAAAGCCGCTGCCTCAGTAGATGCGTACTTGAAAGCGCAATCCATCCGCCCGGTCACGCCAGCTTCCGCCGCGCAACAAATCGCCTGATGATTTTGTCTTTCTTAGCGTTCTTTGCGGTTCAAGCTTTGATTTCCCCCGTCGCGATACCTATGCAGAACTTGAAAGCCGGGGCCGTGTAAGATGCTGCTCAACCCGCATGATCCAACTTTCCGACATCCAGGCCGCTCTCCACAGAATTCGCGCCGATATCCGCGTTTCGCCCTGCACGCACTCGGAGACATTTTCCGGCCTCACCGGCAATTCCATTTTCCTCAAGCTCGACAATCAGCAGCGCACCGGAGCGTTCAAAGAACGCGGCGCGCTGAACAAACTTCTCACTCTCAATCCGGATGAACGCTCCAGCGGCGTAATCGCGGCCTCCGCCGGCAATCACGCGCAAGGCGTCGCTTACCACGCGGGACGGCACAAAATAGCCGCCCGCATCGTCATGCCGCTCCCCACACCTCTAACCAAAGTCTCGGCCACGCGCGCTTACGGAGCCGAAGTCGTTCTTCACGGCACAAACTACGACGAGGCCTACGAGAAAGCCATTCACCTGAGCCAGCACGATGGCCTGACGCTCATTCATGCCTTCGACGATGATGCCGTCATCGCAGGGCAGGGAACGCTGGGGCTGGAAATTCTCGAGCAGCATCCTGGGATCGAAGTAATCGTCGCGCCCATTGGCGGCGGAGGATTGATCGGCGGCATCGCCTGCGCCGTCAAAGAAACGAGTCCCGCCGTGCAGATTTTCGGCGTGCAACCCGCGCGCATTCCTTCCATGAAAGCCGCCGTGGCCGAAGGCAAGCCCGTTACTCTGAACGCCGCCAAGACCATTGCCGATGGAATCGCGGTACGCCGCGCCGGAGAGCGCACGCTCCCTCTGGTTCAACAGTATGTCGACGACATCGTGACGGTCGAAGAGGAAGAAATCGCGAACGCAATTCTCCTGTTGCTGGAGCGCGAAAAAACTTTGGCGGAAGGCGCGGGAGCGGCCGCCATCGCCGCCCTGCTCAACCGCAAGCTGCCGCTCCAAGGAAAGAAAATCGCCGTCCTCGTCGGCGGCGGGAATATCGACGTCACATTGCTTTCGCGCATCATCGAGCGCGGTCTCGTGAAAGACGGCCGCCTCGTCCGTCTACGCGTTCACCTGCCCGACTATCCCGGCGCGCTGCACCGCCTCACCGGAATCCTCGCCGACCATCGCGCCAATATCGTCGAGACCGCCTATGATCGCGCCTACCACGGTGTCAATCTCGGCGACACCGCCATCGACATCACCATGGAAACCCGAGGCCCCGACCATATCGTCGAGCTTCTGGAGGCCCTGGTCGCCGCAGGCTACACCCACGAAAGAATTTTGTGATCCAGCCCGAATAGTAATCCGAGACAGTCGGTCACGGAGCCGACGAACTAATAGGAGTTTTCGAGCTGCTACCGCCGCACAGCAGGACGCAAAGTAGAACTCCTGTTCCCCCTGCCGCACCCGCCGCAATCCATTTGGTGTTTGGGCTGGCACCGGCGCCTTGCGGGCGCGGAGTCCCGCACAGTTCCGACTGATCGAAGCTCTTTTGCTCGGTCTCGTGAACCGTAGATCCGCTGGACGTTCCCGTCCCTGCAATCGGTTTCTTGTGGGCCGCTTCCTTGATTCCCGCGCGCTCCACATTCACGTTGCTCTTGCGCGCGGCCACCTGAATGTTTCCACTCAGATTCGCCACCTCATACTGCGTCCATTCCGTCAACACTGGTATTGCGGTCAGGCAATTTACTTTCACCTTAAAACTTTTCGAGGTTCCCACGGAAACGCTGCCATGATCCAATTCAAGAAGATTCGCTCCCAGTTGGGCGACGGTTTCTGGCTCAAGCAGAATAGTAGTTCCCTCCAGGCTCAGGTTCGCGGAAGCTCCAGCCTTAGTTTCGAGCAGGTCGCCGGGAAACACTGCGGAGGAGTCCCTGGCTTCGTAGCCGTTGACCCAGACGCTGCCCTGGGTGCGGAGAATTGACCCGCCCTTCTGAGGCTGCACAGGCGGAGCTAGACCGTTCTTGTCCGTCCCACTCTGGCCCAAGACGGCCTGAGGGAGGACGAGCAGCATCGCCCAACACAGAAAACGACGTAAGATAGGAACATGCATGAAAGACAAATATCCGCAAACTTGCCTGTCAAAATCGTATCTCCGCCCACCCCCCTCGTCTATTAGCACTCTGGATGCGTCAGAAGAAACGGTCTCCGAAAATGCCCGCCGGGAACGCCGCCCGCCATACTTGTTATGTTTGGGTAAAACTTTGTAAACCATAGGCTTCCGCGGCCTGCGGCAATGTAAATTATAGGTGGGGCGTATGAGCGCAAAACTACGATTGACCGCAATAAGAACGATGGCGGGACGAACGATGGCAAGACGAACACTTGCAACCGTCGGATTCGCCGTCATGCTCGTGACCGGAGCGCCGTTTCTTCCGGCATCTTTCGCAGCGACTTTTTCCCAGGCGCAGAATGCGGGCCAGGCCGCGGTGGCGAAGCGCATCGGAACCATCAAAGCGATCAATGGAAACACAATCACGCTCGCAGCGGAAGCCGGTGCCGAGGTTGCAGTGACTGTGCAGCCCAACGCACGCATCCTGCGCATTGCCCCCGGGGAAAAGGACCTCAAGAATGCCACGCCCATTCAGTTGCAGGAGTTGCAGGTCGGCGATACGATTCGCGCCCGCGGCCATGCATCCGATGACGGCAAGACGCTAGCCGCCTTGGAGATCATCGTCATCACGCGCTCAACCGTGGCCGCCGTCGGTGAGCAAATCCGCCAGGACTGGCAAAAGCGTGGCATGGGCGGCCTCGTCTGCGCTCTGGATGAAAACACCGGCACAATAACCGTCGCGGCCTCTTGCCGCACCGGAACCAAGACCACCGTCGTCCACATCACAAAAAGTACCGTCATCCGGCGCTACGCTCCCGACTCCGTGAAATTTGAAGATGCCAAGCCCAGCACATTGCACGAAATTCACGTCGGAGACCAATTGCGCGCGCGCGGGACTCGCAGCTCCGATGGCGCCGAAATAACCGCCGACGAGATTGTCTCCGGCAAGTTCCCCTACATCGAGGGAACCGTCAAAAGTGTCGATGCAAGCACCGGCACACTCAGCGTTCAGGATGTGTTGAGCAAGAAAACCGTGGAGGTGAAAATTACGCCCGACTCGCAACTCCACAAGATACCGGCCGAAATGGCGCAGCGCTTTGCGATGAGAATCAAGAGCGCCCTTCCGCCGGGTATGCCGGGTGCGGCGAGTTCCTCCGCGCCAGCCGGCGGAACGCCGACCAGCGGTTCGTCAGCGCGCGGAAATGCGGGTGCTCCAGGCGTCGGAACTCCGGGCGCGGGCGCAGCAGGGATGGGCGGTGGTGCGCCGGGTGGCGTGCGCACCGGCGGAGCCATCGATTTCCAGCAAGTCCTGAGCCGACTTCCGTCTTCAACATTGACTGATCTCGACCTGAAAAAAGGAGACGCAGTAGTGATCCTCGCCACCGAAGGCTCGCCTTCGAGTCCCAATACCGCGATTACGCTGCTCAGCGGGGTTGAGCCGATCCTTCAAGCTTCGCCCACCGCCGGCCAGGCGATGATGCTCGCTCCGTGGAGCTTAGGGGGCGCACCTGGGGGCGACTCCGGCCCGTAGCTCTCTCAATGATTATTGCTTGAAGATTGTTGCTGAAGGTTATTGCTGAATTATTGTTTGGCCGCCGCTCCCGAATGTTTGGCCACTCCCGAATTCATACGAAACAAAATTCAAATGAATCCAGACCTGTTCAGAAATCAGGAAAATTGCAAATGAGATACCTGCGTTACCTCGTCATAACATCGTTATCGTTGCTGTCAGTAAGCGCATTGCTGGGTCAAGCTTCGGTCGCTCAAGCGGCGTCAGGCCAAACGTCGTCAGCTCAAACCGGCGCTGCAACCTCCGCCGGATCGCTCCGGGGCCTGGTGACCGATCCCTCGGGAGCCGCTATTTCTGCGGCCAATGTGATCATGACTCCTCCAAACGGATCTCCCGTCGTAGTGCAGAGCAATGCCCAGGGCATGTATGAATTCAAGTCCCTGCCGGCAGGAAAGTACACGCTCACGGTCGCCGCTCAAGGATTTACTCTCTACGAAAACGACAACGTCATAATCGGCAATCAGCCCCTGCGACTGAACGTATCGATGGCAATCGAAGTCGAGACCGAGAAAGTCCAGGTCTCCGACACGGCGCCGACGGTTGACGTAAATCCCTCGAACAACGCCGGCGCGATCACGATCTCCGGTAAAGAACTCGAAGCGCTGCCCGACGATCCCGACGAATTGCTCTCCGATCTGCAAGCCCTCGCCGGGCCTTCGGCAGGTCCCAACGGCGGACAGATGTACATTGACGGCTTTACCGCCGGTCAACTGCCGCCCAAATCGTCAATCCGAGAAATTCGCATCAATCAGAATCCGTTCTCCTCCGAATACGATAAGTTGGGTTACGGCCGCATCGAAATCTTCACCAAGCCCGGCACCGATAAATATCACGGAGAGATTTTCGTTCTGGGCAACGATTCCGCCTTTAACTCGCCCAATCCATTCGCGGGTGCCGAGCCTCCTTACGATTCCGTTCAGTACAACGGAAACATCGGCGGACCGATCGGCAAGAAAGCGTCATTCTATTTCAACCTGCAACGCCGCAACATCAACGAATTGTCCGCCATCAACGCGGTCGTGCTTGATCCCACTTTCACCACTCCAGTTTCGTTGGTCGAGTCCATTTCCAGCCCGCGCCAGCGCACCAACCTCGGTCCGCGCTTCGACTGGGCGCTCAGCAAGAACAACACATTGACGGCGCGCTACCAGTATTATCGCGACACTCAGAACAACGACTTGCCGGGCGTTACCAGCCTACCGACCCAGGCCTACTACTCCAAGGAAACCGAAGACACGGTGCAGGTCAGCGATACACAGGTGATCGGCTCGAAAGTCATTAATGAGACGCGCTTCCAGTACAACCGCGACGTGACGATCCAGACCCCGCAGGATACGAATCCAGCGGTGAGCGTGCTCGGCAACTTTACGGGCGGCGGCTTCGGCCAGGGCAACCTCAACGATGTGGAGAATAATTACGAAATCCAGAACTATACTTCGTTAATTCACGGCAATCACACCGTCAAGTTCGGGGCGCGCGTCCGCGCCACGCACGAACCAAATTTTTCCACCTCAGGGTTCAATGGCACTTTCACTTTTTCGTCGCTGAATACACCAGGGAATGAGCCTCCACCGAATGACAATCCGCCCTGCGCGCTAGGCGCGACTACGCCCTGTCCGATTTCTCTGGCTTATGCCGAGCGGCAATTGAACGGTGGGGGCGGGATTCCATATGCGACCCAGCTCTCCTACACAACGGGAAGCCCGAACATTGCCATCGATTACTACGACGTCGAACCTTACGTCCAGGACGACTGGCGAATTCGCCCGAATATCACCCTCAGTGCCGGTCTGCGTTTCGAGAGCCAAAATTACATCCACGACCGCGGAGACTGGGCCCCGCGCCTGGGATTCGCCTGGGGCGTGGGCGGCCGCACCCTTCCACCCAAAGTGGTGATTCGGGGCGGCTACGGAATTTTCTACGATCGCTTCCAGACCACGCCAATCTTGCAGGCCGAGCGCCTGAACGGAGTCACGCAGCAGCAGTTCATCATCGACAACCCCACCTGTTTCCCGGGGCTTGGTGTTGCGCTCACGAATTTCTCCAACTGCGGCCCAGTGAGTACTTCCAGTTCCAACATTTACCAGATCAGTCCTCGCTTGCATGCTCCCTACACTCTGCAAGGCGCGGTGAGTGTGGAACGCCAAGTCACGAAATCCGCAACCGTCGCGGCCACGTACTTAAACTCGCGGGGATTCGATCAGTTGGTCACCATCAACGCCAACGCTCCTTACCCTGGCACCCCTTGCGGGCAAGCCGGACTTCCCGCTTGCGCAGCGGTGAGCGGAGGCAACATCTACCGCTACGTTTCCGAAGGCAATTTCAAACAAAATCAGCTCATCGTGAACAGCAATATCCGCGTCGGAGCAAAGCTCCAGTTGTTCGGGTTCTATACCCTGAATTATGCCAACAGCGATACCGCTGGCGTTTCTAACTCCGGCTCTGCCAGCTTCGCGTCCAATTCCTACAACATCAGCCAGGACTATGGCCGCGGCGCTTTCGACATTCGGCATCGGGTATTCCTCGGCGGCAGTATCGCCCTGCCCTACCTGATGCGCCTCAGTCCTTTCATGGTCATCAGTTCCGGCTCTCCTTTCAACATCACGTCCCCGATTGATCAGAACGGAGATCAGATCTACAACGACCGTCCCACGCTGGTTTCCACCGCAACCTGCCCCGCCGGAGCTGCGCCCTCGGGTTCCATCTACTGCACCCAGTTGGGAACCTTCGACGCCTCGGGCGCCACCGGAAGGCTTCTGCCCATAAACTACGGCACGGGCCCGAATCACTTTGTGATGAACCTGCGCTTTACGAAAACCTTCGGAATCGGGCCCAGGACTAAAGCCACAGGACCGCACCAACCGCAGGGTGGTTCTGGCGGCGGAGGTGGCGGCGGACGAGCCGGCGGTGGCCCGCGGGGCCCGCTTTTCGGCGGCGGAGGTGGCGGCTTTACCACTTCATCAAGTTCGGACCGGCGCTACAACGTCACTCTCGGCGTGAATGCCCGCAACGTTTTCAACAACGTCAACGCCTCGAATCCTAACGGAGTTCTTGGTTCCCGGCTCTTTGACGTCTCCAATTCGCTGCAAGGCGGTCCGTTCTCGCAGGGCAATTCCGCCAATCGCCGCATCGAACTGCAAGCCACATTTGCCTTCTGATTGCGTTATAGAACAGGCGCACTCGGCTCGGTATATCGCGGACCGAAGGGTTCGCGATATGCTGAAATGAACGGACTGCGATCCACAAGCGTGGGGTGCCAAAAACCCGATTGCGCTCTCTTCCCAAGGCTGACGGAGCAAAGGCGAACGGAAACCCGGCCGGCGAACGTTCGGCCAAGTCCGTCCCGCTCAGCCCCAACGCAACTGAACTATCTGCAAACGAACTGGTAGCGCGCAAGTCCCGCACCACCCGCCGAAAATTTCTCGGCCTCGCCGCGGCCGCAGGCGTTGCCGCACTTGCCCTCGACACCACCTTGCTCGCGCCAAATCTGGTTCGCGTCGTCCGCCGCGAGATTGCCCTCCGCCGCTGGCCCTCCCGGCTGGATGGCTTTAGCATCGCCCTGCTCAGCGATTTCCATTACGATCCTCACTTCTCGGTGCATCCGATTCATTCCGCAATCGGCTTGGTCAACGATCTGCATCCCGAACTGATCGTTTTCACTGGAGACTTCGTTACTTCTCCTTGGGTCGGCGACCCCACCGAAGCCGCGGCTGCGGCCGAGCCCTGCGCTCAACTGCTGCGGCAAATGCGCGCGCCTCACGGCCCCTGGGCGGTGCTGGGAAATCACGACGCCTTTACCGATCCCGATCGCGTGACCGCTGCGCTTCACGGCGCGGGAATTCCAGTGTTATCCAATCAATCGGTCGCTATTGAACACGACGGAGCGCGCTTCTGGCTCGCTGGCATCGACGATGTGCTGGGCGGCACCGCCGACCTCAACTCCACTCTGCATGACATTCCTGCCGATGATGCCACGGTGTTGCTCGCGCACGAGCCCGACTATGCCGACCGAGTGGCGCGACATCCCGTCGATCTCCAACTCTCCGGTCACTCCCATGGAGGTCAGGTGCGCATCCCGTTTGTCCGGCCCATTTACTTGCCGGACTTGGGAAGAAAGTACATTTGGGGTCTGTACAACGTGCGCGGGCTCACTCTCTACACCAATCCCGGACTGGGCACAGTCGGCGTTCCAGTTCGCATGAACTGCCCCCCCGAAATTACGCTACTCACGCTGCGCCGTGCCGCGAGTCGCTAGGCTCGACCTGGGCAGGCGTCCTCTTGGACTTCGCGACCTTTGCGCGGAGCGCGCAAAGTCGGACACTTCCAGCCCGCACTTCAAACTGCCGTTCCTTGCTGCAACAAATTTTCATTACTGTGCAAGAGTTTGCCGATCAAGAGTTTTTTCACAGGCAGATTGAAAATTTGCGCTTTAAGATTCCTGCCAGATGGGGTAACTTCGTGGGGCTTTTGAAGTCTGGGCCGCGTACCACCGTTCGATTTACACAAACTTGTTTGGAGTACCAAGGAGAAACCATGACGAAGATAACAAAGCTGGCCCTTTGCGTTGCTCTCACCATGTTATTGGTCGGAGCGTACTTCGTGGTGTCCGCCGCTGGAACTCACGAAGCAGGCCCTCCCCGCAACATCTCAAACTTGCACTTTCCGCCACCAACCAACGAGATCAACAGGACTAACTTCATCACGACCGCCACGCCGTATGCCGTTCTCGCCGCCGGCTTCAACGTAGAAGACGGTGGAGCGACCTTCAGTTGCCCGAGCAGCGTCTATAACACCTGCACTCTGCTGGTGAATTCGTTCGCCACCAGTTCCGGCGGCGGCCTTGCCGACGACGACCGCGCACTCTGCCTGGTTGTGGATGGAGCGATTGCGGGCGCTTGCGCCTACAATGGATACGACGCAGCCGACGGCTCCTACTCTGCCATCAGCTCTATCAACAACGTTGTGGTAACTCCCGGAACTCACACCGCCTACATGTCGTTCTACACCACTTACGGAACGACGATGTACACCTACACCAACCTCTACAGTATCTACAAACCGTAGGCTCTCCGGCCGACTCGAATTTGGGGGCGAAGCGTCAGCTTCGCCTCCCTTCGCTTATTGAAGAAAGTCCATTCTTGATATGCGCACTACTTCGACGACAGCATTCTTCGCCAGTATGCAATCTCTTGCACCCGCATCTGCATCGACTTCCGGCGCCTACTCGTAACCCATGTGCTGACAATGAGATACGAATTCGATAGTGTGGGCCTGCGTTTGCCTCCCCAGCAGCAGCGGTTTAAGCTCGTTCCGGCTCAACTGTCGGCACTCCATAGCCGCGAGCCATAAGTCGAAAGGAAACCACGAGACTCTATGCATCGTCGCAACTGGCCTGCGATTCTGATCTGTGCCATCCCGGTGTTTGCGTTCGCTGCGAGCGCACCCGCCCCCCGCCCGCAGTCGGCAACCCTCGAGCAGCGTGAAAATCGGCTCTCGGGAACTCTGGCCCGCGCTGCGCAGTTTGTCGATGTAGCTCATGTCAGCTCCCGCCCTTCTTGCGAAGACGTTGAGCCGCCCGAGGCCCTCGCCACTCCCGATCCCCTTTTTCCTCCCGCTACCAAAGGCCACAAAGTCACAGTCAGCTTTATCATCGGAACCGACGGCCGCGTTCATAGCCCACTGATTCTCGAGAGTGCCGGCCTCACCGGCGATCGTCACGTGCTCCAGACCGTGCGCACCTGGAGATATCGTCCGGCAACCTGCAACGGCGTTCCCACCGAGATCGAAGGCAAGATCCAGTTCTCCAGCCGATAGCAGTCCAATCGCACGAGCCCCATAGCACGAGTCCCGCCCGCTGGACTAGAATGAGCCGGCGGAGTGATTCGATTCGTGGACAAAGACCCCAACCGAAACCAGCGCCAAGGCAAAGACCGGGAAAAAGACAAAGATCCCGGACCCGCCGATGCCCCCCTTCGCCGCCCCGAAATGGACGAACTCTACCGCAGGCTCCAGCCTGAATTGCGGCGTCCTAAGCCGAGTCCGGAGGCGATTGCCGCGGCGCTGGAAGCCGCTCAGCGTCTGGCCACCGAAGCCGACGCGGAACACGCAGCCGACCATTCCGTCGAGCAAGTCTCTGCGCAGCAACTCTCGGTCCAGGAACTCTCCGGCGATCCCAATACGATTGTCTGTGGAGTTTGTGGCTATCAGAATCGCCAGGGGAACAAATTCTGCGGTATGTGCGGCATCGCGGTGACAGAATCGCCGGCGCCAGAATCCGAAATTTCGCCCCCAGCGAATTTGCCGGTGGCGAATCCAAAAGAACCGGAGGCTCTCACGCCTTCATCCAATACGTTCCTTGAACCAGATCCCGCCATGAGGCCGCCCTCCACGCGGCCCACCGGACAGGAAACTCACCACTACCATCACCATTATCATCATCATTATTTTCCTGGCGGAGAAGCCATCGCGGCGCGATCGGCGGCGGAGCCAGCCCGCGATTCCGTGCGCGATTCCCTGCGAGAAGAAAAATTCCGGCCTACAGCGGCCCTGCGTGGAGACTTGAGCCGCGCCGAAGCTGCGGTGCGGCGCATCGCGCACGAGTGGGTGCTGGCCTGCAATACCAAACATCTCGATGATTTGCTCGAGCTATATACGGCGGACGCCCTGGTGCTGCGCTCGAATTGTCCCCCGCTGCGCGGCGCGTCGGCGGTGCACGAATTTTTCTTCGGTGCGCTCGACGCCGGCCTGGGAGAAGTCGAACTGGAACCGTTGCGCGTGGAAGTTGTCGGCGAACTTGCCTACGAAGGTGGACGATTCAAAGCCCTGATCCCCAGCGCCACCGGCAAACGCCGCGAAGAGCGCGGCAAATATTTGTGGGTCTGCGCGCGCCAGGGTAACGGCGAGTGGAGAGTCACCGCCGACTGCTGGTCCAGCGATCTGACGCTGACCACCCTCGAGTCCGACATCCCGCAGGGCGCAGCCGTAAAGACCAGCCAACCGCGCAAGAACGTGTAAAGCAGGCGTCGGCCGTCAATCTCGAGCTCACGACCGATGGCCGACAACCGATGACCGACGACCGGTTCCGTTCACAGCGTCACGCCTACCTTCGCGAGATCGCCTCGTAGCTGATCGAGACCTCGCATCTCGATCGTGTGCATCCCAAGTTTGGACGGGTATTCCAGATTCTCCGCGCGGTCGTCGATGAAGCAGCATTCTTCCGCCGGAATTTGCGTGATCTCCAGCGCCAGGCGATAAATCTCGCACTCAGGCTTGCGCAATCCCACGTAGCACGAACTTACAAAAAGCCGGAAGATCTTCCGCAGTCCAAATTTCTCAATCCGATATTGATTGAGTTCCCGCGATTCGTTGTTGATCGTGCCCATGAAATATCTTCCCGACTTGGCGAGGGCCTGCGCAAAGTCCAGAACGTCGGGAATGGGCTTCGTTAAAGAAAACATGTACTCGCGAAAGGCCTCGCGCGAAAAAACGCGCTTCTGATAAAAGACCGTGCGGTCGAGGTATTCGTCGAGTGTGATCTGCCCCCGCTCGAACGAGGCAACTACTATCTCGTGCCGATCGTGGAATTGTTTTGCGTCGAGATGAAAGTGTTCGAGCGCGTCGGCCCGTTCGGTGTGGTCCCAGGCATTGGTGAGCAGCACACCGCCGACATCCCAGAAAATCGCGCGAACGCTCGACAAGGTGATCCCTCCGTCTGCTCAAATAGTTCTCAACAAAGTGTAGATGAACTTCGGGGAGTGAACCACAAGGCGATTGCAACCTCAGATTAAGTCAGTCAATTAAAAGTCGATCGCCTTTACAGCAGGCCGCCGGTTTTCACCGCCAGAACATTCAATGCCATCTCCAGTTTCGTGATGGCATCGCCGATTTCCGGATGCTCGCCGATCTTCTCTTGCAGCGATTTCAGAATCTTTTGGGCACCGGCAATATGCGTGGCCGCCTGGGTTCGATCTTGCTCGCGATTGGATTCGGGATGCGCTTCCATGGCCATAGCGTAATTCTATCCGGCATATTTCCGCTTGACCAGGCTGCGCCATCAGACATATGCGAGAGCCTGAACCGCGACAACTTACCGTTGATAAACCGTCGTCTCCGGATGATAGTTGCGCCAATCGAACCAATAATCTTTCAGCGCCGGAACCCGATCCAGACATTTCCCTAGCGCCGGACCAGAGACAGCGCATCCCTGAAAATTCCACTCACTCCCCGTGGTGGTGTCGAGCAGAATCCAAGGCTTTGCAGCGGGAGCGGGAGTGGCTTTGGGTTCGGCGACGGGCGCCGCCGCGGTTGCCGTCGCCACGTGCGTCTCGGTTTCGCCCTCGCTTTTCAAAAAGAACTCAGCATCCTGTCCGTCGATGCGGCTGATGAAGACTCGAAACGATTTTCCGTCCGGCCCGACCGCCAACAGTAACGGTACGCCATGCACCCGATCCACCACCGGCGATTGTTTCACCAGTAAGTCCCAGGGATAAGCGCGAGCCGGTCCGTCGATCTGCAAGCCGACCACGACGTCGCGCGACTTCAACACGGTTCCCGGAAAGCTGATCACCACCGGCAGCTTCGCCACTTCCGGCTCCCAATTGCTGTCGTATTCCTTTGCGTACTTCGGCACCTCGGCCAAAACTTTGCCGCCGGATGCGTCCCCCAACTCCAATTTCCATTCGCCCAGAGTTAATTCATCGCTCAGCACCAACCCGAGTGACGCGCCCTGCAAAGGGCCGGAGATCGCCCTCCCGGTGATCTGCTGCCACCACGTGCCGGTTTCTTTATCGCGCATCAGGAAATTCTGATTGTTGATGCCGGCCAGATAAAAATGCAGCACTCTTCCGTTCACATTTCGCGACCACACCAGACCGGTGTGACACAGCGTTCAATACGTCACAGCCACTGCGACCCCGCCGACCAAATCATTCACAATGTGGTGGTAAGCCATCTCGCGGATGGGGTAGGCGCGCGCGTCGGAGCCCATGCGCACCGCGAGAACCATCTCTCCTTTGTCGAGCTTGCTCGCCGCAGCCAGTTCGAACTGCGGACTATCGACAGGATGAAACATCCACTCAAAGTAATTCAGCCGCGCCATCGCGGTAGAAAATGCGACCAACAAGATGACCCCGCCGAGGATAGCCTTGCGCCTCCACTCGCCCCGTCTGGTGCGCGATCCCACATCAGCGGATCTTGAGCCGCCGCAGAGCGCCGTGGCTGCGAGCAGACATACAATCCCAGCACATACCGTGCCCCAGGGCGCGCGCTCGCGCAGAGCCAGCGCCAGCGCCAGTCCTCGCCCACTCTGGTGTGCAAACGGCCGGATGATAAACGCAGGGATCAAGAAAAATGCAATGCCTACGAGCGCGGACAAACCAAAGATGAACCACAAATAGCCGCGACGATAAAAATAAGGCTGCATGGCGTCGAGCATCCTCGCAAAGGCCTGGGGAGCCGAGCAATAGTATATCTATACGATCTTACCCAAACGAAGATCACGTAGGGCCGGACGCATTCGTCCGGCCCCGCCCGAAGGCCCCGCCCGAAAGCTTCGCAAAAGATGAAAAAACGAAAACGAAACCGCAACCATGCCAAAATACAAAGGGCACGAAGTATAAAGGACCTTGCCGTCAAGGTTTTCCTTCGTATACCTTCGTGCCCTTCGTGGTTGCAGCTTCAGCAAAACTACTGCGGCGTAAAGTTCTGGTGCGCACTCAGGTTGTCGATGTCCTGAAACTGAGGCGTTGCCGGTGGCAGGTTGCTCGGCGTCAGGAACAGGACGTCAAAGTAGTAATCTCGCTGCGGCGGGCTGTACACGTCGCCGCCCGGCCCGTCTTTGTACGTTCCCGTGTTGTATTCCGAGTAGTACATGCTGACCAGCGAACCGTTGTAGTAGAGGGGTTGCGCGCCCAAGTTCTCGAGATACCGGAGGAAGTTATGCATTCCTCCGTCGGTTCCGAAGTCGTTCGCCACGTTGGTCCAGGTGGGTTGCGGGAATGGAGCACTTTTTCCACCCGAGATTGCAGTGCGGTAATACGAAGGCGCCGTGGGAACACGATTCCCAGCGACGTCGGGGTTCGCGAGACTGTTCGCATCACTCCACTGGTTCGATAGAAGCATGACCGAGTCGGCGATAATGGACGCTGCCGAATGCGGGGTCTGGGTTGGCGTTGCGGCATTGGCCGTGCCCCAGAAAGGATCTGACGAGTTGGTATTGTAGTTGCCCTGGATGTACACCGGGTTCTCGGAAGCGATGGTGAACCCACCGCAGCCCGTCGGATTGGTCGCGCTTTGCGAGCATCCGCTGGTCGTAGGCATGACCGGCAGGTAGCTCAGTAGGCCGGCGCTCATGCCCCCATCCACGAGTTTCAATACGTGGCGAGCTCCGCTGACCGGATTCGCCATGCCCCGCTGATCTGTGACGCCACTAAGCAGCGTGGTGGTGGTAGGAATAGGAAGTGGTGTGGCGGTGGTACCGGGATTATAGGCTGCGCAGTCGATCGAACTAGCCGTGCCCGCCCCTGAGACCACAATCCGCTGATACCCATTCAGCGGAGAGCCGGTGTTGATCTCGAAGCCATAGCCCAGATTTTTCTCACCCCAATTGTCGAGGAACCCATTCTGATCGACATCCTCGGGCGAGTACGTGTAATAAGTCGCGCCTTCCAGAACTCCGTCCGGCGTTGTGGAAGTCAGATTCGCGCTTGAATTCACCACATCCTCAAGTCCCGATTCTCCGTTGATGACGCCGGCAGGAGTCTGCCCACCGTTCGAAGTGTGCGTAGACGGCAGCATGCCGCGATGATCGGAGAAGTACAGAACGTAGCCGTTGAAATTCGTGTAGTTCACGTTCAGTCCGCTGGCGCCGATCGAACCCTTCAGCCACTTCGCCAGGTTGCCCACGTCCAGCTCAACCGCGTTCATAATGCCCTGCACCGAGCAGGAAGAATATTGCTTCGTGCCGCTCACCGTGTTGGCCACGGTGTTGTCGCGCATCTCGCCTTCGCGCGCGTCATAGAAGTTGATCGGGTACCAGTTTCCTTGCGTTCCTGCGCCGTGAGCGGAGGCTGCGGTCTGAGCCACGGTGGGCATAAGTTGATGAAGAATGAGAATCGCGTTGGGATCAATCGTATTAGTCGTACCGGGGGCAGTGGGGACGATATCGAACTGGCGGCCAAAACCCAGTCCCAGCCACTCCGTCGTGACGCCCACCCAGGTCCCGGCATTGTTCAAGTACTCAACGCGCAGCCAGGGGCCTCCGGTCGCAGCGACAGCCATTTGCGCTACCGAAGTGGGATTGCTGGTCAGCTCCCCGATGATGGGAAATCCGGTAGCGGTCCAGTTTTGCAGCACGCCATTGCTGAGGGGATTGACCCATCCATGGCTTCCCGGCGTGGCCCAACCAAAATATTCGGTCGTACCCGGAGCATAGACCGTACCAGAGGCGGTGGGGAACTGGTAATCCTGTCCATCGGCAATCGCGCCGCGCTCAGGATGCAAGTCGACCTGCGTGTCCGCCAGAAGGATGCGAATGACTGCCTTGTTATAAAGGCGCGCCGTGCCCAGCGTGCTGCTTGCCGATTCGCCGGGCTGCGGCTTGCGCACGATCGAAATTGGATCGGTGCAGGGCGGCGGGTTGCTGGTGCAGCTGTTTTGCACGAACGGCAACTGCATGTTCTTCGCGCCGGTCAGCGAATTCACCATAAATCCGTTCAGCGTTCCGGAAGAAATGCTGGGGAAGTTGCTGTTGACCGAGCCACCCACACTGGGATAACCGCCGCTCCAGCTGGCGTCCCCCGGAACCGTTCCTGCGCCGGGAAGAGCCACGCAGTTGACGCCGGTCGGAGGAAATACTCCGTTGAGAGGGCAGCCTGCAGTGGCTTTGGGAACGTAGACCGTCCCGCCGTAACCTACCGTCGTTGAATGGCCGTTTTCCAATTGATCCATCACGATTTGTGAAAATGCCGAAATCTTGTCATTGAATACCAGGTTAAGGCCCGAAGCCAGGAAAAGATTCTGGTTGGTGTGCACGCGTCCGCCGAAGCTGAAGTTCGGACCGGCAAAGTAGCTACAGTCATAGCCGCAGAACACTCCAAATTGAAATACCGGAATCAGCGAGACTTCCACCTTGCGGGTAATATTCACGCTCGCGCCCGAGGGCCGTGTGGCGATCACCTGCATCGTCATCGGGATAAGTTCGGCGTAAAGTCCCTGGTTCGATCCCGAGCTAACCGTATTCCAACTGCTGACCGGCTCTCCACTGCCGTTCACCGGATAGCTGATGGTGATGCTTCCCGCGGGATAGTTCATGTTCGGGACCATGGCCGACGTTGGGGGGAAATTGACCAGGTTCTGAATCTGGGCGTTAGTCGGGACCTGGTACTGGCTGTAAAGAGCGGAGAGATCGGCCGTCAGTTTCTCCATGCCCGACTCAGCCCCGTAGTACGCCATATTATTTTCCAGGTCGTTGCCACCCATGTGGGCTTCGTTGGTGACCATGAACATAAGGCCAGCCGCCACGCCCGACAGCAGCACCATGATGAGCAGTGCGGCAATCAGCGTGAAACCCCGCTGCGAACCGTTTTTTCCTTGCCCTGTTTTTCCCTGTACCATTCTTCGCCGTCCCATTTTTCCCTGTAGCATGTTGTTTGGTCTCCTGCCCCAAAACACCGAACTACTGATAACGAACACCGATAACGAATTACTGATACCGATTACGAAATGCCATGTTGCGGGCGCTGACTCCCGTCGCCAGATACATGTTCTGGGATTTGTTTCCGTTGGTCAGCATGCTTTCTCCCATGACAATGATGTTGATCTTTTGCATGTTGTTGGGAGAGTCCCCTACTCCGAGGGGGTTGGGCTCGTCGGCATCGAGCGCGTTGGTCGTCGAGTTGTAAATGTCGTAGGCAAATTGCAGGTTGATGATGTCGTCGGCCACGGGAACCGGCGTGAGCCCGTTGACCTGGCGCATCAGGCGCGGAGTCTGCCCGGCCCCCGGAACCGTCAAGTAGTACGTCACCGCGTACAGCCGGTACGCGACCGTATTCGATCCGCCGGAAATCGATGCGACGGTATTGGCCCCGGCGGCTACATTGAAATTGAGCGGATCCAGTGCCGCAAAAGTGATGGTGGTCGCGTTAAGGGTGGTAACTTCACCCACCTCTGTGCCGGCGGTATTGCTGAGCATAATCAGGTCGCCGACCTGAATGCCGCCGTTTGAATTGATGGCGGGAGGAGTGAATCCTGTCGCCGGCGCCAGAGTGATCTGATTGACGTACGGCGACTGGAAAGTCACGGTGTATTCAAACAAAGGAAAGTTGTAGTCGCAGTAAATGCTGGTGATGCTGTCGTTAATCGCCGTCGGCGCAGCCGGAATGACCGCGCCGCCCTCAACCCCATTGGTGTATCCGGGAATGATGCCGTACATATAGTTGCCAGTCGGGTAAGCGTGAGTGGCGACATGGCAGGTGCCGGTTTGATCGCAACCGAACTTGGTCACCGCTCCCACCGGCAACTGGATTCCCCCCGATGGCAGACCGGCTCCAGCCATGCTGATGTCCTTGACCATCAGATCCATAGCGCCGCGCATGTTCTGCTGAGTTTCTGCCCGTTGCGTCATCAGCATGGTGGAGTTCATCGCCGTCTTGAACAGGCTGACGATAGACGCCAGCACGATCAAGCCAATGGCCATGGCAACAGTCGCTTCCACCAGCGTGAAGCCTCGTCCCGGTTCTCGTTTTGACAGTTTCATGATGTTTCCCATGCTCGGTTTCTCGTTCCCGCTCTATCGGAAAGCCGAAATCAGTCCGTTCACCACGTACGTACGCGGAGTGGAGGCTCCGCCGATGTAATAGCTGATGGTCACGGTGATTTGCTTAAGATTGGGATTGATGGTCACGCCATCGCTCTGGAGGACGGTGCCAATCTGAATCTGCCGCCTGAAATTCGCCAGGCTCATGCACGTGTCGTCGGCGGTACCCAGAATGCCGTCAGGGCCGGGCAGGGTGATGGACTCCGGTCCGGCCGCGCATGCGCCGGTGGCGGGGAAATTGACGTCATCGGCAGTATTCACCAGTCCGTCGGGACCGGCGGAGAGGAGTTGAGTCGCCGCGTTGGTGAAAATGCCGCCGCTGGAGATGTTATTGATTTGCGAGAACGTGACCTGCTGCGTGTTGCGCGCCGTGTAAATGCTCTCCATCGCCTCCAGCGCCTTCTGCCGGGCGATCAGATTTTCCTCCGCCCCCTGAGTGGCGGCCAGCGCACTGCCAAAAGCGGCCAGCACCGTGAGGATGCCGATGCCCATGATCGCGATCGCGATCATGGTCTCGATAATTGTGAACCCGGCCTGCCTCGAACTGTGCCGCGCAGCAGCCTGACGAGTTGCGTAACGAGTTGCATGACGACCTGCGTAATAAGATGTGCGCATTATTGTTGCACCCATTTGTTGACTCCACCTTGCAGGTAGAGTCGCCAGCCCCGCATTCTTCCGGTTGTGCCCCAGATGGTGAGCGCACGCGAACTGTACAGGTCGCCCGGTCGCGTCAGATAAATGACGCCGTTGTTGAAGTTGCCCGTATCGTCCTGCGCCGAGCCGTCGGGATAAAAAATGACGCAGTTCTGAGTCACCAGCGCGCAATTGTTCACCGTGACCGCTGTGTTTCCGGTGCCGAAATTCTCCGGCCCGGGATTCGGAAATCCCGCTTGCACGGCATACGAGATATCGGACGGCAGCGTATAAGTCGCCACCGGCACCGGCGCCGGATTCACCGGCACGCCCACGCCCCAGTACTCCACCTGGAGGGTTCGGGGAGGGGTGAAGATCATGATGTAGCGCTTGCTCTGGGCGATGGAGAGATTTCTATAAGTGCGCATCACTCCCAGGACCGTGTCATAGCTTTGGTCCACATGATCCTGGTTCAGCAGCGGCTTCAGAGCCATGAACGTGACCCCCGCCATGATCATGCCGATGGAGACGACGATCAGCAATTCCAGCAGAGAGAATCCGCGATGTTTGCTCGATGTCATAGTTTGTCTCGGAGGGAGAAGCGGTTCCTGCAAATGCGCTACTCGCTCCCGTCAATCACAAACGACGCCAGACGCCCGACGCCAGAACGGGGGAGATCGCATAACCTGCCTGAACAACAGCGGGGGCTCGCGCTCCTGCATCGCGTCATGGATCATCCTAGGAACGGTTCATGGTGCCGTCAACGCACGAGGGGTCAATACCAGAGTTGGTCTTTTGCGCCGATAAGTGGTTACTCATGTCACGGATTGAGAACGCGCCAGTTAAGAGCGCAGCCTTCCGCGCGGGCTCCCTAGGACGGTGACCCCGGTAACTTGTGGGCGGAACGAGGGGATCACTAGGATGAGGCAGGTATGACTCTATCTGCACTGCTCGTGTGCGTGGACGAGGAGCCGACGCAGGTGCTGCGCCAGGTCGTCGAAGAACTGGGCATTCGGGTCGAATGCTGCCCGGATTTTGTGCGCGCCGGCGTCCGATTGGCGCAGGAACGTTTCGACGTGTTGATCGTGTCCGGCGGATCCAATAAGCAGGTAATTTCCCTGTTGAAGGACTCGCGCGAGTCCCGCGTGAACGATGCCACGCTCGCAGTCGTGGTCGTGGCCGGGCAGGAAAGCATCCGGGAAATGTTTTCCATGGGCGTGAACTTCGTTCTGTACAAACCGGTCGCCTACGACCGGGCGCTGAGCACGCTGAAGGCGGCGCGCGAAGTCATGCGCAAGGAAAAGCGCAAAAATCCGCGCGCTCCGGTGCACGCCCAAGCCACCATCGATTACGCCAATGTCGCGCAGGAGAAAGCCACCCTGGTCGATTTGTCGCAAGAAGGCATGCAGGTGCAGTTCGGCAAACAACTTCCGCCCGTCAGTAAAGTGTATTTCCAGTTTAAGTTGCCGGATCAGACCGCGAGCATTCGTTTATCGGGCCAGGTGGTGTGGCAGGAGTGGAGCGGCCGCGCCGGCGTTCAATTTGTGGATGTGCCCAAGACTTCGCGCCGGTTGTTGACGGATTTCCTCGCGGTCCATGTGGCCAATGGCGTTCGGCAAAATCAGTTTCCCGAAATCACCGTAGAGATGCAGATGGACGACGGCCTGCAACTGGCGATGGTGTCGGTGGCCGAGCAAACCCATGGCAGCGCCAAATCGCCAAGCGGGGCATATCAGATGGCGGCGGCGACTGCGGCCGTTTCCGATGCCGATAACCGGCGCAAGCTGGTGCGCTATGCCTGCCGCCTGGGCGCGGAAGTGTATCAGACCGGAAGCTCGGTTCCCAATCATTGCTGCCTCACCGATCTGAGTTCGGGCGGCTGCTATCTCGAAGTGCCGCTGTCAATTCCGCAAGGCAAGTCGGTCGAGATCGTGGTTCGCACCTACGAAATAAAGCTGCATCTGCGCGGATTGGTGCAGGCCTCGCATCCCGGTTATGGGATCGGCGTGGCCTTTGAACTCAAAACGAAAGACGAACAGGCTAACGTCAACAAGCTGATCGCCTTCGTCGCCAGCACCACGGAACCCTCCTAAAGTAAGTTCCAACTACTTCGCTTCATCTAGCTGTCCCCGATATGTTCCTGCAGGAACACTGTGGAAAAGGTACGGAGTCGTGAGCCTCAAGTGGTTGATTCTGTTACGAGGCATTTTGGCGATGCCTTGTTTTGAGTTAGTTAGGCTGTGGAAGAAATGTCTACTTTCGTGGACGTTCAATACCTACGAAAGTGGACTTGACAGATTTGCCCTTCTGCTTAATAAGGCACTAACCCATAAAGAGTCTCCGCCTAAGTCGCCGCAAAAGAAGCTAATAGGTTTTGCCGATCTTACATTGGCCCAGCCCGCCTCATCTCTATCTTTGCCAACAGCATTTCCCTTGACAGACCGCCGATTCAACGCCATGCTGTGAACCCAGTATGCAGCAGCACAGGGCCCCGTCCGAGGTTCGAATCGTAACCGCAGACACCTTGCGTACGCCCAGTCGCCGCCCGCTTTTCCACCTCTGCATCGTTGTCGTTATTACTATCACTGCCAGCATCGCCTGGGCGCAGGATCCTATCGACCCGAACACCCCCGGAGCCTGCGTTACCGTCACCACACCCTGCGTAACGACGTATCACAACGACAAGTCGCGCGACGGCGTGCAGCCCAATGAGAGCATCCTCAATTCGACTCTGATTGCGGCGGGAACGTTCGGGTTCATCGGCTCCAGCGCTGCCAATACCTCCACCGTCATTGACGGCCTGATCTACGCGCAGCCGCTCTACCTCACCGGAATCACCATGAAGCTCGAAGGGGAGCACATGCACTGGCATAATGAACATCGTCGTAGTCGCCTCTGAAAACAACTCGGTCTACGCTTTTGCTGTGGACAACAGCACCGTCGGCAGCTTTAAGATGACACCATGCTGGGCCACATCCCTTAACGGTACCAACGAATACGCGATTCCCTTTGATCAGCTTCCTGGGACCTGCAACAACGTAATTCCGCAGAGCGGCATAACGGCAACACCGGTGATCGATACCACAGTCACTCCACCGATCATGTACGTCGTGACCGCGCACGTGTTGGCTGGCGGCGGCAGCTGGACCTATCGGCTCCACGCGATCCAATTGAACGCTGGCCTCGATATAACCCCCGCCAACAACTTTCTAAACAGCAACGGGCCCTACGATATTCCTACCGCCATTAACAACTACCTCGGCGATACCACCGACCCCTTCCTTGCCGTCGGGCAAAACCAACGCGTCGGCCTCGCCATGTACAAAACTTCAACCGGGCCGGCGAATATTTACGTGGGGTTCGGCTCATTCTGCGACACCCCTCCGACTAACGGTCAATACAGCGGCTATTTGGCTGCGTTCCAATTCAATTATGGTGGCACGACGTTCTCCACCATCGGAGTTCTTGACACCGAAGCCGCGGACCCGAACAACAAACCCGGCGGCGGAATCTGGATGGGCGGGGGCGCCCCCGTGCTCGACTCGAACAACAACGTCTATATAGCCGTCGGCAACGGCGTTTTCACACCCAGTACGAGTGCGACACAGTTGCCTACGGATTTCGGGCAAAGCATGGTGAAGCTGGTGCAGACCACAGGCACATCGCCGGCGTTGACCCCCGTCGACTTCTATACCCCAAACGCCTGGGCAATTCTCGACAAAAATACGGGTGGCAAATCGGTCTGCGTGGTTAACAGCACGGGAACGTGCCCCAATCCCACTCAGAACTCCGTTGTGATTCCTACCGCCGGCGATTTTGATCTGGGCTCGGGCGGCGTTACTCTCTTGTCGCCGACGGTCCCGTCCGGCTCCCCGAATCCCCTGTGCCCATCGAACCAGCAACTGATTGGCGGCGGCAAAGAGGGCGTACTCTATGATGTTTGCTACAGCACCTCGACGAGTACTTCTCCGCAAAGCCTGATGGGCGGCCTAGACGACTGCGGGTACGGTTGCAGCACCGTATCGAACTCCGCAAATACCGCGTGCACCCAATTCACCACAACACCCACAAACGGGCAGATTGCGCAGTGCTTTAAGGGCGTAAACATACTAAATACGCTCCAGGGAGCCCCGGGCAGCCGGGCCACTGCGGCCTTCTGGGCGGGAAACGCGTCGCAAGGTGTTTTTGAAAATTACTTATACATAGCGGGCTCGGGCGACGTCCTGAATGCCTACCAACTTAGCCCTTCCACTTGGCAGTTCCAAACGCCAGGCTCCAACGCCACCACTCCCCCCACCTTCGGCTACCCAGGCGCAAGCCCCGCCATTTCGTGGGACAATAAGAATTCCGGCAATGCCCTTCTTTGGGTCGTAAACATCAGCAAAGCGGGGAGCGGAACGACGACCACGACCAACAAAGCCTCACCCGCTAACCTTTACGTTTACAATCCCATTCCGACAAGCGGCAACATTGGTGAGCTGTGGTCAAGCGGCACGTCGGGGCCCGGCGGCGTCAAGTATACGGTGCCGACTGTAGCAAACGGCATGGTATTTGTCGGAGGGGGCAGCCCTGCCTACTCCCCCGGTCTTCTGTCAGTCAGCGGCGTCAATTGTTCCCCTGCAGCCTACGGCGGAAGTTCCACATCAACCTGTCCGGGACTTCTCGTGGTCTACGGGCAGACCAAATAGACTGGATGGCAAAGATTATGGCCAAGATTGCTAAATTCGGGTCAGCCGCAGTCGTTTCCCTCGGGTTACTAATAGCGGCAAGTGAAGCTGGCGCGCAGGTAGTTCGCGACGTAATTAGCTTTACCGGGCAGAACGAGTCGGGCGATCCGGCCGCACCGCCAGCGCAGGGCAGAGATGGCAAACTGTATGGAACTTCGCCGAATCCGCTTGGGTTCTCCGGATCGGACTTCAGCCTCTCTACGACCGGCGTGATGCACGTAATTCACAGTTTCGGATCAGAGGCAGGAGGAGTCAATCCATTCGCAGGGCTTACACTAGGTACCGACGGAAATTTCTATGGGGCAACCGCGGCGGGTGGAACTTCAGCGTATGGCGTACTCTATCGGCTGGGCCCACTGGGCACCTTTACGATCCTCCACAACTTCCTTGGTGGAAGCGACGGTTCGTCGCCAACGTCGGCTCCCATCGAAGGGTCCGACGGCAGCTTCTACGGAACTACCGCAGGGAACGCGGGAAATCCGCCCACCATCTACAAGTACACCCCTTCGGCCGGAACGCTGACAACTCTATATGTGTTCGACTCCATCCACGGAATCGACGTGTGGGCAGGACTTCTTCAGGGATCCGACGGCTATCTTTATGGCATTGCACGCAGCGGCGGGGCCCACAATTTTGGAACAGCCTTCAAACTGGACACCTCCGGCAAAATGCTGTTCTCCTATAGCTTCCCCGGAGGAAGCGGAGGCCGGGTTCCGCAGGGACCGCTCGTCGAGGCCACCGACGGAAATTTCTACGGGACGACGGAGTTGGGAGGCTCGACACAGCAGTCAGGATACGGAACCGTGTTCAAGATGAATAAGAAGGGGTCGGTTTCAATATTGTTCTCTTTCGATCCCTCGACCACGGCCTACAACCCGTTGGGAGGCGTGGTGCAGGGTACGGACGGATATTTATACGGAACGTTAAGCCTAAGCACACAGAACGAAGGGGCGCTTTTTAGAATTAGTCTAGGCGGTCAATACCAGCAGCTGTATCGATTTCCTCAGGCGGTAGGCTCGGGCATCGGGTCTGCGCTTTTGCAGGATACGAACGGCCTTTTTTATGGCAGTGCCGAATACGGCGGCGCCTACGGCTACGGCGCCGTCTACAGCCTCAACATGGGGCTCGCACCGTTCATCACGTTCGTGCAGCACACGGGTAAGGTCGGCCACACGGCGCAGATTCTTGGCCAGGGACTTACTGGCGCGACCAGCGTCACCTTCAACGGCGTACCCGCCACCAGCTTTTCGGTGAAGTCCGATACCTATATGACGGCGGTCGTCCCCAGCGGCGCAACCACGGGAACCGTCACCGTGACCACGCCATCCGGCACGCTGAACGGTAACCGGAGCTTCCGGATTTTGAAGTGACGCTCGACGGGCGGGGCCTTCAAATACGGGCTTACTTCACGTGCACTTCTTGGGCAGCCGCTGCCTTGAAATAATCCAGCGATTGCCGCAATCCGATCTCCAGATCAATCTTGGGCTCCCATCCCAGCAACTGGCGCGCCTTGCTAATATCGGGACAGCGCTGCTGGGGGTCGTCGATGGGGAGCGATCCGTAACTGATTTTGCTCTTCGATCCGGTCACCTTCAAAACCATCTCCGCGCATTCGAGGATGGTGAATTCATTCGGGTTACCGATGTTCACGGGAAGATGCTCGTCCGATTTCGAGAGGCGCAGGAAGCCGTCGATCTCGTCGCTGACATAGCAAAAGCTGCGGGTCTGGCCGCCATCGCCATAGACCGTGAGGGGTTCGCCGCGCAGAGCCTGCTTCATGAAGTTGGGGACGACGCGTCCGTCGTTGAGCTGCATGCGCGGGCCGTAGGTGTTGAAGATGCGCGCAATGCGCGTGTCCACTTTGTGATAGCGATGATAGGCCATGGTGACGGCCTCGGTGAAACGTTTGGCCTCATCGTAGACCGAGCGCGGGCCAACGGAATTCACGTTGCCCCAGTAAGTTTCTTTCTGCGGGTGCTCCAGCGGATCGCCGTAACACTCCGAGGTGGAGGAGACGAGATACCTCGCGTCGTACTTGTGCGCGACATGGAGAGCATGAAACGTCCCGAGTGAGCCGACCTTCAGCGTGGGAATGCCATGCACGGTATAGTCCACAGGACTGGCTGGGCTGGCGAAGTGGAAGACGTAGTCGACCCGGCCAACATCGAACGGCTGGCAGATGTCTTGTTCTACGAACTCGAAGCGCGGCTCGTTGCGCAGGTGATCGAGATTGGCACGGCGGCCGGTCAGAAGATTGTCGACGACGACGACGCTCCAGCCCTCGCCGAGCAGGGCATCGCAGAGATGAGAGCCGAGGAAGCCGGCGCCACCGGTAATGACTGCGCGTTGTGCTCGATTGCCGTTCTTACTCATGTTTTGTTGATCATAACTTCGTTGATCATAACTTCGTCGATCATACTTCGCCGATCATACTTTGTCGGATCATACTTCGCCGATCATGCTTTCTTGCCGTTTTTCATCGCCGGAGCGGGAACGCCATCGGGATGAGCGGCGGCGCGGCCCACGCTGTAGTAAGTAAATCCCTGGGCGGCCATGATTTCGGGATCATACAAGTTGCGGCCATCGACGACGATGGGGAACTTGAGTTCCTGCCGAATGCGGGCGAGATCGAGGTTGGCGAATTCCTCCCACTCGGTGAGGATCAGCAGAGCGTCGGCGCCGTGCGCGGCTTCGTACGCCGAACTGGCGAAGGTGACGCCCTGCGGAATTTGTTGCTGGGCGCGTTCCATGGCGGCGGGATCGTAGGCCGTGATCTTGCTGCCGGCCTGCAAGAGCGCCTGCACCAGAAATAACGCCGGCGATTCGCGGACGTCGTCAGTGCCGCCTTTAAACGCCAGGCCCAGCACGGCGAGATTCTTGCCGCGCAGGGTCCAGAGCGCGCTGTGCACTTTGCGCAGAAAGCGCTGGCGCTGATCTTCGTTGATGCGCATGACTTCGTCGAGCAGGCGGAAGTCGTATCCGTTCTCGCGCGCGACGGAGCGAAAGGCCATCACGTCTTTAGGGAAGCAGGATCCGCCATAACCGATGCCTGGGTTCAAAAAGCGGGAGCCGATGCGGGAATCGGTGCCGACGCCGTGAACCACTTGATTCACGTCAGCGCCGACCGACTCGCAGACCGAAGCGACGGCGTTGATGAAAGAAATCTTCATGGCGAGAAAAGCGTTCGAGGCGTGCTTGATCAACTCGGCGCTCTTGCTGCTGGTCGCGATGAGCGGCGGCGGGATCGGAGCGCGGTCGGGTTTGGGGATGGCGTCGGTGCGCCGGTAGTAGCTGCCATCGGTGAGCGGAGCATAGACCTCGCGCAGGACTTCGGCGGAACGCTCGCTGTCGCAGCCGATGACGATGCGATCGGGGAACAGGAAGTCGGTGACGGCGGTGCCTTCGCGCAGAAATTCGGGGTTGGAGGCCACATCGAATGACTCCGGGTCGGTGCCGTTACGCAGGATGATCCTGCGCACCCAATCGCTGGTGTAAACGGGAACGGTGCTCTTTTCGACGACCACTTTGTAATCGTTGATGCCCCCGGAGATTTCGCGAGCCACCGATTCGACGTAAGAGAGATCGGCTTCTCCACTTTCGGTGGGCGGAGTGCCGACGGCCACAAAGATCACCGCACTCAAGCGCGCCGCTTCGGTTAGATCGTCGGAAAAAGTAAGGCGCTGTCCGCGATGGCGGCTGAGCAATTCGGGCAGAAACTTCTCATGAATGGGCACCTGGCCGTCCCGCAGCGCGGCCAGTTTGGCTTGATCGTTATCGACGAGGATCACGTCGTGTCCGAGATCGGCGAAACAGGCGCCGGCTACCAGACCTACGTATCCCGACCCTACCACTGCAATCCGCATCGTTGAAGTCCTCAAGAGGAGTCGAGAAATAATACTGCCGGGGACTAACTCTCTTCTGATCTTACAAATTCTAGTGGGTTGTTTGAGATCGTGGGTCAGAAAACTTGTGTTGGGATTGAGGAACTGCCAAAACGGGAAATTTTTCGCTGAGCACGACCGACGGGGCTAAAGCCCAATTCGTGGATTGGGCTGGACGCGGCGCTAAAGAGCCGCTCTTCCACGACTGCGTTTGTGAATACGACTGCGTTTGCGGTTGACACCGCACTGGATTCGCGCCAGACTCCGCATGAGAAGCCGAGTGCCGGCGGAAGACTGTTGGTCCTCGCATGACTCCAACCCCATGCCGCAACCGGAATCGTACGAACCCGCACCATCCTGGGATCAAGAGAAGAATGCGGATCAGAAATCATCTCGCCAGATGGGGAATGTGGTTTCTTCGGAGAATGCGCGCGATGTGTTTGAGGTGGCGCGGGCCCTTGCGGCGCATGGCGGCGGAACGGGATCGTTCGACCTCGCGTTGGACCTGGTGCTGAACGATTTAGTGGAACAGGCGCGCTTGTTGACCGGTGCCACCGGAGCGGCGATCGCGCTGGCCAGAGATGGCGAAATGGTTTGTCGCGCGACTGCGGGGGCGGATGCGCCTGACTTGGGAACAAGAGTCGAGACTACGTCAGGGTTGTCGGGAGCGTGCCTGCAAAACGGAAAGATGCAGCAATGCGCCGACACGGAAACAGACCCGCGCGTGGATGCCGAAGCCTGCCGGCAACTGGGTGTCCGATCGATCATGGTATTGCCGCTGGGAGATGATAAGAATCCGTTTGGAATTCTCGAGGTGTTCTCATCACGACCGTACGCCTTCAGCGATCGGGATATGAGTTCGCTGCAAGTATTGGCGCGGCGCGTGATGGAGAACAAGCGAGGTGCCGAGGATGCGGAGAGCGAATTGGAAACCCGAATCGCGCTCGAAGAAAAATCGTCGGGGCTCCCCCATGTTCAGAGCGACGTTCAGAGTGAAGTTCAAGATGTTCAGAAAGACGTTCAGAGAGACGTTCAGAAAGATCGGCAACGTGTCCGCACAGACCTCTGGTCATCGCTGCTGGGCGTGCTGGTGATCGTGACCGCGATATTGCTGGTGCTGGCGGTGGGGTGGCGGGGAGCGTTCGAACTGCGATTGCGATCCGAAGGCTCGAAGTTAAAGAGCGCGGGGTCGAGGTTAGGGCCCGAGAGTCAGACAAAGCGGAGCGAAGCAGCCCCATCGACCGGTTCGCCGGAACCACAAAGCTCAGGCGCCGCGATGGGGCCACAAAATACCGCGCCCGTCCTGGCCGAAGCGTCCGGCGGCGAGCTCGTCGTCACACAAAATGGCAGAGTCATCTATCGTCAGCCGGCCGTGGAGGAATCGGCTGCTGCTCAATCGAACCCAACCCCAGATAAGGCGAGCCATGATGACCTTGCGAGTCGACTCATTCATCGCGTGCAGCCAGAGTATCCTCAGGCGGCGCGAGTTCGAAATATTCAGGGTGTGGTGGTATTGGATGTGCAAGTTGGATCGGATGGAGTGGTGCGCAACATCGCGGTTGTAGAGGGCGATGCGGTGCTGGCGGATGCGGCGGTGCGGGCGGTGCGGGAGTGGAGGTATCGTCCTTACTCCGTCGACGGCAGACCAGTGGAAAGGCAGGCGCGAATCACGATCCGGTTTAGGCTGCCGCCGAACTAACGAATAGACTCGGAATCGCGAAGGGCACGAAGTATCGCGAAGGCTATCTTTTCTGAGATTTTGTCGAGAGATACGGGCAATTGACGGATATTGCCCGGTTTTGCCGCGTTTTTTGGGCGATTCCAAGTCTATGAAAAGCGACCAGGTATGGGGCGTTGGGGTCTTTCTTCTCTAGTGAAAACAAGTCTTTTAGCTCCACGGAAGTCTTTCTTCACCAGCACTTTCTTCCCATTGCAGGATCTTGCAGGAGTCGCTAGATTAGTCCCACTTGCTGTTGGCTTTACGCCTTGAGTCTAAGGCAATTTCACTGGTAGTACTGACCCCCCCCTTTTCATGAAAGCGCAAGCGATCAGGTTCTCGCTTGTCCAGGATTAAATCAACCAAAAGTCGCGTCCGTGGGAAATCTGTCGGAACCACGAATGTGACTGAGAGGGCGGAGCCATGAACGGAGAGCTACAAGCGGAGGAAATGGAACAGTCAATGGAAAGCGTTGCGACTGCCGATCCGACACGCTGGTACGCCGTTCGCACCCGCTCGCGGCACGAAAAACTGGTGGCCCGGCAATTGGAAACTCAGGGCATCCAGTCCTTCCTTCCCGTCGTCACCAAAATCAGCAACTGGAGCGATCGCAAGAAAGAAGTGGAAATGCCGCTGTTCTCGGGCTATGCGTTCGTGCGCGTGGACCATGCCTCGGACGATCGCGTGCGCGTTCTTAAGACCCAGGGCGTGGTTAGCTTCGTGGGCGTGCAGGGCGTGGGAATTCCGATCCCCGATCGGGAGATCGAGAACATCAATACTCTTCTGGCCAGCAAATTGACTTATCAGGAGCGGCCGTATCTGCATGTCGGCCAGCGGGTGCGGGTGACCGGCGGGGCGCTGGACGGGATGGAAGGCATTCTGGCCGCCGAAAACAGCGACCGCAGCCTGGTGATTTCTGTGGGATTGATTCAGCGATCGTTAAGTGTCCGAGTGGCCGGCTATCACGTGGAACCGATTTAGTCTCCTTCTCCCCTTACTTGGAAATACAAAGTTCAAAAAGATCAAACGCTGTGGTGAGGTGCACTTTATGAATGAAACACAGGTGAAAGGCAGTAAGATTGAATCCCAGCCGATGGCGGGGAAGCTGTCTCGGAATGAGAGCGGGGCGGAACAGGGCCAGAATCCGCCCTCGCTGCGCAGCCTTCGCGTCGAAGCTGAAATTTATGCCATCAGCCGGACGCTGGAGTACACCGGCTGGAACCGGCGGCGGGCAGCGCAGTTGCTGTCCATCAGCTACCGCGGAATTCTGTACAAGATTCGCCAGCACAACCTGACGCCGCGTCCACGGGGGCAAGAACCGCCGGTGAGCGAGATTCTTAAAGCAGAGTCTCAGGGTTAGCGCTTAGGGCGGGACGAAGAGAATAATCCCCGGGCGTTATCGGGTGCAGTGTCATTATGTCGGAGGACTTGCAATGATAATGAAAACGAGTTTCGTGTCGGCAATACGATTGTGCGCAGTAGTACTGGCCGTTACTGCCGTTTGCGCGGCACAGGGGGAAAAGGCTGCGACGCCAGCCGCGTCGCTGGTGTCAGCGGGCGCTACCGCAGCGCCGGCGGCCAGCAGTTCGACCTCGACTCCGACGAGCACCGTGGCAACTGCGGCTAACACATCTTCGGCTAGCACCGCCGCTAACTTTCCGCAGCGCAGTCCGCGCTACCACATCGAGCCTGGCGATACCTTCGATCTCACGTTCGAGCTGAGCCCCGAATTCAATCAGGTTGCAGTGGCGGTGCAGCCCGATGGTTTCGTGACCCTGCGGGGCGTCGGCGACCTGAAGGTTGCGGATCAGACGGTGCCGGAGCTGACCCAGACTCTGCGCATGGCGTACTCGAAGATTCTGAACGATCCTTTGATTTCGGTAGTCCTGAAGGACTTTGAGAAGCCGTACTTCGTGGCTGGCGGACAAGTAGCCAAGCCCGGCAAGTACGACATGCATGGGCACGTCACGGTGACCCAGGCGATCGAGATTGCGGGCGGTTTTCAATCGAGCGCCAAGCACTCGCAGGTTATGTTGTTTCGCCGCCTGGACGACCAGTGGACTGAGGCCAAGCTGATCGACGTGAAAAAGATGGAGAAGAAGGGAAACCTGACGGAGGATCCATTTCTTCATCCCGGCGATATGCTGATTGTTCCCAAGAATACGATGTCGAAGATCGATCGCTATATTCCGAACCTGAGCATGGGTACGTATCTTCCACTGACAATCCCATAGAAGGCCCCCGAACTGGCTCGTGTGGTATGTCCGGGAACTAGGTTCAAGTATGCCCGGAACTATGAAAGAACACGGAGAGATTATGACTGAAGCAATCAGCAGCCACGGGCACCGGCCCTATTCGTTTACCGCGCGCGACGTGGTCGCGATCGGATTTCGCCACCAGCGGGTTCTGGTGTTGTGTTTCGTGGGAGTAGTGCTGGGTGTGGGCCTGTCCGCGATATTCCTGCCCACCAAGTACCGCGCCGAAACCAAGATTCTGGTGAAGCGCGACCGCGTTGACCCCGTGGTTTCGCCCGAACAGAACGCGCCCATGGTATTTCACGACACCGTGGCCGAGGAAGAGATTAACTCGGAAGTGGAGTTACTCGAGAGCCAGGACGTCCTGCAAAAAGTAGTGACGACGTGCGGCCTGGATAAGAAAAAATTGCTATCGGGCCTGCTGCATCCCTGGCAGACGCCGCAGAATCGCCTCGACAAAGCGGTGCTGGATTTGCGCGCGGATTTGCAGGTCGAAGTGCTGAAGAAGACCAACGTCATCTTTGTCGCCTACGAATCGCATGATCCCAAACAGGCGCAGAAAGTTCTGGCCACCCTTGACGAGGCCTATCTGCAAAAGCATCTGGATGTGCATCATCCTTCGGGACAATTCGAGTTCTTCGACCAGCAGGCGGAGCAGTACAAGAAAGACATGCTGAGTGCGGAAGCCCAGTTGAAAGGATTCTCCGGGCAGCAAGCCGGCGTCGCGCCCACTACGATGCGGGACATGACTCTGCAAAAGCTGGCTGATTTCAACGGATCGTTGCAGACCACGCGGGCATCAATTGCCGAAACCCAGAAGCGCATTACGGATCTGGAGAATCAGGCGCGGTCCACTCCGGCGCGCCTGACCACCCAAACCAAGGCGGGGGACAACGCGCAGGTGCTCGAAAATCTCAAGGCAACGTTGCTGACGCTCGAAAACAGCCGCACGTCGTTGTTAACTAAGTATCAACCCACGTATCCGCTGGTGCAGGAAGTGGATAAACAGATCGCGGACACGACGGCGGCGCTGGCGAAAGAGGAAACTTCTCCGGTGAAAGAAGAAACGACCGGGCAGAATCCCACCTACGCATGGGTCGATTCGGAGCTGGCAAAGGCGAAGGCGGATTTAAGCGGCTTCCAGGCGCGCGAGACCTCGCTGGTTGCGATCGTCAATGAATACAACACGCAGGCGCGGCAGATGGATCAGCAGGGAATTCTGCAAGGCGACCTAGTGCGCACCGAGAAGGCGAACGAAGCCAATTATCTTTTGTACACCAAGAAAAAAGAAGAAGCCCGGATCGAGGACGCTCTCGACCGGACCCGTCTGCTGAATGTGTCAGTGGCACAGGCGCCTTTGTTGCCCAGTTTGCCGACGCGCTCTCCGTGGATATTCGCTCTGGTGGCTTGCTTGTTGGCGGCGGCGGTGAGTTTGGGAGTGGTATTCGCGATCGATTATGCGGATCAGTCCTTCCGCACGCCTTCGGAAGTGATGTCGGAGCTGAGGATTCCGGTGCTGGCGGCGGTTCCACTGCATCGGACCAACGAGTTGCCGAGCGGCAATGGAAACGGAAATGGGCGGGCGGACAACGAGAGGTTTGACCAGACCGGAACCAGCGGACAAGTCATTCAGGGACGAGGGTAAGACCGATGTTTCTAGAATTTTTCGGCCTTCGAGAGCAGCCTTTCGGTGTCACGCCGGACCCGCGATATCTCTATCTCGGACCGGGACACCGGGAAGCCCTGGCATCTCTCTATTACGGGATCGAGGCGAACCGCGGCTTTTTGTCGTTGATCGCGCGGCCGGGAATGGGGAAGACCACGCTGCTCTTCCATCTGCTGGCCAAGTTCGACCGCACGGCCCGGACGGCGTTTTTGTTTCAAACCCAGTGCAGCTCGCGGGAGTTCATGCGCTTCCTGCTGGCCGAGATTGGCATCGAGAGCGAGTCGCAGGATTTCGTAAAAATGCACGAGCAGTTTAACCGCTGCCTGGTGCAGGAAGCGCGAGCCGGCAAGCGCTTTATCGTGGTGATCGACGAAGCGCAGAATCTGGATGCAACCGTATTGGAAACGGTCCGGCTGCTCTCCGATTTCGAGACCCCGCAGGCCAAGTTGCTGCAGATTATTCTGGTGGGGCAGCCGGGGCTGGCGGACAAGCTGGCGAGTCCGGCGCTGGTGCAGTTGCGGCAGAGAATTACTTCGGTGAGCGGACTGGCTCCGCTGACCCGCGAAGAAACGGTTCACTTCATGGATCATCGCCTGCAAGTGGCCGGACTGAAGGGAGCGAAGCTGTTTTCGCCGGAGGCGCAGGAGTTGATCGCGCAAGTAAGCGAGGGCATTCCGCGGCAGATCAATAATTATTGTTTCCACACGCTTTCGCTGGCCTGCGCGATGCGAAAAAGGATGGTCGACGCGGCCATGGTGCGGGAAGTGGTGCACGACCTGGATATTCACCGCTTCGTGTCGGATGTTGGGTTGCCGCCGCACCGGCACTCGAATGGAAACGGAGCGAACGGGGCGAATGGCTCCAATGGCGATCCGTTTCATCCGGTGGAGGAAATTCCCGGCGTGGCGCGGGAATATTCCAATGCGATCGCGGCGGCGGGTGCGGGGGCGAAGGATTACTTGAGCCCGGCGGAAGCTATCGAGCATATGCGGGATGTAGCGCGGTTGTTGCATAACTGGCGCAATGGATCGGGCCGTCCCGACCGGCAGTCAGCCTAGCCGCCACGTAGCGGCGTCGGTAGAAACAGCACGGGAACCAGAAGACTAGAGGCACTACGGGACCTTATGAGCAGAAACTTTGAACTGATGCAAAACCTGGGCAAGGAACAGGAAATGTTCCAGGCCCCCATAGCGCAAGCCACGGAAACGGCCACGGTGGAAGAGCCGGTGGTCAATGCAGCGCAGCCGGTCGAGCTGCAACCCCTCCAATTGAAAATGGAAGATAAGCAGAAGGAAGAAATTTTCAAGCTGGTGCAGCGCGTATTTTTGATGCCAGGGGAGAAGTCGCGCGTGGTCGTGGTTTCGGGGATGGAATCGGGCAATGGATGCAGCTGGATTTGCGCCCGCATGGCGGAAGTGCTGGCCGCGCAAACCTCCGGATCGGTGTGCGTGGTGGACGCGAACCTGCGTTCGCCGGGGCTGCATCGCGAATTCGGCGTGCCCAATCATTACGGACTCACCGACGCGTTGCAGGTGAATGAGCCGGTGCGCCGATTTGTGACCTCGCTTTCGCGTCCGAACCTGTGGCTGCTCAGCTGCGGCGCGGAAATCGACGGCATGCAGAATATGCTGGGCTCGGACCGCATGCGGTCGCTGTTGCCGGAATTACAGCGCGAGTTCGACTATGTATTGATCGATGCACCCTCGATGGGATCGGGCGACGATGGCCTGATGCTCGGGCGCAGCGCGGAAGGGATCGTGCTGGTGCTGCGAGCGAATTTGTCGCGACGCGAGACGGCGCGTAAAGCGGTGCGCAATCTGGAACATGCGAATGTTCGGGTGCTGGGGGCGGTGCTGAATCATCGTACGTTTCCGGTGCCGGAGGCGATTTACCGGAAACTGTAGAGTGCCAGGGGTGCCGTGCGGCTGGCGCGCGGCAGCGGTTGCGACCGAGATCCCTCTCTTCGCCTGAAGAGCGGCTCCGCTTGATTGGATAAACGACGTTGGATGACAATGCAAAAAAGTTAGTCGAAACAGTTCGCACGAAACATTAAGAGACTTATGTTCGAGAATTTGAGAGAAGACATTAACCGGGCGATGCGGGAGACGCGCAACGACCCGAACTGGAAGCCGAGTCTGGGCAAGCGCCTGGAAGTCATGGTCCGGCATTCGACCTGGCCGGTGATCGCTTACCGCTATTCGCGCTGGGCGCGTGGCGTGCGCATCCCCGTGATTGGGCTGCTGCTGCGGATTTCAGGGCTTTTCTTCCGCAAGTGGGTGGAAGTTTTCACCAGCGTGCATATCGACGTGCGGGCCGATATTGGGCCGGGATTGGTGATCCACTCGGTGTACGCGATCAACCTGGGGGCGACGAAAATCGGCAAGAATTTCACGATCGCCACGGGATGCCTGATTTCGCATGCCTGCCGCGGAATTGGCGACGATGTTTATTTCGGCCCTGGCGCGAAGCTGGTCGGAGACGCGAAGATCGGCAGCAACGTGACCATCGCGGCCAACAGCCTGGTGCTGACCGATGTGCGCAGCAACATGATGGTGATGGGAGTTCCGGCGCGCATCAAGTTGCCGGGCGGGCGTCCGCAACGGTTTGTGAAGGCGCCGGCGCCGGCGCCGGCTGCGCCTGCCAGTGCGGCCGTGCCGGAGCGGTCGGCGGCTGGGATTTCGGCGTAAGACGGTCGGGTTCGCGCGCCGGGCCGATTAAGACTGAGATCCTTCCCTTCGCCTGAGGAACGGCTCCGGTCAGGATGACATCGCGTTCTTGATGAAATCGCAATCATTGATGACATTGCAGTACTAAGCTCGTATCCGGCAGTCCGGGGTACTGGGGCCAGAACGAAAAGGAGAACGACAACCTTGGACTTTGCATGGAACGAGGAGCAGGCGGCATTTCGTAAGGAGGTTTTGCGATTTGCCCGCGAGGAGCTGAAAGACGACGTTATTGAGCGGGATCGCAACGAAGAATTCTCCCGGCCGCTGTGGGAGAAATGCGCGAAGTTTGGTATTCAGGGACTGCCGATTCCCGTAGAGTATGGCGGAGGCGGCGCGGATATTCTGACTACAGTATGTGCGCTGGAAGCGCTCGGCTACGGATGCCACGACAACGGGCTGCTGTTTTCAATCAATGCGCACATGTGGAGCTCGGAGATTCCGATCTGGAATTTTGGCACCGAGGCGCAGAAGCAGAAATATCTTCCTGGCCTGGTGAGCGGGGGCCTGGGATTGCATGCGATGACGGAGCCGGGGTCGGGCTCGGACGCCTACAGCCTGAAGACGCGGGCCGAGCGCAAGGGCGATAAGTATGTGCTGAACGGATCGAAGACCTTCAGCAGCAACGCTCCGAATGCGGACGTCACGATTGTTTTTGCGAACCTCGATCCCAGCCGCGGGCCAAACGGGGTCACGGCATTTCTGGTGGACAAGGGAACGCCCGGTTTCACCGTCGGCCGCAAGCTGCACAAGATGGGGCTGCGGACTTCCCCGATGGCGGAACTTGCGCTGCAGGATTGCGAGATTCCGGTAGAGAACCTGCTCGGCAAGGAATTTGGCGGGCAGGCAGTGTTCACCTCGTCGATGGAATGGGAGCGCATCTGCATTCTGGCCAGCCACCTGGGTGCGATGCAGCGGATCATGGAAACTTGCGTGAAGTACGCCCGCGAGCGCAAGCAATTCGGCGAGCCCATCGGAAAATTTTCGGCGATCGCCAACAAAATCGCGGACATGGATGTCCGACTCGAGACTGGGCGGCTGGCGCTTTATAAGGCGGCGTGGATGAAGAGCCAGGGCCGGCATCCGTTGCGCGAGGCTTCGATCGCTAAACTTTATGTGAGCGAGGCGTGCGTGCAGAGTTGCCTGGACGCGATCCAGTTGCATGGCGGCTACGGCTACATGACTGAGTATGAACTCGAAAGGGAATTGCGCGACGCCATCGCTGGCACGATTTATTCGGGGACTTCGGAAATTCATCGGGTGATTATCGCGAACATGCAGGGTCTGTAGTGTTTGTCTTGGCTGGCGCTCTGGGCCTGTTGAGCGGGAGATCCTTCCCTTCGCCTGAAAGACGGCTCCGGTCAGGATGACATCGTAAATCGTAGACTTTATCGTTGTTGCTTCATCCTCCAAACTAAATCCTATTGGACAGGGTTTTCGATCATGGCATACGTATTGCAGCAATTGTTGAGCAAGAGTGCGAAGGCTTATCCGGAGAAGCCGGCGGTGTGGGCGCGCGGCCGTAGCATTACCTATCGGGAGTTGGACGAGCGGTCGAATCAGTTGGCGCATCTTTTGCGGGAAAAGGGGATCGACAAGGGTGATCGCGTCGGATTGTTCTTCCCCAAGTGCGTGGAATCGATTGTGAGTATGCTGGGCGTGCTGAAGGCGGGCGGAGTTTATGTGCCGCTCGATCCGCAGGCGCCGGCGGATCGCGTCGGCTACATCATCGGGAACTGCGGCATCCGGATTCTGATTACCAACAGCGAGAAGCGGGCGGCGTTGACGCCGGAGACGCAGAGCGAACTGGAATGCTGCATTCTGACCGAAGGCGAAGGCAACGGAAGCGATCTCATCTCTTGGACGCAACTCGCGGCGTTTGAGGCGTCGCATGCGCCTAAGGTCGATCTGATCGAAACCGACCTGGCTTACATTCTTTATACGTCCGGTTCGACGGGGCGGCCCAAGGGCGTGATGCTGTCGCACCAGAATGCGCTGACGTTTGTGGAGTGGTGCGCGGAAGAATTTCAGGTGCGCGGCGACGACCGGTTGTCGAATCATGCGCCGCTGCACTTCGATCTTTCGGTGTTCGATGTTTACAACACCCTGGAAGCAGGGGCGACGGTTTACCTGATTACCGAGGATCTGGCGGTGTTTCCGACCAGCCTGGCTAATTTTATCGAAAGCCAGCAAATTACGATCTGGTACTCGGTGCCTTCGGCGCTGATGTTGTTGCTTTTGCATGGGCGGGTGACGGCGGAGAGATTGAAGAGCATTCGCATTCTGCTCTTTGCCGGCGAAGTATTCCCGATGAAATATCTGCGCCAACTGGCGGAGGTTTCGCCCAACAGCGAACTTTACAATCTGTACGGACCCACCGAAACCAACGTCTGCACGTATTACAAAGTAGAGCGCGAACGGCTGGCCGGGATGGAGAAGCTGCCGATCGGAATCGCCTGCGCCAATACGGATTGCTTTTCGGTGACGCCGGAGGGACGGCTGGCAGGGAAGGGCGAGGCGGGCGAGTTGTATGTGCGCGGGCCGGCGGTGACTAACGGCTATTGGGCGGACGCGGAGAAAACGGCGAAGATGGTGGTGCCGAATCATTTCCAACATCACTTCGAAGAGAAGATGTACCGCACCGGGGACATGGTTACGGTGGGCGAGGATGGCAACTATTATTTCCAGGGCCGCCGCGACAGCATGATCAAAAGCCGCGGTTATCGCATTGAGCTGGGCGAGATTGAGAGCGCATTGTTGAGCCATCCTGGAGTGCGCGAAGCGGCGGTGCTGGCGGTGCCGGATGAGATCATCGGCAACCGCATTCGGGCCGTGGTGGCGCTGCACATTGCGGGATCGCTGAGCGTGCTTGAGTTGCAGCAATACTGCGCGTCGCGGGTGCCGAAGTACATGATTCCGGAAGTGATGGATTTGTGCGAGGAGCTGCCGAAGACTTCGACGGGGAAGATCGATCGGGTCAAGTTAGCGGCGGAGCCTGCGGGCGTGCGTTAGCGGGGCTAAAGCCCAAGTCACAGTAGGGGCTTTACGCGGCGCTAAAGCGCCGCTCTTCCACAGGAAGCGAAAGTTTGGTTGTGGATTCGGTAAGCAATAAATCGGCAAGCAATGAATCGGCAAGGAATGAATCGGCAAGCAATAAATCAATAGCAGTTGGGAGACGAAAATGATTGAGTCAGCCATGGTGAAAGATCAGATCCGCGAGTATGTGCTGGAGGAGTTTGCCAAGCCCAAGGGCATCATGCAAATCACGGACCAGGAAGTATTGACCAAGAACGGCATCATCGATTCCATGGGAATTTTTCGCCTGGTGTCGTTTCTCGAGGACACGTTCAACGTTCGCGTCGGAGACGAAGAAATTACGCACGACAATCTCGAAAGCATCGATGCGATCGAGCGGCTCGTGATTGCCAAGTCGAAGAAGTAAATACTACTTCAAGTCCGATCGGCGTAGACGTGAACGGTTGACGTAAACTGTTGACCTGGTTTTTCGATCCAAATCGTCCACGCTTAGTCGCAAACCCTGATCGTAAAGCGGGCACCGGCCGCGTTGTCCGCTCAGGCCCTAGTTGTAAAGTTGTTTCCCCTCCCCCAGGTTCGCGAAAGACGGTTCGCGAAAGACGGTTCGCGACAGACGGTTCGCGACAGACTCAGACCCATCCCAGGATTTCTTATGCGCATCGGCCGTAAAGTATTTTCCAACGGTTTCAA
This sequence comes from Candidatus Sulfotelmatobacter sp., assembly GCA_036500765.1. Classification (NCBI taxonomy): domain Bacteria; kingdom Pseudomonadati; phylum Acidobacteriota; class Terriglobia; order Terriglobales; family Candidatus Korobacteraceae; genus Candidatus Sulfotelmatobacter; species Candidatus Sulfotelmatobacter sp. The sequence goes on from DASYBM010000016.1 coordinate 745,651, forward strand.
GGCGTTTGATTTGCTCTTGATGGTGGTTTCCTTCGCCGTGTCGACCCTGCCGCAATACCAGCGGGTGGGGCGGTTTACCCTGGCGGAGTTCTTCGAGTTGCGGGTGAAGCTCGGGAATCTTATTCTCTTCATCAGTTTTCTCGCCATCTGGCACATCGTATTCAGCGTCTTCGGGCTTTACGGCTCGAAGCGGCTGGTGGGCCGGCGCTCGGAAATCTGGGACATCCTGCGTGCGACAACGCTGGGGACGATCGTGATAGCCGTCTTCGGCTTAAGTTTCCGCATCTGGGTGGTCAATCGAATCTTTCTGGCGCTGTTCTGGTTGCTGACTACGACGAGCGTGGTGCTCAGCCGTGTCGTGATTCGAGAGGCGCTGGCGTATGCCCGGCGCCATGGGCGGAACACGCGGAACATGCTGGTGATCGGTACGAACTCGCGCGCGCTGGAACTGGTGGAGCGAATCCAGCGCAAGCCGGAACTGGGTTACAAGATATTGGGATTCGCCGACGAAGAGTGGACCGGGATAGAGGAGTTCAAGAGGCAGGGACACGTTTTGGTTTCGAGCCTCGATACCTTGCCTTCGTACGTGCGGCGCAATGTTGTCGATGAAGTCGTGCTGGCGCTGCCCATCCGGTCGTTCCACGGATACGCGTCGCAGATTGCGTCGGCCTGCGAACAACAGGGGATCATTGTTCGATTCCTGCCCAATATTTTCGACTTGAAAGAAGCGCGCCAGCGCGCCGACGAGTTTGACGGCGATGCGCTGATCAGCCACGAGAGTACGATTACCGATTTTTGGGGCCTCACGATCAAGCGCGCGATCGACATTGTGGTCTCGGTGACGGCGATCCTTCTGGTTTCGCCCGTGATGCTCCTGGCGGCCCTGCTGGTGAAGCTGACTTCGCCGGGACCGATTTTCTTTGTGCAGAAGCGGCTGGGGCTGAACAAGAGAATGTTCCAGATTTATAAGTTCCGCACCATGGTGGTGGATGCGGAGCAGCGCCTGAAGGACCTGGAGCACTTGAACGAAGCCGACGGAGCGGTGTTTAAGATCAAGAGCGATCCACGCATCACGGCGATCGGAGCGTTTCTGCGCAAGACCAGCATCGACGAACTTCCGCAACTGTTTAATGTGCTGAAGGGGGAGATGAGCCTGGTGGGTCCGCGTCCGTTGCAGGTGCGGGATTACGAATTGTTCGAAACCTATTGCCAGGACTGGCAGCGCAAGCGGTTCAGCGTGCGTCCTGGCATTACTTGTCTGTGGCAGATTATGGGGCGCAGCTCCACCACCTTCGAAAAGTGGATGGAACTTGATTTACAGTACATTCGCACCTGGTCGTTGTGGCTCGATTTAGAGATTCTGGCCAAGACTGTTCCGGCTGTCCTGAAAGGTTCTGGGGCCGCGTAAGAACTTAAGAACGTCTTACTCTCAAAAACTATGCCTTCCGTCAATATCGCTCGATCTGTCCCTGAGATCCGCGTTGGCAGCACCTTCAGTTCGCCGGGTGCGGGTGTATACGAACTCAGTGTGCACGAAGCGGTGGCACTGCGCGCGGCGGAGAATCCGAACGCGTTGGCGGTAGCCAGCGGAGCGGAAGAGCTCTCTTATGGCGAGCTCGACCGGCGCGCCAACCGGCTGGCAAATTATCTTCGGACAGCCGGAGTCCAGCGAAATGTGGCGGTTGGTCTTTATCTCGACCGCACGCCGGCGATGGTGATCGCGGCGCTGGCGATTCTTAAGGCCGGCGGAGCGTATGTTCCGCTCGATCCCATTCATCCCGTGGAGCGGCTGGCGTTCATGCTCCGCGATTCGAAGGCGAGCGTTTTGCTCACGACGACGCGCCTAGCGCAGCGATTTCCAGCGGGCGACGGCCGCGTAATCACGCTCGACGGCGAGTCTGACCACATTGCTGCCGCGCCCGACCGCGCTCTCGAAAGCGGCGTGAGCGGCGACGATCTGGCCTACATCATCTACACCTCCGGTTCGACGGGACAGCCTAAGGGAGTGGAGTCGATCCACTCCGGCCTGGCGAATCTGGTTGCCTGGCACCGGCGCGCGTTTGAAGTTATAGCGACCGATCGAGCCAGCGCACAATCCGCGCTAGGGTTCGATGCGGCGGTCTGGGAGATGTGGTCGTACCTGGCTGCTGGGGCAAGCTTGCACCTGGCGGACGATTCGGTGCGAAACGATGCGTGCGCGTTGCGCGACTGGCTGCTGTCGAAAAAGATCACGATCTGTTTCGCGGCTACGGTGATGGCCGAAAGGCTCTTGCGGCTGGAGTGGCCGGCGGCGGCGACGCTTCGATTCCTGCTTACCGGCGCGGATACGTTAAGGGTATATCCCCCGCCAGGGCTGCCCTTTGTGCTGGTGAATAATTATGGTCCGACCGAGTGCACGGTGGTGAGCACCTCCGGCGTGGTTGCGGCGCGAACTTCCTCCGCCGAAACTTCCGCGGCCGAAACTTCTGCGAACGAAATAGCGGCAAACGAGATGGTGACGGCCCCCTCGATCGGGCACGCCATCGATGGCGTTGAAATTTACATCCTGGACGAGCGGCAGAAGCCGGTCGCCGAGGGCTCGGGAGAAATCTACATTGCCGGGGCCGGCCTGGGTCGCGGATATCGGAATCGGCCGGACTTGACCGCGGAGCGCTTTGTGCCGAACCCCTTCAGCGCGGTGGCTGGCGCGCGCATGTACCGCACCGGCGATGTAGGGCGCTGGCTGCCGAACGGCGATATCGCGTTCCTGGGACGCTTGGACGAGCAGATCAAGGTGCGGGGTTATCGGGTCGAGCCCAGCGAAGTCTCGACTGTATTGAGTCAACATCCCGCTGTGCAGGAAAGCCTGGTGATTGCCAGGGAGGACGCGCCGGAAGAGAAGCAACTGGTGGCTTATCTGGTGTTAAATCCGAGCGCCCGGGTGAGTGCAACGGCGCTGCGCGAATATTTGCGGCAGCGCGTGCCGGATTACATGGTTCCGGCGTCGTTTGTCGCGATCCCCAGCTTGCCGGTCACCGAACAGGGAAAAGTGAATCGCGTGGCGTTACCGAGCGTCAATGGGAACCGCTTGTCGGACGAAGTCTACATAGAACCGCGGACTCTGGTGGAACAAGGGCTGGTGAAGATTCTGCGCCCGCTGTTGAAGCTCGAACGGGTGGGGGTGAACGACAACTTCTTCCTGCTGGGTGGACATTCCCTGCTCGGCACGCAGGTGATCGCCCGCGTGAGCGAGACCTTCGGCGTCGATTTAACGTTATTGAAATTATTCGATCATCCCACGGTGGCCGAAATGGCGATGGAGATTGAGAACCTGATCTTAACCAAGATGGATCAAACCAACATGGATGAGACCAACATGGATCAGACCAAGGTGGATCAGAACAAGATCGCAACGAACTGAAGCAAGCAGAGGGGCGCCAGGGGTACGGCCAGCTTCTTAGCAAATTAAACTCCCGACATATTTAGCCAGATATTTTAGAAAACATGTCTAGCGCCAACACACCACCACGGCTGGAGAGCCGCGATATGGCGATGAGCCTGTATCACCTTCTTGACCCGGAGGTGCTGGCGAATCCTTATCCGTTGTTTCAGCGCATGCGCTCGGAAGATCCGGTGCACTGGGATCCGTTTTTGCATGCCTGGGTGGTGACGCGCTATTCCGATGTGCTGGAAGTGCTGCTGAATTTCTCGGCCGACCGCACGCCGACTCCCGCGCAACTGGACGAGATGGGATTGTCGTCGCTGAATCCGATCGCCGGCGTGATGGTGAAGCAGATGCTGTTCATGGATGCTCCTGCGCACACGCGGCTGCGGGGGTTGGCGTCGAAGGCATTTACTCCGGCGCGAGTCGAGCAGTTGCGCGGGCACATCCGGGATATTGCGAAGAATTTGCTGGATGGGCTACAGGGGAAAGACGAGATCGATGTGATCGCGGACCTGGCCGAGCCTTTGCCCGCAATCGTGACTGCGGAAATGCTGGGCGTGCCGACCCGGGATCATGTGCAATTGAAACGGTGGTCGGCGGATTTTGCCGAGATGCTGGGGAATTTCCAGCATAATCCGGGCCGCTATCCGAAGGTTCTGGATGCGGTCGCCGGAATGACGGCTTATTTTCAGGATGCAATTCGCCAGCAGCGCGAGCAGCCTCGTGAAGGACTCGTTCATTCGTTGTTGACGGCGGAGATTGACGGCGACCGGTTGACTGAAGAGGAAGTGATTGCGAACTGCATCGTGACCATGGTGGGCGGGCAGGAAACGACCACCAATTTGATTGGAAACGGAGTACTTACTTTGCTGCGCAATCCGGCAGAGATGGAACGGTTGCGGGGCGATCTGTCTTTGATTCCGTCGGCGGTGGAGGAGATGCTGCGCTATGAAAGCCCGAGCCAGCATACGGCGCGAATGTGCCCATCCGAGCGGGAAATGGGCGGAAAGAAAATTCAAAAGCGGCAAGCGGTGATTGCGGTGATGGCGGCGGCGAACCGCGACCCGGAGAAGTTTCCCGATCCGGATCGCTTCGACATTACGCGGAAAGATAACCGGCACCTGGCGTTTGGGTATGCGGCGCATTTTTGTTTTGGAGCGCCGCTGGCGCGAGTCGAAGGCCAGGTTCTTTTCGAAGCTTTTCTGCAACGCTTTCCCAAAATTACGTTGGCGCCGCAGTCGCTCGAGTGGCGTTCGAATCTGGGTCTGCGCGGGTTGAAGGCGTTGAAGGTGAAAGTGGGCGAGGCGGCGGAACGGGAAGGATCCGGCGGTTCGCAACGCACCAAGGCTGATGTGCCGGCAGTAAAACCGTCCGAGTGCCCGTATGAAGCGCCGGGGCCGGCCGATAAATCGGGCCTGTCTTCCGGCATTCCATCGGACTCTGCTTCCCACGACAAGCAGGACCTGATCAGGAAATACTTGCAATCGCGGATGTCGCAGCAGGCGGAGAGTGCGGCGGTCATTCCCCGGCGCAGCGAATCCGGACCTGCTCCCCTGTCGTTTGCGCAAGAACAGATTTGGCTGCACTGCCAGTTTGCGAAGGATTTGTACAACGAATCGGTCACCGTTGTTCGCAACGGACCGCTCGATGTGCTCGCGCTGCGCCGGAGTTTGACTGAGATCATTCGGCGTCACGAGGCGTGGCGGACCACCTTCAAAGTGGTCGAAGGGCATCCGGTGCAGATTGTGAACGCTCCGTATGAGCCGAATCTGGAGGCGATCGATCTGCGACATCTGGCGATCGAAGAGCGGGAAGCGGAGGCATTGCGCCGGGGGCGGGAGCGCGCCCGATTGCCTTTCGATATGGAGCGCGGTCCGCTGTTGCGCGCTACGCTGGTGCAGTTGGGCGAAGAAGATTTCCGGCTTTATCTTTTTCTACACCACATTATTTTCGACGGCTTCTCGATGTACAACGTTTTTCTGCCGGAGTTGGTCACGGTTTATGAGTCGCTTCTCGCGGGCCCGGGCGCGCCGCTGGCGGAGTTGCCGGTGCAGTATGCGGATTTTGCCGCGTGGCAGCGTTCATCTTCAGTATTAGGCGAGGCGGAACTGAAGGAATCGCGCGCCTACTGGTCGAGCCAGCTCGACGGCGAGATTCCGGTGCTGGAGTTGCCGACGGATCGTCCGCGGCCGGCGCTGCAAAGCTTTCGCGGGGCGATGCACCGCTTTGCCTTTTCGAAAAATCTTTCCGACCGCCTGCACCAGTTAGCGAATCGCGAGCACACCAGCTTCTTCACCACCATTCTGGCCTGCTTTACCGCCTTGCTGCGGCGCTACAGCTCACAGGACGATTTCGTGCTGGGCACGGTGACCTCCGGACGCAAGCACACCGAACTGGAGTCGCTCCTCGGATGTTTCCAGAATCCTCTGGCGCTGCGCTTGCGGCTGGCGGGCGATCCTACGTTCCGCGAATTGCTGACCCACGCGCGGGAGGTCACGCTGCGCGCCCTCGCGCACGATAACGCTCCGTTCGAGCGCCTGGTGGAGGAGCTTTCTGTAAGGCGTGACACGAGCCGGAATCCAGTATTTCCCGTAATGTTTTCGCTGGCGCCGCCAACGCCCGCGTACGAGGACGGATGGGACGTGAACCAGCTTGATCTTGAAATTGGCACGGCGAAGTTCGACCTTGATCTCGAACTGGATGACCGGCCTTCGGGGCTGCAAGGCCGCTTCGTCTACTGCACCGACCTGTTTGACGCGGCCACCATCGCGCGCATGGCGGGACATTTCGAGACCATGCTGGAGGCGATTGTCGCCGATCCCGAGCAGAAGGTCTCCCGGCTTCCCATGTTGTCAGCCGCAGAGCAGCGGCAGTTTGCGGAGTGGAATCGCACCGAAACCGAATATCCGCGCGAACTCTGCATGCACGAACTGGTCGAAGCTCAGGTGGCGCGGACGCCTGATGCCAATGCGGTCGAGCACGGCACGTTGTCTCTTACCTATCGAGAGTTGAACCGGCGCGCCAATCAGTTGGCGCATTTTCTTCGGAAGCGCGGCATTGGGCCGGAGTCGAAGGTCGGCATCTGCCTGCGGCGGTCGATTGAATTGCCGGTGGCATTGCTGGCGGTGCTGAAGGCGGGAGGCGCTTGCGTACCGCTCGATCCGGCTTACCCGAAAGAGCGGCTGACGTACATGCTGGAGGATTCCGGCACTGCGCTGGTGCTCACGCAGGCCGGCCTGTTGGCGGAAGTTACGGATTTCAACGCCGAAGTCGTGAATGTGGATGCCGGTTGGCAGATGTTCGCGCCGGAGAGCGCGGAGAATGTTCGCAGCGGAGTGAAGCCGGAAAATCTGGCGTACCTGATCTATACCTCGGGTTCCACGGGCAAACCGCGCGGAGTGCTGCTGACGCATGGCGGGCTGGTGAATCACAACGTTGCCGCCGCGCGGCTTTTTGGAATCAGCACGGCGGACCGGATGGCGCAGTTTGCCTCGATCTCGTTCGACATTGCGGTCGAGGAAATCTTTCCGACATGGATGGCTGGCGGGGCGCTGGTGGTGCGCGAGGAAAATGCGTCGCTGGCGGCGGGAGACTTTCTGCGCTGGGTCGCGAAGAAGGGTGTGACCGCGCTCGATCTGCCGACGGCATATTGGCACGAGTTGGTCCGCGAACTTTCGGAGTCGTCCGAGCGGCTACCGCAGAGTTTGAGGATTCTAATTGTCGGCGGGGAAAAGGCCTCCGCGGCGGCGTTGACGGCGTGGCGGAAAATTGCGGGGCCGCGAGTGCGATGGGTGAATACGTATGGTCCGACTGAGACCAGCGTGATTGTGACGTCGTACGAGCCCAAGGCGGGCGAAGAAATTCCGGCGGTTTTGCCGATCGGGCGGCCCATTGCCAACACGAAGATTTACATTCTGGACAAAAACTTGCAGCCGCTCCCGGTCGGGATTGCCGGAGACGTGTACGTCTCGGGGCCTGGGCTGGCTCGGGGATACTGGAATCGCCCCGAAACCACGGCAGAGAAGTTCGTTGCCGATCCGTTCCGCAAAGATCCCGAAGCACGGATGTATAAGACGGGCGATCTGGCGCGCTATCTGGCGAGCGGAGAGATCGAATTCGCGGGGCGCACCGACGACCAGGTAAAAATCCGCGGTTACCGCGTGGAATTGGAAGAGATTGAAGCGGTGCTGGGCGCGCACGCCGGGGTGCGCGAAATGGTGGTGGCGGCGCGCGAGAATTCGTCGGGAGAGAAGAATCTGGTTGCGTATGTAGTGCCGTCGCGCGAGCAGGTTCCCACCGCCAGCGAGTTGCGATCGTTTCTGAAGCAGAAACTTCCGCACTACATGGTGCCGTCGGCGTTCGTCTTGTTGGAGGCGATGCCGAAGACGCCCAACGGCAAAGTGGACAAGCGGGCATTGCCGGCGCCGAAGTCGACCGACTTTGCGCAGACGCAGGAATATGTTGCGCCTACCGATGCACTCGAAAGGCAGCTCACGGCGATTTGGGAGACGGTTCTCGACAAGAAACCGATCGGCATTCGGGATAATTTCTTCGAGCTGGGCGGACATTCTCTGTTGGCGGCGCGGTTGATGCACCGGATCGAGCAGTCGCTGGGGCAGAGGCTTCCGCTGGCTGCGCTGTTGCAGGCGCCGACGGTCGAACAACTTTCCGGATTGCTGCGGCACGAGAAATATTCCGATTCGTGGTCTTCGCTGGTGACGATTCAGGCCGAGGGATCGCGTCCGCCGTTTTTTTGCGTGCATGGCGTGGGCGGGAACGTGGTCGGCTTTCGGGACCTGGCGCGGCATCTGGGGCCGGATCAACCTTTTTATGCGCTGCAGCCGCAGGGGCTGGATGGCAAGCGCGAATGCCTGACCAGCATTCCGGAGATGGCGAAACGGTATTTGCAGGAGATCAAGCGGATTCAACCCGAGGGGCCTTATCGGGTCGGTGGATATTCCTTTGGCGGCTTAGTGGCGTACGAAATGGCACAGCAACTGGAAGCGCAGGGAGAGGAAATGGCGCTGCTGGCCTTGTTCGATACCTATCCCGGCAAGATGCAATCGCGCGGATCGCAGTTGAAGAATCTGTTTGGACTTCCCCTGAAAGAACAGGTGAGCTTTGTCTGGAAGAAGGGCAGCTTCGTCATGATGACGCTACGCAAGCGGCTGGAGTTGCAGATGCTTCCACGGGCGTTGCGCAACGTTCGGCAGGCCTGCGCGAAGGCTGCGGGGGATTATGACGTCGAGCCGTATCGCGGTCGCGTCACTTTATTTCGGGTCAAGGAAAAGTCCGTCGGCAGCCTGAACGATCCTTACGCGATCTGGTGGCAAGTGGCGGCGGACGGCGTGGACCTGCGGGAGATCAGCGGCGATCACCTCAGCTTGTTGAAGGAGCCGCAAGTACGGTTTCTGGGGCAGGAGTTGGGCGACTGCCTGGCCCAATCGGTGCAGGAAGGTTTGCTGGCTGCGGTGGGCAGTTAGAGCCGGGACGCTCCCAGGAACAGCAGGTTTCTCGACTGCGCAGATCGGCGCGAAACGCGCCATTCTGCTTCGCTCGAAATGACAAGTGGTAAGTAGCTTTGAGGTCGGAGTTCGCGACCTTAACGATCGATAACGATCGATTTAAGAAAAATCGAATTTATGAGTGCACCTGATACCGAACAATTGCTCGACCCGGAATACGTTGAGGACGCCGTCGTCGTCGCGCCTGCCGACGAAGGCGACGTTGACTCCGGTGGATTATCGCGCAAACTCGGGCGCTGGGTTACCAAGGGTGGACTGGCGATTCTGGATCAGGGACTGATTTCGGGATCGAATTTTCTGATCGGGATTCTGCTGGCGCGCTGGCTGATTCCAGCGCAGTACGGTGCGTTTTCGCTGGCGTTTTCGGTTTTTCTGCTGCTTTCCTATGTCTACCATGCGCTGCTGTCGGAGCCGCAAGGGGTGTTCAGCGGGTCGGCTTACAGCCAATGCCTGCGCGGATATTTGAAGGCACTGCTGGGGATTCAGGCGATCCTGACTGTTTTTGGCCTGGTGCTGCTGGGCGGGTCGGCGGCGATTGTTTACGCGATGGGCAAGGCCGAGGGGCTGCCGGGAGCGCTGGCCGGAGTTGCGATCGCGTCGCCCTGCATTCTGTTTTTCTGGCTCTTGCGGCGCGCATATTACATGAATCTGGCGCCGGCGCGGGCTGCGGTCGGGGCATTCATTTATTGCGTGCTGGTGACGGGCGGGCTGTTCGTCGCCTATAAGAAGGCGCTGGTCTCGCCATTCTCGGCGTATCTGCTGATGGCGATCGGCGCCCTGGGCACAGGATTCTTCCTGCTGTCGCAGGTGAACAAAGTTCTGCCGCCGGATACGGTGACGGCGCCCACGGCCGGGCAGGCATGGAAGAAGCATTGGGAATACGGACGGTGGGCGCTGGCGGTCTCGGTGGTGACCTGGATTCCTTATTACATGTACTACCCCTTGGTTAGCGCGTTTTCGGGGATGGCGCAGGCCGGGCAGTTGCGGGCGCTGATGAATCTTTCGTTGCCCATGGAGCAGAGTTATACGGCGCTCTCGATTTTGTTTCTGCCCTATGCGGCGCGGGTGTGCCGGGAGAAGGGCGTTGCGAGTTCTGGGCCGCTGGTGCGGCGGATCACGCTGCTCTTCGTAGTCGGTGCGGTTGCCTACTGGGCGTTGCTGATTCCCTTCAAAACAGTGATTTTTCACGTCCTCTACGGCGGGAAGTACACCGAGGTCGCGCACTTCATTCCGTACGTGGCACTGGGAACGACCATGTGGGCGGCGGCGTTTGGACCGGCGATTCTGCTGCGCGCGATTGAGTCTCCGGATTCGATCTTCTATGCCCGCGTGGTAGCCAGCGTGCTCTCGCTTGTCATCGGAGTTCCGGCGACGAAAATGTTCGGCCTGTGGGGGGTAGTCGTGAGCATCATCGTCGCCAACTTCGCCGCATTTCTGATTTCGATGTACATCCTCCATCGCAAAGCGCAGTCATTGTCGGTCAGTAACTCCATTCCGAGTCCGGTTCTGTAAGGGGAAAGTTCGATCATGAATACTCTCAAGAAACTCCGTTTTAAGGCTTCGCGCACCAAGCTTCGCCTCCCCAAGGCATGGTGGCAACATCGCGGTCTCAACGATAACGACGTATTATTCGCTTCGTTCGAACGCTCGGGCAACACCTGGCTGCGCTTTGTTCTGATGGAGATTCTGGGCAAGGGCGACGCGGGATTTCTCAACGTCAACCAGATTCTGCCGGAGATGGGGACGCACCGCGAGATGAAGCCAGTGCTGCCGAATGGCGGGCGGTTTATCAAGACTCATGAAATGTATCGGCCAGAATATAAACGCGCCGTTTATCTTATGCGCGATCTGCGCGACGTGATGCTTTCCAACTGGGCGCGGGACAAGGAAATGGGGTTCTCGCAATACTTCGACGATGGCCGCGGCATGGACGGATATGTCGAGTCTTTCTTAAAAGGAAAGGTCACGCGCTTTGGATCGTGGCAGGCGCACGTCGACTCGTGGATGAACTGTCCGCTGGCGAAGAATGGCAATCTGCTGGTCGTGCGCTATGAAGATCTGCGGAAGGATACGGAAACGGGATTGATGGAGATGCTCGAGTTCCTGGGAATTCCAGGGGACCGGGAACGGGTCCGCAAGGCCATAGAAAACAATTCACTGCGGGCGATGCGCGAGAAAGAAGACAAAGCCAAGAAATCGGGGGCGACGCTGGGTAAGGGAACGTTGCTGCGCAAGCATCGCGTGGACCGCGAAGATGCGCGCTTCGTGCGCACCGGGTCGGTCGGTGGATGGCGCGAAAAGCTGAGCGCCGCGCAGATCGAGATGGTGGAGAAGTACGCGGGCGAAGCGCTGGTGCGGGCGGGATATCCGGCAGGGCTGGCGAAAGAAAATCAATCGGAAGAACTGGCCTCACCCGCGCGAGGGTAACCGGCACCGTAACCATACAGATGTAACCACCTCGCGATGACTCATGTAATGAAGCAAATTCCTTCGATTCTGGCGATGATGTTGCTGCTTGCCGCGTGGATGATTGGGCAAGAAAAAGTTGCACAAGAAAAAGTGCTCCCAGAGAAAGCAGCGGGAGTCGCCGCCGAAAACGACACCTTGCGCAAAGCTGCCGAACCGCTGGGGTTTTGGGTCGGGACAACGATTCAAGGGCGAATGTGGAATCACGATCCATCGTACAAGCCCGTGCTGGCACGGGAGTTTAATGCGGCGGTCTCGATTGTGTTTTCCGGGATCACGCAGCCGGAGCGAGGGCGCTTCAACTTCGATCCGATGGACGAGGCCATGAGTTTCGCCCGGCAGCATCAGATGAAGCTCATGGGACACAGCCTGGTGTATCGGAATATGACGTCGTCGCCCTGGCTGAACTTTAATACTGAAGCTTGTGGGGGATGGTCGGCGAAGGAGCTGGATCAGATTCTGAAGGAGCACATCCAGACGATCGTCCGCCACGGCGGGGATACTTATTATTCGTGGGAGGTGGTGAACGAGCCGACCAATCCCACGCATAACGGGTGCTGGGCGCGGATTCTGGGGGAGGAGCAGTACATCGTGAAGGCGTTCCAGTATGCCCGCGAGGCCAATCCCAACGCGCTGCTTGTGCTCAACGATACGTTCGGCCATGGTGGAATCGACAAAGAGCGGGCGGATGCGTTCTTCGCGCTGGTGAGCCGAGTCAAAGCGGCGGGCGCTCCGATTGACGCCGTGGGGACGGAAATGCACTGGCAGATGCCTGAATTGCGGCCGACGTATCTGGAAGAGTTCAAGTCGTTTCTGGAAAGCGCGCGCAGGGCCGGGGTAAAAGTGCACATCACGGAAATGGACTTGTATCAGGGAGCCACGGATTCTAGGGAAGTGTTTGCGAAGCAGAAAGAGATTTACTACAACGTGGTCCACACTTGCCTGAAAGATTCGAATTGCATCGGCTTCACGACCTGGGGGATTGCGGATCGTTATAGTTTTCTGCGGGGCGAGGGGATGCCGAACGCGAAGCAGACCATGTTCGACGATAATTACGGGAAAAAGCCGGCCTACGAGGGCGTGCTGCAGGCATTGAAGGAAGGGCGATAAGCTACAAGAAAATGGGTCAGAAGAAGATGCACTACAAGGAAGAAGGGCGATGAGCTACAGCGTTTTAGAACGGACGAGGCTGGCGGAGGTGCGCCAGGACCATACGCTCGAGGTCCGCCCGCGCAAGCCGTGGTGGCTGCTTGTGTTTTTTGTCGTAGTCGGATTTTCCATCTCGGTGGGAGTTTCGATGTTGGCCGGGTCGTCGCCGTATGGGGTGCTGATCGTTGCGGGCGTTATCGGGGCGTGCATTCCACTTCTTTTTCTGATGATTAATGCGGCGCCGGAAGCCTTGGCGAGCGCGCGGGAACTGGCGCAGAACTGGACCTGGTGGCATCCGCTGTGGTTCTTCATCTTTTTCAGCATGCTGGTGTTCCGCATCCGCGACGTCGGCGAGGCCAGGGCGAATCCGATCGACGCCTACGCCATGCTGAGAATTATTCCTGAAGCCTTCGTGTCGATCACGCTGATTGTCCGGTTGATACTAAAGAAGCCGAATTGGCTGGGAGCGTTGTTTCGGGGCATTCCAGGTGCGATGGCAATCTATTGCCTGGTCTGTCTGGCGACGACGGCGTGGTCGGTGAATGCCTCATGGACGGCGTATAAGTCGCTGGAATTTCTGGCCGACGTTTCTCTTCTGGCCGCGATCGTGGCCAGCGCCGAGGGCTTCTTCACCTACAAGAATCTGCTGGATTGGACGCTGACGTTCTACGGACTCTCGCTGCTGGGGGTGTGGAGCAATCTTCCGATATGGCCGACGGAGGCGATGGATGGCGGCCGCCTCACGGGCGTGATTCCCGTGGAAGCTTCCAACAGCGTCGGAACTTCCGGGGCGGTATTGGCCATCATCGCGCTGTGCCGATTGCTGCCCGTGTTCGGAGAAATCAAGAACCGCGCCTGGTACGTTCTTCTGCTGATTTTTGGTGTGGTCTCGATGGCCCTGTCGAAGACCAGAAACGCGGAGGCCGCGTTTATTTTTGCGGTGGTGCTGATCGTGGTTTTGTCGAAACGTCTGCGAAAAATCGCCGCCTGGGGCAGCCTTGCCGTGGCACCGCTAATTACTGTAGCAATCCTGCTGAACGACAAACTGCTGGGCTACGCCTGGGATATGGTATTGAGCGTTGCCGAGCGCGATCAATCGGACGCGGCGATCGGCTCATTGAGCGGCCGCACCGCGTGGTGGGCCTATGGCATTGAGCAGTTGATGCATCATCCGTTTACCGGCCTGGGAGCGTACGCGGCCGGACGTTTTGCGGTGCTGGGCAAGTTGGGGGTCGGCTCGGCTGCCATGATGCACAGCGACTGGATTGAAGTTCTCATCGGGACCAGCTTCTGGGGCATCATCCCGTTTGCCGGCGCGTTGATTGCGGCGTGGTGGTATTTGTATCGCTGCATTCGAAGCGATGTCTTTTCCCCCGACCAGCGCCAGCTCGCGCTCGAGATGTTCGCGCTGCTGGGCATGCTCACCATGCATTCGTTCTTTAACGATGAGTTGAGCTGGCACTGTCCTCTGCTGTATTTCGCGATTCTGGGCTATGCCGAGTTCGTGCGGCAGAGCCAGAAGGCGCAGCGCAGCCGTGCCCTGGAGCTGCGGGCGTTCTAGCGGCCGAGAATTTTGTCCGAAGAAGTGCGGCAACAAAGGTTTCCAATAAAACTGCAACACCAAAAACAAAAATACCTTGGGGGGAGTTCACGCAAATGGCAAATAAATCTCGGATTCTGGTAACGGGTGCGGGTGGGTTCATTGGTCATCATCTGGTAAAGCGTTTGAAGGCCGATGGTCATTGGGTTCGCGGGGTGGATGTGAAATATCCCGAGTACGAAACCTCAGCCGCGGACGATTTTCAAATTCTCGACCTGCGGGTGTGGGACAATTGCCTGACCGCCACGCAAGACATCGATCAGGTCTACAACCTGGCTGCCGACATGGGCGGCATCGGCTACATCACGTCGTTCCTGGCCGATATCTCGAAAAATAACATTCTGATCAACGCGCACATGCTGGAGGCGGCGAAACAGAACGACGTGAAGCGTTACTTGTTCTCGTCGTCGGCTTGCGTCTACGCGCAATCGAAGCAGAAGAATGCAGAAGTGACGCCGCTGAAGGAAGAGGACGCGTATCCCGCGGATCCCGAGCCGGGTTACGGCTGGGAGAAGCTGTTCGCGGAAGAACTCTGCCGCTACTACTATCACGACTACAAGTTCGAGACGCGCATCGTACGCTTCCACAACGTGTACGGGCCGCTCGGCACCTACGATGGCGGCAAAGAGAAATCTCCGGCGGCGATCTCGCGCAAAGTTGCGAAAGCCAACGACGGCGGCGCGATCGAAATCTGGGGCGACGGCGAGCAGACACGTTCCTACATGTACGTGGATGATTGCGTCGAGGGCCTGATCCGGCTGATGGCTTCCGATCATCGCGATGCCCTGAATTTGGGCACCGACGAGATGGTCAGCATCAACCATCTGGTCGATATGATCTGCGGCATTGCCGGCAAAACGTTGACCAAAGAGCATGACCTGAACAAGCCGCAGGGGGTGCGCGGACGCAACAGCGACAACACCATGCTGCGCAAGGTGCTGGGCTGGGAGCCTTCGATGCCTCTCGAGAAGGGTCTGGCCATTACCTACAAGTGGATCGAAGGGGAAGTGAAGAAGAAAGAAGTGGGCGAGTTGGCCGAAGTTACGGGCGACTAATCTCGTCTAACGAATCGGCGGGCGGGAAGAGTCAGCGGGCCTCAGGGGCTAAAGCCCTCAGGTGTTTTTGCCGCCGACGGCATGGCTGAAAGCCGTGCCCTTCCCGTTCGCGGTTGTCTTTCGCATTCGCGCGTAAGTCTGAATTCATTGCAAGAAAATGCAGGGCACGATCATGGAAACCTTTTCGGCAGACAAGTGCGTGAAGATTCTGGGCGTCAAGGTTCATGCCACGAACATGGACCGGGCGCTGGCTCAGGTGGAGGAGGCGGTCGCACGCGGTGACAAGGGTTACGTCTGCGTCACCGGAGTGCAGGGCATCATGGAAGCGCAAATGGATGCCAACCTGAAGCGCATCATCAACCAGGCAGCCCTGAACATTCCCGATGGACGACCGACGGTATGGGTGGGTTGGCTGCGCGGGATGCTTCAGATGCGCCAGGTAACCGGCCCTAACATGATGCTGCGGCTTTGCGCGCTGTCGGCGGAGAAAGGGTATACCCACTTCTTTTACGGCGGAAACGACGGAGTGGCGGATGAGCTGAAAGATTCGCTGACTCGGCGCTTTCCGGGACTGAACGTCGTTGGCACTTACTGTCCTCCATTTCGTGCGCTGAACGAGCAGGAAGAGGCGGGTCTGGTTCGAATGGTTGCGGAAACGAAGCCCGACTTTTTCTGGGTGGGATTGAGCACGCCGAAGCAGGAAAAGTTCATGGACCAGTATCGGTCGAAGCTCGATACCAAGCTGATGTTCGGTGTGGGCGCGGCCTTCGATATGCATACGGGGCGAATTAAAGATGCGCCGTACTGGATGAAGGTGGTGGGGGTGCAGTGGATGCACCGCATCTATCAGGATCCGGCGCGGCTGTGGAAGCGTTATTTGGTCAATAATCCGAAGTTTGTGTACCGGATCGCGCTGGAGTTGCTGGGCTTTGGGGAGCAGCAGGAAATCTGACGCCAATTTCGCGGGCGAGGAACACCGGGTTTCTCGACTCCGCAAGATGACGCGTAAGGCGCGCCATCTTGCTGCGCTCGAAATGACAATTTAAGTAAATTGCGTTGGCAATGACAAGCGTGAGTTGCGGCATGAATCTTGACCATGAGAGTTCTTCTTGTCCACAGTGCGTATCAGCAGTTTGGTGGGGAAGACTCAGTGGTGCGCGCGGAAACAGAGTTGCTGCGGAAACATGCCGACGAAGTTTACCATTATTCGCGGCATAACGACGAGATCAAGCAGTTTGGCCTGACGGAAAAGGCCGCCTTCCTCCCCCAGACGATTTACTCGTGGAAGACCAGTGGAGAACTGGAAGATGTGGTCCGGGGATTCAGGCCGGACGTGGCTTTCATCCACAACGTTTACCCGCTGATCTCCCCCTCGGGGTATCACAAGCTGCATTCCCTCGGCATTCCCACGTTGCAGGTGCTGCACAACTTTCGCCTGCATTGCCCCAACGGATTGTTCTATACGCAGGGGCAAATCTGCGAAGCGTGCAAGGGCGGCGATTACCTGAACGCGGTTCGCAAGCGCTGCTACAAAGACAGCTACGCGTTCAGCGGGTTGTATGCTGCGACGTTAGGTCTGAACCGGGTAGGGGGAGTGATCGACAAGATTTCCGGGTTCATCTGCCTGACTGAGTTTTTCAAATCGAAGATGCAGGAAATGGGCGTGCCGGAGTCGAAGCTGTTCGTGCGACCGAATTTTGTGTACGCGCCGCCGCTGCCTGCTGGGAAAATGCCGGGAGATTATGTGCTGTTCATGGGGCGATTATCCCCTGAAAAAGGCTGCTGGACACTGATTCGGGCTTTCGAGCAACTGCCGCTGGTGCGGCTGAAGATTCTGGGCACGGGTCCGCTGGAGCAGGAGTTCAGGCAATACGTCCAGCAAAAAGGAATTCGCAATATCGAGATGCTGGGTTTTAAGAGCGGCAGTGAGAAATGGGAGATTCTGCGCAACGCTCGTTGTCTGGCGATGCCTTCGGAATGGTACGAGAATTTTCCGGTGACGGCTCTGGAGGCGTTCATGGCGTGCAAGCCCATCATTGCGGCGCGCCTGGGTGGGCTGCCTTACATTGTGGAAGAAGGGAAGTCGGGTCTTCTTTTTGAGGCCGGTAACGTGAGCGAGCTGGCGCAAAAGATTCAATGGTTGGTGGACCGGCCGGACGAGGCCGTCCGCATGGGCGAATGCGGACGGCGCTTGACGGAAACGAAATATGGTCCGGAACAGGGCTACCGCAATCTGATGAAAATTTTTGAGCAAGTAATTTCTGCGCAGGCGCAGGCGGCATGAGTACGGCGACAGTCAATGGCGAACGCACGGCGACCGCACACGACATGTCTGCGAACAAGGCTGCGGTGCAGAGTCCCGAGATGAGCGCAGGGCCCGTGTTTGTGGTGGGCATGTGGCGTTCGGGGACTTCGCTGCTTTACGCGCTGCTGAACCAGCATCCGCAGATCGGACTGATGTATGAATCGGATCTAGCGCTGTTGTCGCCCCTGTTCTTGCTGCCGAGAAAGAGTTCGTGGTGGCTGAAGAAGGTGGATTCGTGGAACGGCGTGTTAACCCGGCACAAGATCGATCCCAGTCTGATTGCGGAGAACATCGGCGATCTGCCCGGCGCTTTCAGTGCGGTGGCGCGGCAGTATGCGCGAAACAACGGCGCGACGATTTGGGGGTGCAAGTCGCCGAGCTATTACGACTGCATGACGGACCTGGCCGATTGGTTTCCGCAGGCAAAGTTTATTGTAATCTGGCGCGATCCGGCGGAAGTTTTGCGGAGCATTGTTCGTGCCGCGGAGAAGTCTCCCTGGTTTGCGCGACAGGGAATGGATTTGCGGGCGCTGCTCGGTTATCGCCGAATGAAGCAAGAGGCGGACGAACTGGCGCGGCGTGGGGCAGCGATTCATCAGTTGCAGTATGACGATCTGGTCCGCGATCCCGCAATGTCGATCACGGCCATCTGTGACTTCATTGGCATCCGGTTCGACTCGCGGATGGCATCGCTCGAGGGAGCGGATCGCTCGGCCTTATATAACGGCGATCATCATTCCGGGGTTAAGAGCTCGAGCATTGTGGCCAAGCGCGATCGCCCGGAGGTTCTCTCTTCCGCGCTAAAAAGCAAAATAGAGCGTTACGTCGCATTCTGGCGGAAGGAGTCGGGAGGAAGCTGGCCGATCGTGGCGACCGCCAAGGAATGTGCGAGACCAGCTTCCTGGCTCGAGCGTACGGTCGATCGAGTCCGGCACAGGGCCTTGCGCAGCTTGGATCTGATTGTTCCTTTCGCATATGCCTTTGTGCCTATAGCGGCTTGGCAAAGTTACCGTCAAGTGAAGTCGCGGTACCAAAGAGTTGCAGCTAAGCCGTAGCGTCAGCTCAGTAACCCAGGCGATAGTTCCCCCAAACTATTCATTCTAAAAGATGTATAGCAGCCATTGTTTTGGCGGATTGGACCCTCACATGCACAGCTACTGCCGAACGTCTCCCTCCCCAACTTTCACTAAGGAGCTTTCCGCCTTGACTCATCGAGCCAAGTTGCTGGCATTTCTCGCATGTGCGTTCACGCTGCTTTGCGGCTATGGGTTTGGCCAGGGAACACTGAGCACGTATACCGGCCTGAATACAGTTGCGGACCGCATCAACTCGACGGCTGCCCCGGACCCGACCATCGCGGTCGGGCTCTACGACTATTGCGAGCACGTCAACAGTGGCTACCAGTGCTGGTACAAGAGCGGAGTCAATGCCAATCAGCCGGTGAATTTTCTAGGGAATACGAATGTAAAGTCCGATGCTGGGCCGTGGAGCCAGAACGGCAACAATTCCGGCCACACCACGCACTGCCCGACGGCTTACAGCCCGAACTCGCAACTGCTGCACGACAACGTCTACAACTTGTGGATCATGGAGAAGCGAATCACGGCTTCAGGCGGCGGCCATAACTACATGTGCGTGGCCATTAGCAACGTTGAAGATGTTTCGTCAACTTCTCCTGCATTTGCCTGGTTTGCTTTCGAATTCGATCTGGATACGGTTATCCCGACGAATTCGCACGGGAATTTCTACTATCCCGATTATCCGCAGACCGGATTGTGGCAAAGCTCCACTACGACCACGCCGCCCTACACGGCAGCGACCGATCAGGCGATGTGGATCACTTACGATCTGCAAGATGTCAACAACGCCGACAATATCAACGGAGTGCTGGTGTGCGCGGTGGACTTAGCCGGACTGCGCGCCAGCACGTCGAATCCGTATGTTAACAACTCGAAGACGCCTGCCTGCACAGTAGCGCATCCACTCACCACGTTCAACCAGCGGCGCAGTTGGGTGCCGGCCAATAACTCCGACACGACTCCGCCGATCTCGGCGGACGGAGAAATGTTTACCTACATGATCGAGCCTCCGAAAGATGGCGCGAGCTATTTGACCGATCCGAATCATACCCAGGGCGTCGAACAGTGGACGATCAATTGGAGTGCGACGACCCCGACGCCAACCTTCGTCACCAGCTGGGATCTTCCATCCACGCAGCCGGCCGGCGATCAGTTGGGTTGTTTTGAAGCGAACAATTACTACAATACGGTTTGCATTCCGCAGCCTTCCACGGCGAGCACTGGCATCGTGATCGATTCTGTGGCCGACCGCATGCAGCAGTTCTTCCACTACACCGCCAAAGGCGGGCAGGGCAGCGTATGGACCTCCGCGCATGCCCTTCAAATCGTTCCCAGCAACCGGCAGCTTACGCAAACCGAAGCCGACGTGCGTGTTCTGCAAAGGAATGCCGCCGCTCCGCAAACTGTATATGTTTCCGCCGACTATCAAATCGTGGATCCGTCCAACTCGACTCTCTATACTTATCTGCCCAGCATCGTCCGGGATAAAGCCGGCAACCTGCAAGGCATACTGCAAATTTCGGGAAGCGGGACATCTCAGCATCCGGGACTGGATAGCTTGAATTTCAATCCGGGCACGTTGCAGGGGAGCAGTTGGGGATACATCGCCAGTCCTGTTACTGACGGCGACGCCGAAGATACCGACAGTTTGGGATATCGCTGGGGCGACTGGTCCAGCGGAGTGCTCGATCCGAGCGACTCTTGCACGGTTTGGGTCGCAGGAGAATACCTGCCGAGCAACCGGACCACAGAACCGTGGTGGTACACGGAAATGGCGAAGCTGCCTCCGGCGAGTACCTGCGCGGGCGGGCCGGTATTGCTATCGAATGTCGCCTTCAATTTCGGAAGTCAGCAAGTGGATGTGAAGAGTACGGCACTGGTAGAAACGGTCACCAACAATCAGGCGGTGGCTCTGAATATCACGGGCATCTCGACGGGCGGCGGAGTCTTTAGCCAGACCAACACCTGTCAAGCGGCAGTGGCTCCGGGGGGAAACTGCACGATCAGTGTGTACTTCACTCCGTCGGCCGTGGGCGCGGCAACGGGCACACTCACGATTACCGACGATGCCAGCACGAGCCCGCAGATGGTGGCACTTGGGGGGACGGGTGTTTCCTCTATGGCGTCGATCTCTATTTCGCCGACCAACCTGGTTTTTGGCAATCAGGTCATCAACACTTCGAGCGCCGGCCAGAAAATTACGGTCACCAATAACGGCTCTGCGAATATCACGGTGAATTCTGTGATGCCGAGCGGCGGCTATACCAAGACGGACAATTGCACGGGTGTAACGCTCACGGCGAGTCAGACTTGTACGATTACGGCCAGCTTTGCGCCGGTAGTCACTGGATCGGCGCCCGGTACGATCACGATTAACGACACCGCGCCGGGTTCGCCCCACATCGTAACCATGAGCGGGATAGGACAGACGGACCTTACATTCTCTGCAAATATAACTTTTCCCGCCACGAATGTGGGCAGTTCCAGTGCCGCAGAGACGATGACGCTGACCAACAATCAGAGCAAGACTTTGACCTTTACGTTCACGACCAGCGGAGATTTTTCGGCCGTGGGCAGCGGGTCGACGCCGTGCAACGGGACGCTGGCGGCGAAGGCCAAATGTTCTTTTTCCGTAACCTTTACGCCTACCTACTCCGGCACGATCAAAGGCGCCTTGACCGTTACGAGCAACGCGCCGGAGAGCCCCGCGTTCGGCGGCTTTACCGGAACCGGACAGAACGGCTCCGCGGTGCCGTTGACCTTCAGCCCGTCAAACCTCAACTTTGGCAATATTATTTTGAATAGCACGTCGAGCAAAGTCGTCACTATTAAGAACGTGAGCACAGCAACGGTAAACCTCACCAGCGTGACCGGAAGCGGCTCATATACAGTGACCCCGAGCGGTACATCACCCTGCGGCGGAGCGTTGAGCACGGGCAAGTCATGCACCGTGACCGTTACGTTCAAGCCGCTGGTGGCGGGCGGCACGCTCGCAGGCATTACCGTAATCGACAACGCTGCGATCAGCCCGCAAGTGCTGAACGCCGCAGGCACCGGCATTGAGCCGGTAAAAATGTCTCCCGCGACGCTCGCCTTTGGAACGGTGGCAGTAGGGAGCACGAGTGCGGTTCAGGTAATCACAGTCACCAACTACGAGACCACCGCGCTTCCCATTACCAGCATCGTGGCCAGCGGCGACTATATCTATACCAGCGGCGGAGCAATTCCGTGCGGCACGAGCGTTCCGGCGAACGGAATTTGCACTCTTGGAGTGGAGTTCAGTCCAACCAACACCGGATCGATCAACGGCGACCTTACATTCAGCTACTCCGCGGTTTCTTCCCCGCAAGTGGTGACCTTATCGGGCACCGGTCAATAGGCTGCAAGCTGGGTTGTTGAAAAAGCTGGTTTGAAGAAAAATCGATGTGAAGGCTGCGTGGTGTGCTTCTAATTTGAAGCGCATCCGCAGCCTTTTTTCTTGGTCGTAAACCTCATGCTTCAGCGGAGCTTTCGCCGGCAAGTTTCTTGAGCAACTCGAGAACAGGCCTTTGGCTCTCCAGCAGTCCAGCTTCGAGTTCATCCAGCGTCATCCAGCGCGGCGATCCTTCCCAGGAACCCTCCAACACGCCAATGGCTTCGGCCTCAAACACTGAGATGTCGCAAGGCACGTCCACCGTGCTGCGATAGCGTAATCTCAGCTCCTCTTTGGTGAGGCTCAATCCAGTCTCTTCCAGAACCTCACGCTGAACAGTCTTCTCTTCCGCTTCTTTCCACCCGGCTATGCCTCCCGGTAAGGAAAGGCCGCGTCCATCGTTGCGCTGGATGACCAGGAAAGTCTGATCACGGCGGATGATGGCGATGGATGCGCGGAGTGTGCCGAATATCGGCAGGCAGCGATAGGCAAGGAAGCAAGTTCGAGCGACGATCCAGAACAGCCGGCGCTTCAGGTGGCTCAGCACAGGTTGGTCAGCACGGCAGACAACTGAAGTCTAGCACGCAAGCTTTCCGAGCGGGCCGGTTAGGTTGGAGCGGTAGCGATGAATATGCGCAAACAAAAAGAGCCCGCATCGTTTCGATACGGGCTCTTTCTTCGTCACGCAACGAGAGGGTTGCGATCTTGGATTGGGATCTTGTACCGGCGGGTCTGGACCGGCGATCCCGGCCCGGTCGTCCGTTTTCAGTGCATCACTACCGGCTTAATGCCCACGGGAACGATTCGTCCGGAGATGGAAACCGGCGCGTTGGCAATGGTTATGTCTTGATACGTTGACCATTGCGAGCCAACGGTCTGGGTCGCCGTGGTGCATGAGCCGTTAGCGCAACTTTGCGAAGCGTCCCACATGATCAGGTATTGCGTTCCAGACTTGGTGATCGTGCAGGACCACACCGTCCCGCTGGCGGCGCACGGCGTGCTGAGAGACGATCCTGACAGCCAGTTGTAAGTCTGTTGATAGGAAGTCTGTACTGGGGCGGGCAGAGTCGTCATGTAGCTCCAGTCATACCAGGCGATGCCGGAGATGCCGAGAGACCAGTCGATCAGATAGAAGCGCGGCAGGAAAGAAGCCGCCATGTCGACATCGGTATAGGCGCCGGTAAAGCCGGCTTCCGCGTAGGACGCTTCACCATCCCACAGCGGCTTGGCCTGTTCGGCGGGCTGAAGAATGCCATGAATTCCTGAGATGTACATCTGCATGGCGGACTCCGGTGTACAAGCCGTGGGCGGCGGGCAGGTGTCTCCGGTTTGGTTTCCCGGTTTCATGTGGAAGTTGATGATGTCGACGGCGGAGGCAACCGCGTTCCCGGGAATTGGACAGGGCAGTTGGTATCCGGTGGGAGAGGCATTGCAATAGAGTTGGTTCTGCGCGTAAGTCAGAAGCTTGCCAGTTGCGTGGCCCGAAGACATGATGATTTGCGCGGTAGGGTCGATCGCGGTAGCAGTGCAAGCCGTGGCGGTGCCGTTGCCGCTCTCATGGATTACGCCTCGGCCAGTGATAATGCAATTCGCGTCCTCGGTGAGGCGCGCCAGCTGGGCGAAGCTACCGTTCCAGTAAAACTGAGCGTCGGGTTCATTCCAGATCTCCCAGTATTTAATGTGAGCGTGCGTCTGCAAATACGTTGGATTGTTGACATGGGAGGCAATCCCGGTAATCCAAGCCTTCCAGATGGCATTGCTTCCTGTGCCATCGCTGTTGAGATCATTCGGGGGATCGCATTCTCCCCCGCCGCCTCCGGATGCGGCGGTGGCATAATTACAGGACATATCCGATGGATTGGACGAGGCCCACGATGGAGTCCGGGCCAGAGTGTACATACCCTCCGTCACGCCGCTGGAATAGGCAGTGGCCAGAGTAGCGTCGAGGTTGTTGAAATCGAAGACCCCGGATGCGGTGTTAATCGACGGCCACTGTAGCGGCGGCGAGTCCCAGAAGCGCTGCATCGAATAATTCACCGTCGGGTAACCGCCGATTGAGGTATTGGTGGCGGAGAAGCCAAACAAAGTGGAGGGCGCCGTATTTCCCTTCGAAATTATTGAGGTGCTCACGGTTAAAGTTAAGGCTTTTGTCGCCGTTTTGCTGGGCGAAGTGGAATCCACAACCTGGGCGGTGAAGGTGAACTGTCCGGTCTGCGTTGTGGTTCCAGAGAGCAAGCCGCTGCCGGCCAAGGTGATGCCCGTCGGCAGAGTTCCTGACGCAAGACTCCAGCGATAGGGGGTCGTTCCTCCAGTGGCAGACAGAGTGGCGGAGTATGCCGTTCCTGCCGTTGCGTTGGCCAGGGAGGTGGTCGCAACAGAGAGCGCCGCCACCTGAGGCGTTACGGTGACTGCGGCGCTTCCGAACTTCGTCGAGTCGGCCAAGCTGGTCGCAGTTACAGTCGCGTCCGTGTTGGCGCTGACCGAGGGCGCCTGATACAAACCGCTGCTGGAAATCGTACCCCTTGAGGCCGACCAGGTTACGGCAACGTTGGAGGTGTTGGTCACCGCGGCGGTAAACTGTAGCGTTCCTGACGATGAAACCGAGGTCGCGGCCGGGCTGACAGTCACGGTGATCGATCCGAGGGCGTTCAGAGTTAAAGATTTCGTCGCCGTTTTGCTGGGGGAAGAGGAATCCACAACCTGGGCGGTGAAGGTGAACTGTCCTGTTTGCGAGGTCGTTCCAGAGAGCAAGCCGCTGCTGGCCAAGGTGATGCCCGTCGGCAGAGTTCCTGACGCAATGCTCCAGTGGTATGGGGTTGTTCCTCCAGTGGCAGACAGAGTGGCAGAGTATACCGTTCCTGCCGTTGCATTGGCCAGGGAGGTGGTCGTAACAGAGAGCGCAGACACTGAAGGTGTGACTGTGACTGCGGCGCTTCCGAACTTCGTCGAGTCGACCGAGCTGGTCGCAGTTACAGTCGCGTCCGTATTGGCGCTGACCGAGGGCGCCTGATACAGACCGCTGCTGGAAATCGTACCCCTTGAGGCCGACCAGGTCACGGCAACGTTGGAGCTGTTCGCCA